>JAPLDY010000086.1 GCA_026391595.1 Bacteroidia bacterium
GGCCAGATGCCCCTTCAGAGACGGGTTCCGAAGTACGGTTTTAAAAACATCAACCGCAAGGATTACAAAGGCATCAATATAGGTGTCCTCCAGAACCTTGCTGAAAATAACAAGCTCGATAAAATCGATTTTGAAGTTCTGGTCAAAGCTGGACTGGTTTCGAAAAATGCACTGGTGAAGATCCTTGGAAAAGGTACACTTGAAAGAAAGCTCGAAGTTCATGCACATGCATTCAGCAAATCAGCTGTTGCAGCAATTGAAGCAAAAAACGGGACCGTAGTAAAACTGTAATTTCATGAGATTCATTCAGACCATAAAGAACATCTTCAAGATAGAAGACCTTCGCGCAAGGTTGTTCTATACTTTTGGAATTGTATTGTTGTACAGGCTTGGGAAATATGTCTCCCTGCCTGGTATCAACCCTGAGTTTCTTGGAAATCTCCAGACCAGTACATCCAAAGGTATTATGGGACTTCTTGATATGTTCTCTGGAGGTGCATTCTCTCAGGCTTCCATTTTTGCCCTTGGGATCATGCCTTATATATCTGCATCAATCGTAGTACAGCTTCTTGGTATAGTCTTTCCTTATTTCCAGAAACTTCAGAAAGAGGGTGAAAGCGGAAGACGCAAAATGAACCAGTACACCAGATATCTTACGGTTGCCATTCTGATCCTTCAGGCGCCTACATATCTTATAAGCCTGACGCGTACCCTCGAAGGAGGGGCATTTGTACTCTCAGGTGCATATCAGCGCTTCTTCATGGTATCGTCAACGATAATACTTACGGCAGGAACGATCTTTATAATGTGGCTTGGAGAAAAGATAACCGATAAGGGTATCGGTAATGGTATCTCACTCATTATCATGATAGGTATCGTAGCCCGTCTGCCTCAGAACTTCCTCTTCGAATGGGGAACAAGGATGAACGGTGAAGGAGGCCCGATTGCCCTTATAGTTGAGATCATCTTCTGGTTTGTAGTGATTATCGGGACAATTTTGCTGGTTCAGGGCACTCGAAGGGTGCCTGTCCAGTATGCAAGACGAATTATCGGAAACAAGCAATATGGAGGAGTGCGGCAATATATTCCTTTGAAAGTCAATGCTGCCGGTGTTATGCCGATCATCTTCGCCCAGGCAATCATGATGCTCCCGATGCTTATCGCAGGATTTAAAGATCAGAGCTCAGGATTTGTTGTTGTTTTCTCAAATATTTATGGATTCTGGTACAACTTTGTAACTGCATTACTGATTATTGCATTTACCTATTTCTATACAGCGATTACGATAAATCCCGTTCAGATGGCTGAAGATATGAAGAAGAACGGTGGATTCATACCGGGAATCAAACCGGGGAGGAAAACCGTGGAGTTCTTTGATATGATTATGTCAAGGATCACTTTGCCCGGTTCAATTTTCCTCGCAATAATTGCTGTTTTGCCCTCTGTGGCAGTTATAGCCGGTGTTACACCGCAGTTTGCGCAATTTTATGGAGGAACTTCGCTTTTGATCCTTGTTGGCGTTGTGCTTGACACACTACAGCAGATTGAAAGTCACCTGCTTATGCGTCATTACGATGGTCTCATGAAATCGGGCCGCGTGAAAGGCAGAACAGGCGCTGTTACCTCGATATAAATATATATTTACGTTCTTTGATGTTGTATTTGAAGACTGATGAAGAGATCGGGTTGTTAAAGGAGAGCAACATGCTGGTGTCGAAAACACTGGCTGAAGTTGCAAGACATATCAGACCCGGGGTGACCACTCTTTATCTTGATGAAATAGCCGAAACATTTATTCGCGATCATTCCGCAGTTCCGGCATTCAAGGGATATAGTGGTTTTCCAAATACTCTCTGCACATCTGTCAATGATGAAGTGGTACATGGTATTCCTTCAAACTATGTGCTTAAAGACGGTGACATTATATCAGTTGACTGCGGAGCGACACTGAATGGTTGGGTTGGTGACAGTGCTTTTACTTTTGCTGTCGGAGAAATAAAAGAAGAGATCAGACGCCTCCTCGTTTTCACCAGGGCATCGCTTGAAGAGGGTGTAAAAGCTGCAATTGCAGGAAACAGGATTGGTGATGTTTCAAATGCGGTGCAGTCGAAAGCAGAAAGCGGGGGATATTCAGTTGTAAGGGAACTTGTCGGGCATGGCATAGGGAAAAAAATGCATGAACCGCCTGAAGTGCCGAACTTCGGGAAAAAAGGCACGGGACCTAAGATTGAAAAAGGATTGGTCATCTGCATCGAACCGATGATCAACCTTGGCAGTAAAGAGACTCTTCAGATGAGCGATGGATGGACAATAAAAACTGCTGATGGGAAACCCTCGGCGCACTTTGAATATGCCGTAGCGGTAAATAAAGGAAAAGCAGACGTATTGACAACATTTGAATTTATTGAAGAAGTACTAAATAAATTGTAATAGTATGGCTAAACAACCATCAATTGAGCAGGACGGTACTATCATTGAAGCCCTTTCTAATGCGATGTTCAGAGTTGAACTCGAGAACGGGCATGTTATTACCGCGCATATCTCAGGTAAAATGAGGATGCACTATATAAAGATTCTGCCAGGTGATAAGGTTAAGGTTGAAATGTCACCTTACGATCTTACAAAAGGAAGAATAACATTCAGGTATAAATAGAAACTATAAGATAATGAAAGTAAGAGCATCTGTAAAAAAGCGCAGCGCTGACTGCAAGATAGTCAAGAGAAAAGGGCGCATCTACGTAATCAATAAGAAAAATCCCAAGATCAAACAGAGACAGGGATAATTAAACTATTTTTGCAACTAAATTTAAGAAAAGTAAAATATGGCACGAATTGTTGGGGTAGATTTACCAAGACATAAAATAGGCGAAGTCGGTCTTACCTACATTTACGGGGTGGGAAGAAGCACTGCACAGAAAGTACTCGATGAAGCCGGTGTTGACAGGAACACTAAGGTTGAGGAGTGGACTGATGATCAGATCAATAACATCCGTCGCATCCTCAATGAGAAATATAAGCTGGAAGGTGAACTACGGTCTGAAACACAGATGAACATCAAGCGTTTGATGGATATCGGATGCTACCGTGGCGTACGTCACAGAATCGGGCTCCCGGTAAGAGGACAGAGCACAAAAAACAATGCCAGAACACGTAAAGGCAGAAAGAAAACCGTTGCAAATAAAAAGAAAGCTACTAAATAAATAAACTATGGCAAAGAAGACTGGAGCATTAAAGAAGAGGATAGTAAAGGTTGAACCTACGGGCCAGGCACATGTTCATTCATCATTCAATAATATCATTGTAACCCTGACCAATAATTCCGGACAGGTTATATCATGGGCTTCTGCTGGTAAAATGGGATTTAAGGGTTCAAAGAAGAATACTCCTTATGCAGCTCAGATGGCATCTGAAGAATGCGGAAAGGTAGCTTATGACCTTGGACTGAGAAAAGTTAAGGTCTTTGTAAAAGGACCAGGATCAGGACGTGAATCTGCTATCAGGGCTATTTCAAATGTCGGAATAGAAGTCACTGAAATCATTGATGTTACACCAATGCCACATAATGGATGCCGTGCACCAGGTAGAAGAAGAGTATAATTAAGTATAATAGTCTGATAATTAATTAATAATACAATGGCAAGATATACCGGCCCAAAAACAAGAGTCGCAAGAAAATTCGGAGAAGCTATTTACGGACCCGATAAACACCTCGAAAGAAAGAATTTTCCTCCCGGCCAGCATGGGATGAATAAAAAGAGAAAGAAGACTTCAGAATACGGAGTTCAGCTCAGGGAGAAACAGAAAGCAAAATATACTTATGGCATACTTGAGCGTCAGTTCAGAAATACATTTGAGAAAGCTTCCAGATCAAAAGGTGTTACTGGCGAGGTCCTTCTTCAGCTCCTCGAATCACGTCTCGACAATGTTGTTTTCCGTATGGGCGTGGCTCCCACAAGGGCAGGTGCACGTCAGCTCGTTTCTCACCGCCATATAACGGTGAACGGAGTTGTTGTCAATATTCCATCTTTCCAGCTTAAACCTGGCGATATCATCGGTGTTCGCGAGAAATCAAAATCACTCGAACCCATTATCGAATCGCTCACCACAAGAAAATCATCCAAGCTTCCATGGCTTGAATGGGACGACACCCAAATGGCCGGCAAATTCATGAGCCTGCCTCAACGTACTGATATTCCTGAAAATATAAAGGAACAGCTTATAGTAGAATTGTATTCAAAATAATTATTTAAGATAAACTCTATGGCCATATTATCATTCCAGAAGCCCGACAAAGTAATAATGCTGGAAGCGGATGACAAACTCGGAAAATTCGAGTTCCGTCCACTTGAACCTGGCTATGGTATTACTGTAGGTAATGCTCTGAGAAGAATACTTCTCTCTTCACTCGAAGGTTTTGCCATCACTACAATTAAAATTGACGGTATCGACCACGAGTTCTCCACCATTACTGGCGTCATTGAAGACGTAACCGAGATCATCCTGAACCTGAAACAGGTAAGGTTCAGAAGAACAGTTGATGATGTCGATCATGAAAAAGTCACCGTGAAGATCCACAATAAGGAAATTTTCAAAGCCGGTGATCTGAACAACTCATTAAGCAGCTTTGAGGTGCTTAATCCGGAGCTGGTTATCTTCAGGATGGAATCGGATGTTAAACTCCATTTTGACCTTACAATAAATAAGGGCCGCGGTTATGTTCCTGCAGAGGAAAATGAACCTGCCGACGCTGAATTTGGCCTTATCGCAATAGACTCCATCTTCACCCCGATAAGGAATGTGAAATATTCCATTGAGAACTACCGTGTTGAGGAAAAGACTGATTATGAAAAGCTTCTCTTTGAAATTGAAACAGATGGATCAATACATCCAAAGGAAGCACTCAAAGAGGCTGCAAAGATCCTCATATATCATTTTATGCTCTTCTCCGATGAAAAGATAACACTTGATTCCGATGATAAGCTTGCAAATGAGGAATTTGATGAGGAAGTACTGCATATGAGACAGCTGCTTAAGACAAAACTGATCGATCTCGATCTGTCTGTAAGAGCACTTAATTGCCTCAAAGCTGCTGAAGTTGAGACACTTGGTGATCTTGTAAAATTCAACAAGAACGACCTTCTCAAATTCAGGAACTTCGGGAAGAAATCACTTACTGAACTTGATGAGCTTCTCGAATCAATGAACCTTTCATTCGGAATGGATGTGAGCAAATACAAGTTAGAGAAAGATTAATTTGAAAATTGGGAAGGAAACATAGCAATGCGACATTCAAGAGTTATAAATCATTTGGGAAGGACGAGTTCACACAGGAAGTCGATGCTTTCAAACATGGCCACCTCGCTTATCATGCATAAGAAGATCATCACGACCACTGCTAAGGCTAAAGCTCTCAGGACTTATGTTGAACCGATAATAACAAAATCAAAGGAGGATTCAACTCACTCAAGGAGAGAGGTTTTCAGTTTCCTCAAGGATAAGAAGGCTGTAGCAGAGCTTTTCAGGGAAATATCACCAAAGATTGCCGAAAGACACGGTGGCTATACACGAATCCTGAAAACAGGTAACAGGATTGGCGATAATGCAGAGATGTGCGTACTGGAGCTCGTGGATTATAACGAAGCCATGATGGGCAAAGGCGAAGCTGGAAAAGCCAAAACTACAAGGAGAAAAAGAGCAGCAGGCAAAAAGAAAGCTGAAACCGCAGAAGCAGCAGTTGAAACAGCCAAGGATGCTGCTGCTGAAGCACCGGCCGAAGAAAAGGCCCCGGAAGAGAAAAAGTAAACAGAATAAATATTTTGAGCTGAAAGGGATATGTCATTACGATCAATATCCCTTTTTTTTGTATATTGCATGATTGTTTAATATAAAATTAAATTCCTATGGGTCAAATAGTTAGTGTTCATGCCCGTGAAATTCTTGATTCCCGCGGCAATCCGACAATTGAAGTTGATGTAACAACAGCAAGCGGTTATTTTGGAAGAGCTGCCGTTCCCTCAGGTGCATCAACTGGTGAAAATGAAGCTCTCGAGCTCAGGGATGGCGACAAAAGCCGCTATCTTGGCAAGGGAGTCCTTAAAGCTGTTCATAATGTGAATAATGTCATTGCCGAAGAGATAACCGGCATGGATGTTACCGATCAGGCAGGGATAGATAAGAAAATGATAGAGCTCGACGGTACCAAAACTAAAAGCAACCTCGGGGCGAACGCAATACTTGGCGTATCACTTGCAGTAGCCAAGGCTGCCGCAACTTATCATGGATTACCTCTGTTTCGCTATATAGGCGGTTCAAACGCAGTTGTTCTGCCTGTACCGATGATGAATATCATCAACGGCGGATCACATTCAGATGCTCCTATTGCTTTCCAGGAATTCATGATCAGACCTATTGGAGCACCCTCATTCAGGGAAGGGCTGCGAATGGGCGCTGAAGTGTTTCATTCTCTGAAAAAAGTCCTTAAGGGACGTGGATTAAGCACTGCTGTGGGCGATGAGGGTGGTTTTGCACCAAACCTCGATGGTCCTGAAGATGCCCTCGAAACAATTGTAAAAGCAATATCAGCTGCAGGTTATAAACCAGGAGTTGATATTACAATTGCACTTGATCCGGCTGCTTCCGAGTTTTATGAAAACGGCATATACAACTATGCAAAATTCGAAGGTCCGAAAGGTGCGAGGAAAACCTCCAAGGAACAGGTCGATTATTTCGAAAAGCTGATCGGAAAGTTTCCTATCGACTCAATTGAAGATGGTATGGCAGAAGGTGACTGGGACGGCTGGAAAATGATGACAGAAAGGCTGGGTAAGAAGATACAGATTGTTGGTGACGATCTGTTTGTAACCAATGTTGAATACCTTAAGAAAGGTATTGAAATGGGTTGTGCAAACTCTATCCTTATCAAGTTAAATCAAATAGGTACTCTTACTGAAACCCTTGCCTGTATTGAAATGGCTCACAGGGCCGGCTATACTACTGTTACTTCTCACCGTTCCGGTGAAACCGAAGATTCAACGATAGCCGATGTAGCAGTTGCAACAAATTCAGGACAGATAAAAACCGGATCATGCAGCCGTACCGACAGGCTGGCTAAATATAACCAGCTCCTGAGGATCGAGGAGGCTCTCGGGGATCTGGCAGTGTATGGGTATAAAAAATAGCACGTACTCACCCCCTTCCTTCGCTCCGCTCAGGATTCCCTCTCTCTCCACCGGCTGGCGGAAAGAGGGGGTTGGGGGTGAGTGCATGAATAATATAATGATAGCTTCATTTTCTGGTCTCTTCCGACGTTATTAACAATTGTTGATAACTTATGTTCATATCGGGTTTACAACATGGATTGCTTAAAATTGGATTTTATTCATTCTTGATATAAATTTGATCTATCGGGTGAGCGATAAAAGGCTGCTTGAACGATGTGGAACCGGAAAAGGTTACTTAAATGAAACATGATCCGGCTCATCCAGACCTTCGGGCCTGCGCATCATGAGAGCCGAAGCCTGAGCGAAGGGAACCTGGTCCTAGACCAATCCCTGGTGTTCAGCAGGTCGACGAAAACCGGAAACGTTCTTTCAACGACTGGGTCACAGGGCCTCAGAAAAACGAAGGGCTTCGGCCCCAAGTGATCTGAAACTGATGCCAGATCCTCCGGGAGATGTGCATCGGAGCCTGAAAGACACTTCGTCCTGGAATGTCCTGTCGAAAGACGGGAACAAAGGGACAGCTGGAAGGATCTGCTGTAACAAGCAGAACCGGAAGGCCATGGGTTGCAAAAGCAGATCGTAAGACCTGTAATGCAGCCGGCCAGAATAACAGTAATCCGACGCCGTTAACGGCTTCGGTCGTAAACGGTGAATGGGAACTACTCCTCGGAATAGTTCCCATTATTGTTTTATAAACCTGCCCCCTTCAAATCCATACCCTAGCCCCCAAAGGGGGGATTTTTCTCCTACTCGCCCCCTCTCCCCATCCTTCTTCGGTCTTTGGTCATTGGTCTTTTATCTTTTATCTTTGGTCTTTTATCTTTTTCCTATGCCATATACCGGCTTATCTGATTTCATCTGTGATCTGGAAAAACATTCGGAACTGCACCGAATTAAGACATTCGTAGACCCCGTTCTCGAAATAACCGAAATAACCGACCGCATATCCAAATCCGGAGGCAACGCCCTGCTGTTCGAAAGTACTGGTACATCATTTCCTCTGCTCATTAATGCTTTTGGCTCAGATAAACGCATGGCTATGGCTTTAAGCCAAAGAGACCTTGATCAGGCAGCTGTCGAAATAGCCTCAATCTTTGATGGTATTTCAGAATCAAGGGATTCCCTGCTTAAAAAAATATCTTCAATCCCCGTGCTTGTAAAGATTTCCGGTTACCTGCCTTCCCACGTTAAGGGAAAGGGTATATGCCAGCAGGTTGTTCACAGGAACCCCGACCTTTCAATCCTACCCGTTATTAAGTGCTGGCCTCATGACGGTGGCCGTTTTATTACGCTCCCTTTGGTTCACACAATTCACCCGTTGACGGGGAAAACGAATGTGGGGATGTATAGGATGCAAATACTCGATAATAACACTACTGCAATGCACTGGCAGCGCCATAAAACCGGAGCCAATCACTTTGAAGAATGGAAGAAGACCGGCAGGAAAATGCCTGTCTCGGTCGCACTTGGCGGGGACCCTGTATATACATACGCGGCAACAGCACCGCTGCCTGAGAATATTGATGAGTATATTCTTGCAGGTTTCCTGAGAAAAAAGAAGGTAAATCTTGTCAGATGCATCACTAACGATCTATATGTTCCTTCTGATGCAGATATTGTCATCGAAGGGTATGTTGACCCTGCAGAAGAACCGGTGCTTGAGGGTCCCTTTGGCGATCATACCGGATTTTATTCACTGGCCGACTACTATCCGAAGCTGCATGTGACATGTATTACGCATTCTCATAAAGCTGTTTATCCTGCAACTGTCGTTGGCATTCCTCCCATGGAAGATGTATGGTTTGCCAAAGCGACGGAAAAAATCTTCCTGGCTCCCCTGAAACTTGTAATTTTACCCGAAACCGAGGATTTTCACATGCCTGAGGCCGGAGTAGCCCATAACCTGGTGATTGTAAAAATCAGGAAATCGTACCCCGGGCAGGGAAAAAAAGTAATAAGCTCCTTAATGGGAGCCGGTCAGATGATGTTCACCAAATATCTTGTGGTCGTCAGCGGCGATGTCGATATCAGGAACTACAGGCAGCTTTCAGAACATGTCTTCAGAAATACGACTTTCAAAAATGATCTGCTTTTCATGTCAGGTCCTCTGGATGTCCTTGACCATACTTCGGATGTTCTTGCACTTGGCGGCAAGATGGGTATCGATGCTACTATAAAGTTTAAGGAAGAGAAGCCGGTAGAAATGACTGAGGATTTTTCTGTTGAAATGAAAGTGGTTGTAACCGGACTTAACCAGTCAGAGGATCGTCAGGCAGTTGCAAAATCAAAAAAAGAGTTTGCAGAGAAATTCCGGAAGGATGATATCAGACTTATATTGGCTGTTGATAAAACCGTGGATGTAAACGACATGTACCAGGTTGCATGGCAGGTACTTGGAAATTCAGATCCGAGTCGTGATGCTGAACTTGTACCGGATAACATTCTTTATATTGATGGAACCATTAAGGCATACCGCGATGGTGGTTTCATGCGTAAATGGCCAAATGTCGTTTGCTCTTCAAAGGAAACAATTGAATGCATTGACAGGAAATGGGAGTCATTGGGGATTGGCGATTTAATTTCTTCTCCCTCAATAAAAAATTCACGTCTTCTACTGCCGGGTAATGACGAGGTAATTACAAATTCCTGACAGCCGAATCAGGTAATTAAAGGTCGGAGCTGCTGTTTTTTAAACTATTTTTGCAGAACAGCATGAGCCCTTACTCAAAATATTGTTTTGTACCCTGTTCATTTACAGGTTTATTGACTTCTGGAGTACCGTGTATTCCAGAGATTGACGTGACTGCACCCTGGTTGAGGTTTATCCTTTATGGTACACTTTTAGTTGTTCTGGTTGCACTGGTGGTAATTAGCCAGACGAGGAACCTTAATAAGACCCGTAAGCTGCTGAAGGAAAAGGAGCAGGCCCTTGATCAGATTGAGAAGCAAAAATTCGAGCTTGAAACACGCGACAAGAACCTTACTGACAGTCTGATATACGCCCAAAGGATACAGGAAGCACTCCTCCCATCAGAAGAATATTTCCGCAGGTACTTCAATGCCTCTTTTATTTTTTTCAAGCCAAAGGATATTGTCAGCGGTGATTTTTACTGGATAGGAGAGAAGAAAGATAAGATCTTTGTTGTAGCCGCTGATTGTACCGGACACGGAGTACCTGGGGCCCTTATGTCGATGATCGGGCTGGAGATTATAGATAAAGCCATCAATGAAGATAATATTGAAAGTCCTGCAGTTATCCTGGACGTGATGAACAGAGGGCTTGAAAAAACATTCAGCAGGGAAAAGAATTTAGGGACCATTATCCGGGATGGTATGGATATAGGTCTTTGTATGATAGACAGGAAAAAAAGGAAAATAGTGTATTCAGGTGCATTTTTTCCTCTTTACCTTATCCGCGATAATACCCTGACAGAAATAAAAGGCGACAAGATTATCATTGGCATGAATCCGGAAAGACTTGAATATGCATCTCACGAGATCGACCTGATGGAAGATGATATTGTCTATATTTTCTCTGACGGCTATGTCGACCAGTTTGGAGGTGATGAAAATAAAAAGTTCATGTACAGAAGGTTCAGATATCTTTTAACAAGAATTCATACTTTTGCTGTTGAAGACCAGAAGTCTATACTCGAG
Organism: Bacteroidia bacterium; assembly: GCA_026391595.1. Lineage (GTDB taxonomy): Bacteria > Bacteroidota > Bacteroidia > Bacteroidales > VadinHA17 > LD21. The sequence continues at coordinate 10,878 of JAPLDY010000086.1, forward strand.
GATAATATAAAGTCATGGATGGCCGGGAATCCTCAGCTCGACGACATGATGGTTCTCGGATTCAAACCTCTTTCCGGTAACTCTAAATAAATTTCTTGATCTTTTCTATCAGTGCTGATGGCTGGAAAGGCTTGCTGATATAGTCATCTATTCCGGCAGATATGCATTTCTCCTTGTCACCGATCATGGCATTTGCAGTGATTGCAATTATTGGCACATGTGTATTGGTGCTGGCTTCAAGCGCCCTGATTTTTTCGGCAGCAATAAGTCCGCTCATGATAGGCATCTGTATATCCATCAGTATAAGATCGTAAGCAGCAGTGCCGAATTTGTCGAGAGCCTCCTTTCCATTGGAAGCTGTGTCTATAATGTTGACAAGAGGCTTAAGGGTAAGATGTGTAATTTTCTGGTTTATGAGGTTGTCTTCCACCAGAAGTATCTTGATGTCTTTAAGCTCCTTGTGGACCTTATCCTTCAGTATCAATTCTTCTATTTTCGGGGATGCGATATGATGTCTGGGTTCATGGACGACTTTTGTAAAAGGAAGAGTAATATTAAGTACTGTGGAACTGGTACCTGATTCCTGATTGAAAATACCTTTGCTGGTGGCGATAAGCCTTGCAGAAAGACTTTGTTCAGGGTTATTTTCGTCAATCAGGACTATTTTCCTGTCGGTTTGAATTCTCAAGCCAACATAGTTCTCTTTTCCGTCCTCTTTTTCCCTTTTCAGGTTTATTGTGACTTTTGTCGGCCTTTCCGAATACTGGTCTTCAATTGTATTAAATATGTCCAGGAAAATCTGCTTCAGGATTATAGGATCACCCAGGCACTCAAAGTCGCCGAACTCCTTCTTATTAAGGATGAAATCGATATTGGCTTTATCTTTCAGACTGTATAATTCGATAGTATTCTGGATGGTAGACAAAAAGTTGAACCTAATATGTTTCCTTGCTTCAAAACTCAGGTTACCAGCCGATTGCATCGTTAACTCGTTTAGAGTGGTTACCATGTTTTTGGTAGAGGCAACGAATGTTTCAAGCAGTTCCTTTTGTTTTTTCTGAAGTCCTGATTCCATCAACAGGTCGGTAATAATTACAAGATTGTTCAGAGGTTCCCTGATCTTGTGAGAGAAGTCGGTGATCACATCATCCTTCTTTTCATTGGACGAAGAAGCATCCGTAAGGGAATTTCTTAGCTTATCCACAGTCCGGATTGTATTCCTTATCACATAAGTAAAAAGAATTGCGATCAGGATAACTAAAACCCCTGCAGCAAGATTTAATTTTAACATAATCAGGATAACACTACCAATCAGAGCAATGACACCAATGTATGAAATGGATCGTAGTCTGTCCCGGCTCTTTTCATAAGCTTTTCCGGCTTCTTTTTGAATATTTGTATTAATAGCTTGTCTGGCTTCCCTGGCCATGATTGCTTTTATTGGATTATGTAAAAGTAATCAAAATATATAATAAATATACGTATGCGGAAGTTAACACCCTTTCGGGGAAATGGTTAAATTTGCCCAAACGATATAATTTTTGAATCGGAAAGGTAAATAGATGTTGTTATGAAGAAGTATTTCAGGATGATAATCTTTGCTGCCGTCTTGTTTCTGGTGCCAGCTGCTTATAATGCAGCCGGACAGGGGCAGGAGGGAATGATCAAATATACTCCTGATTTCAGGTTCAGGGATGGCATTTATGTGAATTTTGAACAGGTGAAACTTAATAGCCCGATCCCGAAAGCCAAACTTCTTACATCAACTGATTATAATGATAAAGAATTCTTTAAGAAGCTCCTTGAATCTGAAAAGATATATTATTATGATGGCATGGGCCTCAGGCAGGAGATTAAGGTCGACAATATCTGGGGTTATTCCAGGAATGGTGTTCTTTATATACAGATACAGGGAAATTTCAACAGGATAACATTTATTGGCAGTATCTGTCATTTTGTTGCTGATGTAACAACTTACGACAACCGATATTCCTCACCTTACGGAGGAGGATATTACGATCCCTATTATTATTCGCCGTATAGCTCTTATGGTAATTACTATTCCCCCTATGGGTCATATTATTCTCCTTACAATCGAAACAGCATGTCGAGAAGTGAAATAAAGCAATATCTTTTAAATTTTGAGGATGGTAAAATAGTTGAGTTCGACCAGAAAAATACTGAATTGATGCTGATGAAAGACAACCAGCTTTATGAGGAGTATGTAAGACTTCCGAGAAAAGACAGGAAGGATCTCATGTTCGTTTACATTCGCAGGTTCAATGAAAAAAATCCTTTGTATATACCTGTAAATCAACAATAAGATGAAAAAAATGTTTATTTCGATCCCGGTTTTTTTACTTGCCGGCATGCTGCTTGGACAGGCTCCTTTCCCAAGCAAGGATGAAATAAAGCAGTTCACTGTATCAAAAACATGCGTGGTGCTTGAGGATGATCCTTTTTCTTCATTCAATGCATATATAAAGGATGCGATGAAGCAATACTGGCAAGTTACACCTTTTGAATTCATCGATACCAGGGAATTTAATTTACGGAATACCAAACCGGAATATTCGTTCATTGTTCTTACAGAAACCAATTATGAAAAGGATAAGACCAGGTCGGTTTACAAATTCATAAACCTTTTACAGGGCAAGAAAGTTGAAAAGCTGGGTGAGATGCCTGAGATTTGTGCTGTTCCTCTTGCCTATGCCGGTGAAGATGATCTTGAATATGGCTATAAGCTGGGGGCAATACTCGAATTCATGCAGAAGCATGCCCGGCTGATAATGGAAGACCCTTCAAAGACCGGAAGGAAATACCTGAAGTATTACAACGAGAATATTCCTAAGGTGATGAATAAGACTATTCTTGTAAAGCTTGAAGATCTATCGCCTGCAATCAATTCTGCTGAGAAGATCAAATCTATTTATTCAAATAAGATAGAGATAGTTCCGGAAGAAGAAATTGTAAAGGCAATTGAAACCAAAGCCCCGAATACAGTCATTCTGCACAAGGTAGGACCTGTCGGGGCTACCAAAGACCAGGGATATTGTTTCAAGATGCTTATTGGTACTGACGATGCCGATATGTATTATTATGACCTTCATACAATTGACAAAGCCAATCCGAATGGCTTTTTGCCGGCCGATCTTAAACGCCTTGCAAAGTTTGAATGATGCAACACTGAGGAAAAAGTCAAGTCTTTTGGATAAACAATAGTGTCATGGAAGAGAATAAAGTAGAAAATAAGGTCTTATCAGAATCGGAAAGGAACTGGGCTATGCTCTGCCACCTTTCAGGATTTGCAAGTTTCTTGCCAATTCCCTTTGGAGGTGTAATCGGCCCGCTGATATGCTGGGTATCGCGAAAAGATGAATCTGCCTGGATCGATGAGAACGGGAAAGCATCCATGAACTTTAACCTGTCAATATTATTATATTGTATTCTGATCATCCCGCTATGCTTTATTATTGTCGGTTTCTTTCTGATAGGCATGCTGATGACTCTCAAGATAATTTGTATAATCATTGCAAGTATAAAATCTTCCAAGGGAGAGAGATTCAAATACCCGATGACTATACCCTTTATACAATAGTTTGGAGTGCCTAAAGTGCCTGAAGTACTTAGAGTTAAATAACTAGTCTTCAACTTTAAGTACTCTAAACTTTAGCTCACTTCACACTTAAAAAACTGAAAATTATATATTTTCAGTTTTTTTTATTATCTTTCTTCTTCATTTTAAACTATTTGCTATGGGATCACACGATAAGAAAAAGAAAGTTCAAAAGTTTAATAAGGAAGAACTTTATCACGATGTAAAACAGGAAAAGAAAGATAAGCTTAGCGGTAAAGATTTCGAAAAACTCCTTCTCAAACAGGAAATAGAGCTTGTGAAACTACAGGAGTGGGTAAAGGCAAATAAGCTTAAAGTAGTTGTTATTTTTGAAGGAAGGGATGCTGCAGGCAAAGGTGGTGTAATAAAAACGATTGCAGGCTGTCTTAATCCCAGGATCTGTAGGATTGTTGCTCTGGGTACTCCCACCGAAAAGGAAAAATCTCAGTGGTATTTTCAGCGTTATGTATCACAGCTTCCTGCCGGAGGAGAGATTGTCCTCTTCGACAGAAGCTGGTATAACAGGGCAGGTGTCGAAAAAGTAATGGGCTTCTGTACAAACGAAGAGTATGAGGAGTTCCTCAGATCATGCCCGGAATTCGAAAAGATGCTCATCAGATCAGGTATAATCCTGATTAAGTACTGGTTCTCGGTAAGCGATCATGAGCAGGAAAAAAGGTTCCAGGACAGGATAGAGGATCCTACAAAACGGTGGAAGATAAGCCCAATGGATGTGGAATCACGCGATAAATGGGTTGAGTATTCCATGGCGAAGGACAAGATGTTCTCATATACCGATACCAAGCAGTCGCCATGGTATGTCGTTCATGCCGACGATAAAAAGAGAGCCAGGCTGAATACCATAGATCATTTTCTGTCACTCATTCCTTTTAAGGATCTTACTCCCAAACCGTTCAAGCTGCCACCTCTCAAACACGATGTTGCCTACGTACGGCCTCCGGTAACTGACCAGACTTTCGTTCCGGAAAAATACTAAAATCGTCTTGCAGTCTTGCAGTCTTGCAGGTCTTGCAGGTCCTGACTGTCAAAATGACTTGCAGTACCGGCAGGACTTGCACGACCTGCATGACATTTAATAATTCTTTCTTATTTTTACCATTTGACTTACAGTAAGTACTTTAATGGCAAATAAACCTTCCATCCCCAAGGGAACCCGCGACTTCTCTCCCGGAGAGATCCAGAAGAGAGAATATATTTTTGACACTGTCAGGAAGGTTTTCAAATTATATGGTTATCAGCCTATTGAAACACCCGCAATGGAAAACCTTTCTACTCTTCTGGGTAAATATGGAGAGGAAGGCGATAAGCTTATTTTCAGGATACTCAATTCAGGCGATTTTCTTTCTGGTGTTGAAGAGGCAGATCTTAAAACAAGGGATAATGTCAGGCTCTCATCACGGATCTGCGAGAAAGGGCTGAGATATGATCTCACCGTACCCTTTGCCCGCTATGTAGTCCAGCATCGTGATGAGATAGTCTTCCCTTTCAGGCGATACCAGATACAGCCGGTATGGCGTGCCGACAGACCTCAGAAGGGAAGATACCGCGAGTTCTTTCAGTGCGACGTGGATGTAATTGGCAGCGATTCATTGCTGAATGAGTATGAGCTGGTAAGGATAATCGATGATGTTTTTGCCCGTTTGAATATTGCTGTTGTGGTAAAAATCAACAATAGGAAAGTGCTTGCAGGGATCGCCGGATATATAGGTGAGAGCTCAAGAATGACCGATATCACCGTAGCAATCGATAAACTCGACAAAATCGGTATTGATACCGTAAATGAAGAGCTGAAGGAGAAAGGTGTCTCCCGCGAGGCAATAAAAAAGCTTCAGCCTGTTCTTGAACTAAAGGGTAGTACAACTTCAAAACTGCAAAGACTTGAGGAGCTCCTTTCAGGATCGGAAACCGGAATGAAGGGTATTTCCGAGCTTAAAGCCCTGTTTTCATATATAAGCAGGGAAAAGATGGTTTGCACAACTGAACTTGACCTTACTCTTGCCAGGGGACTAAATTATTATACCGGCGCCATAATAGAGGTTAAAGCGGCTGATGTTGCTATTGGCAGCGTCTGCGGAGGCGGCCGGTATGATGATCTCACCGGAATATTCGGCCTCGAAGGAATATCAGGTGTTGGCGTTTCATTCGGAGCCGACAGGATCTATGATGTCATGGAGCAGCTTGAACTCTTTGGTAAAATATCTGCATCCACAACAGATATCCTGGTACTGAATTTTGGTGATGCTGAAATTCAATATGCCCAGGAGATAGTTGATCTACTCAGGAAAAACGATGTAAGGGCTGAGCTTTTTCCTGATCAGGTAAAATTAAAGAAACAGATGTCATACGCAGATGCAAGGAAGATACCTTATATTATCATTGCGGGCGAAGAGGAGATAAAATCACGTGAAGTCATTGTCAAAATAATGTCCACAGGTGAACAGAAAAGAATGAAGATCAATGAATTAATATCTTTCTTTTCATCCCGGATTAAATCTTAATTACCGCTGGACCGGATTTGGCTTTCCCTGCCTTTTATCTTGTAATTGATTCAGCAATACCAGTTTATACTGATTTTCAGCCTGGAAATACCTCAATATTTTAACCGGAGGAAGTATTCCCTTCATATTATTATAGAACTCCTGGCTAAGAGCCGCTTCCCGGATTTCCAGACCAATATATTTATCGCCGAGATCAAGCATCTCTTTATCTGACATCGAAGCCGATTCCTGGTTGACACTCCTGTTTATCTGCATCCTCTCCATCTGGATACTATTTTTCTTTTCCTGGTATTCGTTATAGGCAGGCCAGAATTTCTCAGCCTCTCTGGGTGAAAGATCAAGCTTCTGCGTGAAGAATGCAATTCTGTAGGAATTCAGTCTTTCACGATTGGGATTCTGGGCTGATACAAATGACACTGATAAGATCATCAGTGCAATTAAAATAAGGACTCCTCTTTTCATGACTTTATATTTATAATATTTCATAGATATCATTCAGGTCAATATTCTCAAGTATTAGATAATCAATAATTTCTGAATTACTGACATCGGACACTTTAGTATAAAATGCAAGGGGATCAGCATCTTCTTCGAGTGTAAGAACATCAATATCATTAAGATATGTATCAGAAAACTCCTGGAGACTTATTTCAGGGGTTTGTCCGGTTCTGCCTGACGGCTGGAATATCTTCATAGCAGCAAAGCCTAAAAGAATTAATACCGCAACAGAAGCAGCTATTGCGAGAACCGGTCTCATCCTGCGGTACAATCCTTTTTTCCTGACCTCTGGCTCAATACCGGTAGTTAAGGAGATGATTTTATTATTTATCTCCCCGAAATAATTTTCCGGTACTTTGAAAGGATTCTTGTCTGCTATTTCTTTTAAGTCTTTCATTTCTCAATTAGATATATAAAGTCCAAAAAGGTTTAACTCAATCCCAGCATTTGTTCAATTTTTTTTACAGCAAGGTGGTACGACGCCTTGAGAGCGCCTTCCGAGGTTGATAGCACTTTGCTCATCTTTTCATAGGGCATTTCGTCAAAATATCTGAGATTAAATACAATACGCTGTTTTTCAGGTAGTTGAAGAATCGCGTTCTGAAGCTTAATCTGTGCATCATCTCCATCGAACCAGGTACTGCCTTCTGCTGAGTTTGCCAGGTAGCTTCCTATGTCGTCGACAGAGATCGCAGCATTTTTTTTTCTTTTATTGATCAGTGCGAGAGATTCGTTGGTTGCTATGGTATAGAGCCAGGTGTAAAGAGCACTTTCATTCCTGAACTCAGCTATGTTTTTCCAGACATTGATAAAGGTGTTTTGCAGAGCGTCATCAGCATCCTCATGAAGGATAACCAGGCGGCGGATGTGCCAGTAGAGCCTTTTGCTGTAGGTCTCAACCAGAAGCCTGAATCCCTTGTCGGAATCCTTTTTTAGGAGCTGGATTATATCTTTATCCTGATCAGAAAAGCCCAAGAGAAAACATCTTTTAACTTAGATGAAAGATAATGGAAAAGGTTTAAAGTAAATCGTAAATTTGCTCTCAGAATTTAATATGCAATCTGATGGCTCTTCAATGCGGGATAATAGGAATAACCAATGTCGGAAAGACAACAATATTCAACTGTATTTCAAACACAAAAGGTGAGACTAATGCTTTTGCATTCAGCGCTACAAAATCAAATATAGGAGTAGTTCAGGTTCCTGATCAGCGACTGTATGAACTTGAAAAACATCAGGTTACTGAGAAAATAGTACATACGACTGTCGAAATTGTCGATATTCCCGGACTGGCAAAAGGCTCCAATAAGGGTGAAGGAGTTGGCAATAAATTTCTGGGAGATATTCGCAACACCAATGCACTGATCCATGTCCTCAGGTGCTTCGACAATGATGCTCTTCAGCATATCGACGGATCTGTCGATCCTGTGAGGGACCTTGAGACCATCGACCTTGAGCTGCAGGTCAAGGATCTTGAATCTGTGGAGAAGAAGATCGAAAGGCTCCAAAGAGCATCAAAGACAGGCGACAAGGATGCAATTCACGGACTCGAGGTACTGGAACGCTACCGCCAGCATATTGAAGGCTTTAATAATGCACGTACTCTTGAGGTTAAGGGTGACGATAAAAAATATATCGACGATATTTTCCTCCTTACAATGAAACCTGTGATGTATGTCTGCAATGTAGATGAAAAATCGGCAAATAAGGGAAATCAGCATGTCGAAAGGGTGAAGGAGTTCCTGAAGGGCAAAAATGCTGAGATACTGGTGATTGCCGGTGCAATTGAAGCCGAAATAGCAGATCTGGAAAATATTGATGACCGTATGGCGTTCCTGAAAGATGCAGGCCTTGATGAACCGGGTGTCGACAAGCTTGTCAGGGCAGCATATAAGCTGCTGAACCTTCAGACATTCTTTACTGTCGGACCAAAGGAGATCAGAGCATGGACTATTAAGAAGGGAATGACAGCACCGCAGGCAGCAGGAGTCATCCACAGCGATCTTGAGCGGGGATTCATAAGAGCGGAGGTAATGAAATACGGTGATTTTGTTACGCTGGGCTCAGAGCATGCATGCAAAGAGGCAGGGAAGTTTTATATTGAGGGAAAGAATTATATCGTCGGTGACGGCGATATTCTGAATATACGTTTTAATGTTTGATGAATAAGCGTCTGATAGTCATACTGATACTGCTTCAGGTTCTTAGTCTGGAGATCTTTCCGCAGAACCTTGATAACGATAACCGTCTGAGGGCCTTCATACATCAGTACGGCCAGGTGGCCGTGACTGTCCCTCAACCCGGTTCATGGGATCTCAGCGTTCTTTCAGGGAAAGTCTCAATAAGTTCCGTTAAGGACAAAAAGCTGGAGATAGTGCTATCAACCCTGACTGTGGAATGGTTCATATCCCAAAAGTATAACTATACAATCCTTGAAAATGATGACGCAAAAGGCATCGTAACAGCCTCAGATACAAAGCAGGCAATGGAGTGGGCTAAATATCCGACCTATGCGCAATACGATTCCATCATGCAGAGCTTTGCTTCATTGTACCCTGCTTTATGTCATCTGGATACAATCGGGACTACAAATTACGGAAAGCTTGTACTGGCTCTTAAAATCTCCGACAATCCTCTGATTGATGAGGAAGAACCAGAGACATTTTATTCTTCATCCATCCATGGTGACGAAACCGGGGGATTCATTCTCATGCTGCGCCTTGCCGATTATCTGCTGAAGAATTATTCTCTCAACAGCAGGATAAAAAATCTTATCGACAATCTTGAGATATGGATCAATCCGCTGGCTAATCCTGACGGTACTTACAGAACAGGGAATATAATCTCTTCTCCAACAAGATATAATGCCAATGGATATGACCTCAACAGGAATTTCCCGGATCCTGACAATGACGACCCTGTAAAGCAAAAGGAAACTATTGACATGATTAAGTTTATGAGAGAACACAATTTCGTTCTGTCAGCAAATTTTCATGGAGGCGAAGAGGTTGTCAATTATCCGTGGGACAGATGGCCGGTACTTCATCCTGATAATGACTGGTTTTATAATATCAGCAGGAAATACGCTGATACTGTTCATCTTCACTCTCCGACAGGTTATATGACATTCAGGGTAAATGGAGTTACAAACGGATGGCAATGGTATTTTATTTATGGAGGAAGGCAGGATTTTGTCACCCTGGAATTGCAGGGCAGAGAGGTCACTATTGAGCTCAGCAATACTAAATTGGTACCCGCCGCGAGCCTTAACACTTTATGGGAGTCCAACTGGCGTTCTCTCCTGGGCTATATCGAAAATGCATTATATGGCATTCACGGGAAAGTTACAGACTTTATAACCGGAGAGGCAGTTCCGGCAAAGATCTTTATCGAAGGACATGATGCGGACAGCTCCCATATTTATTCAGATACGGTTTCAGGAGAGTTTGTAAGATTGATTGCTCCGGGAGCATGGACTCTTAAATTCACCGCTGATGGCTATATGACCAAAACAGTTGATGTTACTGTTGAAAATGAAAAAATGTCATGGATTGATGTGCAGATGGTACCCATAATAAATCCAATTGATACCGTTTCGGTGAGCGATCTTTTGATTTACCCCAACCCGGCCAATGAATACATACATTTGGTCCTGCCTGACCGTCAGATAGGATCAGTCGGAGTAAGGATTATTAATTCGGTGGGTATCATTATCATGGATAAAAATGATGTGCAGACAATCGAAGATTTCCCGGTTGAAGTCAATGTACAGGATATGCCTGCAGGGATGTGTACTATAATAATAACCAACAGTGCCACAAAAGTCACTGACAAGACGCCTTTTATTATAATGCACCGGAAATAAATCTGCTGTCAGTCTTCCTTGCTATTGCCGGTCTCCTTAAAAAAACTACTTTTGAAACTTGTTTATTTTATGCCGTTTTAGAAAGGTACGAACGATAATAATTCTATGAAGAGGGAAAAGATTTTAAAAAGGAGTGCAGCGATTTTTTCAGCGACAATCTTGTTTAATGCTATAATGGGGCAGGGTGCATACATACCTCCTGAAAAACCTGCACTGGTAGTGGGTATAATTGTTGAACAGCTCAGATATGATCAGATTGAAAGATTCAGAAGCCGGTTTGGTGAGAATGGTATAAGAAAGCTTCTTAACGAAGGTACTTTTTTTCAGAATGCATCATTCGAATATATGCTGACACAGTCGGCTCCTGGTCATGCTACAATAGCCACCGGGGCAGAGCCTTCTTCTCATGGTATTACCTCTGATTCATGGTACCTGCCTCTCAGGAATGAACAGGTCTATTGTACAAAAGATATAAATGTTGATCCGGTCGGAGGCGGCATAGAGTCAGGACTTCATTCGCCGGTTAACCTTCAGGCTTCGACTTTCACCGATGAGCTCAAGGTCAATTCGGGAGGAAAATCGAAAATCTTTGCCGTCGGGATGAAAGAGCATTCAGCAATCCTGTCTGTTGGTCATGCGGCTAACGGTGCATTCTGGTACGATAATACTTCCGGCACATGGATGTCGAGCACATATTATATGGATTCGCTCTCATCTTGGGTAAACGATTACAATGCAATGAAATACGCCGAGTCATACCTGAATAATCCATGGACACTGGCACGGCAGAAGCAGGATTATTACGATTGTGTTCCTGATTCAACCATCCAGGAAGCAGGTTTTAACGGGCAGATTTATTTCCCGTACGACCTGAAGAAGCTAAGCAGCAAGGGCAAGGGTGGTACATCCCGTGATTATTCAATACTCAGGGAAACTCCTTTCGGAAATACTTTTACAACTGGCTTTGCAAAGAAATTAATAGAGGTGGAAGGACTTGGCAAGGATGATATAACTGATTTTCTTGCAGTATGTTACACGGCTACTGATTATATCGGTCACAGGTTTGGACCTTCCTCATATGAGATGGCTGATGCAATAATGAGGCTCGATAAGGATATCGAGGATCTTTTAAAATATCTGAACGACAACATCGGTAAGAAGAATATCCTTATTTATTTTACCTCTGCTCATGGTATTTCCGAAGTGCCCGGCATTCTTGAAAGCATGAGGGTTCCTTCAGGTTATTTCAGACAGGATCAGGCTTTAATGCTCCTGAAAAGTTATCTTAAGGCTTTATATGGCGATGGAGATTGGGTAAAGGGTTATTCAGAGAAACAGGTATTTCTTAACAGGACGCTTATTGAAGATGCAAAGATACCACTTGAAGATATTCAGAAAAAAGTCGCCAGATTCCTGATACAGTTTTCAGGTGTCTCCTCGGCGTACCCATATTATGCCTTTGAAGCCAACGATTTTAGTAACGGGAACCTGAAAAGGATAATTAATAACTTCAGTCCGCAAAGGTCGGGCGATGTAATCATTACTCTTAACCCGGGGTGGGTAGAAAAAGAAGGCACTTCTGTTACAAATCATAATTCTCCCTACGAATGCGATTCGCATGTTCCGCTTATCTGGTATGGATGGAGTGTAAGCAGGGCAACCGTAACCAGGAAAGTGAATATGGCTGATATAGCTGCCACGCTCTCCTCGCTTTGCAAGGTGCCATATCCAAATGCATGCACCGGCGAACCTATGTTTGAGCTATTCAGATAGGATGAGAATTTTCTCCTCCTTTTGAAGGAGAGCCTGTCCCGCTCCTGCGGGAAGTACCCCTGACAGTACCGTCAGGGGGGAGGTGGTTTTACTTTCTGCGTAATTTATCTCTTACCATACAGGCCTCGGTAAGAAGATCCGGGTTGTTTTCGCATCCATTGCCCAGGATAATAAGATCGGCACCGGCTTTAAAGACAGCTTCTACTTCCCGTCTGTTTTTGATGCCTCCGCCAACGGCAAGAGGGACAGAGATGTTTTTTCTGACTGCGCTGATTATGCTCACAGGAATATGACTTGAGGCACCGCTTCCTGCTTCAAGATATATCATCCTGAGGCCAAGCATTTCTCCTGCCATGGCAGTAGCAACCACAATCTCTGGCTTATTGGAAGGTATAGCTTCAGTCTGACTGATGTATTCCACTGAAGTTCTTGTCCCGCAGCTTATGAGGATATAGCCTGTCGAGATAAGCTTTTTCCTGACATTCCTTAGATATGGTGCTGCAATAACATGATTTCCGATCAGCAGCTCGGGATTTCTCCCTGAGATGAGAGAAAGGAGAAGGATTAAATCTGCTTTATGGCTCAGCTGAAGCAGGTTACCGGGAAACAAAACAACTGGAATAGTACAAAGTTCCCTTATCGAGTCGATAAGATTATCTATACTGTTGAATGTCAGGCTGCCTCCGGCCATTATATAATCGGTTTTGCATTTTACAGCCGTTCTGATGATCCTGCGCAGCGAACTGCTGTCTGCCTTGTCAGGGTCAAGCAGCAAAGCCACACTCTTATTCCCGGGGAAATTATTTGTTGCCATAATCCTTTTTTGTCCAAACAATAGCATAGTTATCATATTTGGAATACCAGAGATCGAATGATTCGTTAATCTTATCGGTCTTAACGTAGCCTTTTATCTCTCCCGATTCCATCACTTCAAACGGTTCAATGGTGATATTCTTCTTGAAGATTATCCCTTCTTTGTCGCATATCTTATAAAGAGATTCTTTGGCACACCAGTGAATATACATATGATACTTGCGGGTGTCGCTGTTTTTTGTCACCTTCTCCTTCCTGTTAAGAAATTTGAAAGCGAATGCACCGATATTGGAACTCATGTATTCAAGGTCGATACCAACCTTTTCGTTTGTGCTGGTCAGTATTGCGGTAAGCTTGTGCGAATGTGTTATGGAGATGAATCTTGAACCGTCTTTCAGGAAGGGTTTGTTGTTTTTATTATAGACTATCCTTGCATCTTTTCCGAGCAATTCCGCAAGAAGGGCCCTTACACTCAAAAATTCCAGCCTCCGGGAGTTACTGGCAAATCCTTTGAATCGCTTCCTGTCTTCATTATCCAGCACTGAAAGTTCCAGGAGAGTATTTATATCCTCTTCTATCTTCCATACTCCCAGTACAGTATTCTCGTTAAGATAATGTTTTGTAATACAACCCATTTCCCCGCTTTGAGTTATTTATCCTTCCACTTCAGGGTCTCTATTATATGGATAATATCCTCCCTGAAGAATTCAGTCACTGGTGCCAAAGAATCAGAATTAGGCTCTGCAAAGAAGTAGAGCGATCCCCTGAAAAAATGTTTTGTGCTGTCTGTCACAAAAAACTGAACTGATGTCGCAGTATTCCCTTTCAGATCATACAGGATGCCGTAGACCTGACGATCAGGATCAATGATCATCTGCTCATTTATTGCATCAGCTTTTTGAATGTGGTTGTGTACGTCTGTTCCATCAGGCTTTCCAGATCATTATGGACGTTTTTATAAGTAAGGTAGATTCTGGCTTTATATGAATTGAAATCAATGTTGAACCATCCTGGTTCGGAGTAGGCATCAGACTGGAAGGAGATTTTACCATATGAAGGATACTCGAAGGAAAGAGGAAGGTCGGTTGCCTGTTTGAAATCACTGTTGAATGAAATATACTCACGTGCCGGAAGGTCGATCCTGAAATAGCCTTTTGGTCTTGGAACTGCAACTTCCCTGCAACTGATCATAAGAACCGGGAAGGCAAGAAGGATTAAGAGACTATTTTTTTTCAGGTTCCGCATCTTCTTTATGTATTTCTACCCTTATTTCTTTTATTCTTCTTCTGTCAGCAGACTCTATCCCGAAGGTAAAGTTACGGAATTTGATTGTCCTGTCTTTGGGAGGAATTTCACCGGTAAGCTCAAGTATCAGCCCTGCAAGCGTTTCAGATTCGCCCCTTACATAATCAAACGGATCATCTTCAAGCTCAAATACCTTGTTGAAATCATTCAGCAGTGTTTTTCCTTCAAAGATATATGTGTTTTCATTCACCTGCCTGTACATCGGCATCTCCGCATCGCTCTCGTCGGTTATTTCACCGACTATCTCTTCGAGGATATCCTCGAGGGTTATTATGCCTGAAGTTCCTCCATATTCATCAATAACAATGGCCATGTGAATTTTTTTGCTCTGAAACTCTTTCAGAAGATCGTTGATTTTCTTCGTCTCAGGGACAAAATATGGAGGTCTGATCAGTGACTGCCATTTAAAACTGGTGGGATTCTTCATATAAGGCAGGACATCCTTGGCATAGAGGACACCCTTTACATTGTCGAATGATTTTGAGTAGACAGGTATCCTTGAGAATCCGGAATTAATAATCAATGGCATTATCTGACTGAAGTTTTCTTCTATATCGATAGCCGTTACATCCATTCTTGGGCACATGACAGCATTCACATTCAGATTTCCGAAATTGACTATGCCTTTCAGGATCTTTTCATCATCGTAAAGTTCGTCAGATGACGCAAGTTCGAGTGCATCCGACAGGTCATCCATGCTGATATCTGACCTGTGGATACCTGCTTTTTTCTTTACAAATGAAGTAGAGCGAACCAGAAGAGACGTCACAGGGTTGAAGAGCCTTTCCAGGAACGTAAGGGTAGAAGCAGTAAATAGTGCTACTGAGACATTATTCCGTGAAGCATATACCTTTGGCATTATCTCTCCGAAGAAGAGAAGCATGAAGGTAATTGCGACTGCTTCAATGATAAATCCCAGAACTGGTTTCTCTGTAAAGTCGAAAAGGCTTGAGCTTATATATGCCGACAGGAGTACAATAGTAACATTGACTGTGTTGTTTGTGACAAGAATAGTACTGAGAAGCTTTTCAGGAATATTGTAAAGCTTCACTACAGTATGGCATTTCTTTGACTTATCGTTTTTGAATTTTTCTATGTCACCTGGTCCCAGGGAGAAAAAAGCCACTTCGGAGGCTGACATCAGGGCTGAAATATATAATAATCCCACAAGCACTACAAATCCTATAATAACTTTAATATCAGGAGCATGTACAACAACTCCTGATAAAAGTGTTAAATATGGAAATGCAAATCCTGTTTCCAATCCGATTGATTTAAAAACAATCCCTAGAATGGCAGATCATCTTCACTCTGGCCGGCACCTGGTATATCGTTGAATGGTCCGCCTTGTCCGGCATCAGCGTCATTTGCACCACTTTTTGGCTGATAAACAGCCCCGGGCTCATTAACCTCTGATGGCCCGCTTTTTTCGGGTGCAGTATTCCTGTTACCGTCAGGAACATTATTCTGCCCCTGCTTCTTTTCAAGGACAAGCATCGTATCAGCCAGTATCTCTGTAATGTACTTGTTATTTCCCTCTTTATCCACGTACGATCTGGTTTTTATCTTGCCGACGATATAAAGCTGTGAACCTTTTTTAACTGTTTTTTCGACAACCTCCGCCAGTGCCCGCCACAATACAATATTGTGCCATTCTGTGGATGTAATTGTCTCACCCTGCTGATTTGTATAGGTTTCACTGGTAGCAAGAGGGAAAGTTGCCTTGGCAACACCTTTGTCAAAATATCTTACAACCGGATCTTTTCCGACATTACCGACAAGTATGACTTTATTGATTGACATGTAGTTATGTAATAATTAGTTAATTTAATACCGAAGTGTAAAGTTAAGAAAAAAAAGGCTCTTTACAACCGGTAACCTATTATAAGCCAAAATTTGGGATATTTCATCGTTTACAGTTTTTTCATATTTATGAGACATATATGCCCACTATCATTGGCAGGCAGGAACGAAAAGCTGTATATATTGTCTATTTCATTGTATTTTAGGCAATAATAAACCTTTAATAAAAAATTTATTGCTTAAGTGTTTCATTTTAAACAAATAATATTTTTATATTTGCAGGGTTGAAAAAAAGATACTCAAAATAATTTGTTGAATTTTAAACTCCAAGTAAAATGACAAAAGCAGACATTGTTAATGAAATTGCCAAGAACACTGGTATTGAGAAGGTAACAGTACAGAAAACTGTAGAAGCCTTGATGGAAACTATAAAGCATTCGATGGTAACTGGTAATAACGTTTATCTCAGGGGTTTCGGAAGCTTCATCGTTAAGAAAAGGGCCAAGAAAACTGCAAGGAATATCTCCAAGAACACTACCATTATCATTCCTGCACACAATATCCCAGCTTTCAAGCCGGCAAAATCATTCATCACGAAAGTTAAATCACACGTTAAGAAATAAACTTCCATGCCAAGCGGAAAAAAAAGAAAAAGACATAAGATGGCCACTCACAAACGTAAAAAACGTTTGCGGAAGAACAGACATAAGAAGAAATAACAGATCATTGAGTGGTCTTGACTGAAAAGATAAACCTAAAGGTCCCATGATCTTTAGGTTTATTGTATATAATAGATGTCGTAGAAAGTAGGTCATATTAACTCAGATTAATATAGTAAGTGGCAAATAAGGATCTCATCATTGATGCAAGTGATTCCGAGGTCTCTTTAGCGTTGTTGGAAGACAATCAGTTAATTGAGTTAAACAAGGAAAAACGCAATATCAGGTTTTCAGTTGGGGATATTTACCTGGGAAAGGTTAAAAAAATCATGCCCGGACTGAATGCCGCATTTGTCAATGTCGGTTATGAGCGTGACGCATTTCTGCATTATCTCGACCTGGGCGCTCAGTTCAGAACCCAGCAAAAATATTACCTGTCGGCTTTGCAGAAACAGGGGAAAGTCGTTCCGATACATAAATTCAAACCTGAACCTGATATTGACAAGGATGGCAAAATTACAGATGTCCTTACACAGGGACAAACAGTAATCGTTCAGATTACTAAAGAACCTATCTCAACAAAAGGACCGAGGCTTGCTTCGGAAATTTCGCTCGCCGGAAGGAATCTGGTGCTGATCCCTCATTCTGATAAAGTATCTGTCTCATCGAAGATTGAAAATGCTGATGAAAAAAATCGGCTGAAAGCACTTTTACAGAGCATCAAGCCAAGAAACTACGGAGTGATCATAAGAACTGTAGCAGAAGGCAAGAAAGTAGCCGTGCTGGACGCAGAGCTGCGAGAGCTGGTAAGAAAATGGGAATCAGCGTTTTCCTCTGTCAGGAAAGAAATAAAGTCGCCACGTCTGCTAATTGGGGAGATGAACAGAACATCAACTATCCTTCGCGATATGCTGAATGTTACGTTCAACAGCATCTGGACTAACGATCCGTCACTGGCTGACGATATCCGCAAGTATATCAAAGAGATAGCTCCTGAAAAATCTAAGATCGTCAAGATCTACAAAGGAACCATTCCACTATTTGATCACTTTGGGATCAATAAGCAGATAAAAGCTCTTTTCGGGAAGACAGTCTCCTTTAAACATGGTGCATACCTTATCATTGATCACACCGAAGCCCTTCACGTGATTGACGTGAACAGCGGTAACCGGTCGCGAAAGGGCAACGACCAGGAATTGAATGCCCTGGAGGTTAACATGGAAGCTGCAGTCGAAATAGCCCGCCAGCTGAGGCTTAGGGATATGGGAGGGATAATCGTGATCGATTTCATTGATATGCAGTCGTCAGAAAATAAGCAGACGCTGTTCGACAAGATGAAGGAGGTAATGGCCAGCGACAGAACCAAACATAACATTCTTCCTCTCACGAAATTCGGATTGATGCAGATAACCCGCCAGAGAGTAAGGCCTGAAATGAATATCATCACCAATGAAAAATGTCCGTCATGCCTGGGTACTGGTGAGATCAAACCTACAATCCTGTTCACCGATGAACTCGAAGGTCATCTTGCATTTATCGTCGATAAAATAAAAACCAGAAAACTGATCCTTAATGTTCATCCTTTTGTAGCTGCCTGGCTGAAGAAAGGGCTATTCCCCATCTTTAGAAAATGGAACCTCAAATATAAAATCAGCCTTAAAGTTCAGCCTGTTGTTTCGTACCATATGCTCGAATACCATTTCTACGACAGGGAGGAGAATGAGATAGACCTTTCATAATTGTCTCTCAACAATTTCATAACTTTGTTGTCTTCTGTTTTATTACTTTTATGCAGAAATAATATCCTGTTTTTTTATGAAAACGCGATTCTCAAGATTATTTATTTTTTCCTCACTCCTGCTTGCACTCTCACTATCATTGTGCGCCCAGATCTACGACCCGGTTTCGTGGGACTTTACCTATGAGAAAAAAGGCAATCAGATCTATGAGCTTGTTTTTAGTGCGCTGATTGAAGAAGGATCTCATATTTATTCAATGGATGTTCCGAAAGGCGGGCCAATTCCTACTTCATTCAGCTTCGATACGGTTGCCGCCTTCTCATTTGACGGAAAACCTTTTGAGGTTACAACTCCGGAAGAAAAATATGAAGAGGCCTTTGGATTCAATATCAAGTCGTTCAGCGAAAAAGCCGAGTTCAGACAGAAGATAAGATCTTCATCCTCAGACTTCGTAGTTAAAGGCCTGGTAAACTTCATGTCATGCAATAATGCTACTTGCTCTCCGCCAAAAGATGTTGAGTTTGAAATAAAAATATCAGGAGGGAATGAACAGCAGGGTGCTGTCATTCAGGTTACAGCAGATGAGGTTTTGGCTGGTGAAGCTCCTAAAAAGGGATTGATGGTCTTTTTTCTCCTCTCAATGCTTGCAGGCTTTGCAGGGATCCTTACCCCGTGTGTCTTTCCGATGATACCCATGACGGTTGCCTTCTTCTCCAGGGATTCGCAGAACAGAAGAAAATCTGTCGTAAACGCAATAATCTTTGGCATTTCCATTATCCTTATTTATTCTTCGTTAGGTATAGTAGTTTCGCTCACAAGTGCCGGCGCGGGATTTGCAAATACTCTTGCCACTCACTGGATCCCGAATATAATATTCTTTGCCCTGTTCATTATTTTCGCAGTTTCATTTCTGGGAGCTTTCGAGATAGTTCTGCCAAATAAATGGGTTACAGGAGCGGATTCAAAAGTCGATAAGGGAGGAATGCTTGCCGCCTTTTTCATGGGACTCACAACAGTAATAGTCTCCTTCTCATGTACAGGTCCTATTGTAGGAGCTCTTCTGGTTGAAGCTGCCAGCGGAGATGTGTTGCGTCCTACTGTCGGAATGTTCGGTTTTGGCCTGGCTTTTGCCCTGCCATTCACGCTGTTTGCGCTATTCCCATCAATATTGAACAGGATGCCCAAATCAGGAGGTTGGCTTAATTCCATTAAAGTGGTGCTGGGATTCATTATGCTGGCATTCAGCATGAAATTCGTTATGACAATTGACAGCGTTTATAATGTCGGACTTGTTTCCAGGGATATCTACCTGGAAATCTGGATTGTACTATTCACGCTTCTTGGCCTTTACCTCATGGGCAAGATCAGGTTTGCACACGACAGCGACCTTTCTCATATTGGTACTTTCAGGTTCTTTCTGATAGTGGCAGTTTTTACATTTGTTGTTTACCTGGCAACCGGCCTCATTGGAGCCCCGCTCAAGGGATTATCATCACTTCTTCCTTCACAGGAGACCTCTTGGTTTTACAAGCGGCAGGCTGCTGTAAATAATCCTGCAAACAATCCATCAATTTTACCGGCTGCCTCAAGCCAGCAATGCAGTGAACCGAAATACGATGATATATTCGAAATGCCTCTGGGGCTTAAAGGATACTACGATTTGAAGCAGGGACTTGCGTGTGCAAAAGAGCAGGGTAAGCCTGCGCTTATCGATTTCAAAGGGCATGCATGTGCCAACTGCAAACAGATAGAAGCCAGGGTATGGTCAGATCCGGAAGTGCTTCGCCGGCTCAGAGACAACTTTGTGATCATTTCCCTTTATGTCGACGACAGGACTCCGCTGCCTGAAAATGAATGGTTTGTGTCTTCTCTTGACGGGAAGCAAAAGAAGACAATAGGAAAACAGAATGAAGATATTGAGATTTCACGATATAAGACAAATGCTCTTCCACTTTATGTAATTGCTGACCATGAAGGTAATGCTCTTAACAAGCCAATGCCCTCAAACATGAATATTGAGGAATACAAGCTTTGGCTTGATGAAGGAATGGAGCAGTTCAATAATAAATACTAGAATCTCCCGAAGGAAACCTGATGCATGGTTACTTAATCAGAAGCTTTTTTACATTCTTTAACAGCCCGGGGCGGTTGATCAGATAAATCCCGGCCAGTATGATCAGAACTGATACCAGCATTGATGAGGTCAGGCGCTCACCATCGGCAATTCCCCAGATTGTTGCAACTATTGGCACAAAATAAGTTACCATAGATGCAAATACCGGCGATGTCTCCTGTATAAGCAAATAAAACAATGCCAGGGCCAATGAGCTTCCAACAATGGAGAGTAGTGCAATAAATCCGAGATTCCTAAGCCAATTATCAGTTTCCATGGCAGCATGGATATCAGTGAACAGGAATACCGCAATTGCAAAGGGGCTCAGTATGAAAAATGCCAACGCTGTTAATTGTAAACCATTGATTACCTTTATTTTACTGACTTCATTGGAGCTGATCCCATAGAGAATTGTAGCAAGTACGACAAAAAGGCCATAAAAATTGAACGTCAATGATCCGCTGTAAAGCAATCCCATAGCTCCCAGGAGACCCAGGAATACCCCGGCAACCTGTGATCTTATAACCCTTTGCCTGTAGAATATAATACCTATTATAAGAGTAAAAACAGGGCTCAGGGAGTTGAGCATCCCTGCAAGAGAGCTGTCGATCCTGGTTTGTGCCAGCGGAAAGAGGAAAGCGGGTATTCCGCTTCCGAAGAATCCGATAATGACTATTGATAATATATTGCCTCGGTTCAGCTTTGGCAGGTTTCGTATGGCAACAGGTAAAAGGCAGAGGAAGGTGATGATGATCCTCAGTGAGCCAATCTGAAAGGTGGAAAAGGATTCAAGTCCCTTTTTCATTAGAATGTAGCTGGTCCCCCAGATTAGTGAGAGTGCTGCCACAATTAGCCAGTGCCAGATCTTTCTTTTGGTTTGCATAAAATACGAATTCACAAAAATAGCAGAAGAACTGACACCAGACCTGTAGGGTTATGATTTTTTAATTATATGTATGTTCACCCCAATAAAATAGCAGTTCGTCTATTTTTTTCCGACACTGATGAAAATGAACAAAATATTATTGCTTTTTGTTTGAT
The DNA here is from genome assembly GCA_026391595.1 of Bacteroidia bacterium. Classification (GTDB taxonomy): domain Bacteria; phylum Bacteroidota; class Bacteroidia; order Bacteroidales; family VadinHA17; genus LD21. Next base: position 32,622 of record JAPLDY010000086.1, read on the forward strand.
TTTAGTATATTTTTACAATGAAGTTTTAGTTTGGACATAAAACTATCTCAAAATGAAGCGCTCCGTTCTCATCTTAATCACACTCTTTTTTGCTTTATCTGCCTCATCTCAGTATAAGCAGGATGTAATTGCAAGTGCCGGCGGTTTTAATACCGCTACCGGCATCTCAATAAGCTGGACACTAGGGGAAACAATCATCCCGAATTTCAAATCAGCTGATAATTCACTGATACTTACCCACGGATTTCAGTCGCAGGTGATTATAACCACCGTTGAGGAAAATCTGGAAACACTTGTCACAGTAACAGTTTACCCCAATCCGGCAAGCGATAATGTTAATATCAAATTTGAAGAGGCTATCGATGATGAAGTCAACCTGGTGCTGATCAACTCCCAGGGTAAACCCATGAAGTCTGTTATCATTGAAGCTACCACCATTGAAAAACAGATTAACCTCCAGGATCTGCCAGCAGGAGTCTATTACCTTAAACTGACCAAAGGAAAACTTAAAAACGTATATAAAGTTGTAAAACTTTAAAGAAGCTTTTACTGTCCAAAAGCAAATTTTTCCATTCTTTTCATGGCTGCCCCGAGCGAAGTCTCGGGGCTTTTTTTGAACTTTTCCAACAGATATCTATCATCAATATGGCGGATATGAAAATTTTATCTGTATTTTCATTACCTTTCTTACTTGATTCCAAAAACATAAGAATTGAAAAAAGTACTTTTAACAGGAGCTGATGGATTCCTCGGAAGCAACATAGTCAGGGAATTGCTGGCAAGAGGGTATCTCGTCAGGGCATTTATTGAGAGTGGGAAGAACTTGTTTACGCTGAAGGGCCTGGATATTGAATTGGTATCTGGTGATATTCTTTCTCCAGCTGACGTAATGAACGCAGCTGAAGGTTGCAATTATATTATTCATGCAGCTGCAAGCACCTCTCTCTGGCCGCCCAGATCTGAAATAACCAGAAGGGTAAACATCGATGGTACAAGGAATATTATTGAAGCTGCCCTGATAAAAGGTTCAGAACGCCTTATTCACATTGGTACAGCTAATTCATTCGGATTTGGAAGTAAATCAAATCCGGGAGATGAATCAAAGCCTTATAAGGCATTTCGTTATAAAACAGATTACATTGACTCAAAATACGAGGCACACAAATTAGTTCTTGATTCAGTGACAGGCCATGGACTTAATGCAGTTGTTCTGAATCCAACCTTTATGCTGGGCGCATACGATTCGAAGCCAAGTTCCGGAGCTATGATCCTTGCTGTGGCTGGTGGTAAAGTACCTGGATATACCAGGGGAGGCAGAAACTATATATATGTAAAGGATGCCGCAAAAGGAGTCGTCAATGCTCTTGAAAAGGGAGAAAAGGGAGAAAGCTATATACTTGGCAATCAAAATCTTTCGTACAGGGAGATATTTTCGCTTATAGCTGAAACAATAGGCGCTAAAAAACCAGGTACATATATACCACCGGCATTGTCACTTGGTCTGGGATCTATTCTCACCCTGTTCTCAAAGATTACCGGGAAAGCGCCTCTTGTATCTCTTGCAATGGCAAGGATTTCAAATGATGAACATTATTTTACAGCAGCTAAGGCCAGAACTAAGCTGGATCTGCCTCAAACCGATATCCGTACTGCAATAGTGAACGCATTCGCATGGTTCAAGGAAAATAATTATGTCTAATGATGAAAAGATCATCACTGTCATTCAATGGAAAAGTTGCAATAGTCACCGGTTCATCAATGGGGATCGGTAAGGCTGTGTCAATTGAACTTTGCCGATGTGGAGCCTCTGTTGTCATTAACGGCAGAAATGCTGAAAAGCTGAACGCAACGAAGAATGAGCTTGAATCAATGGGTTTTGATTTAATAGCCTGTCCTGCAGATGTAACTAACTACAATGAATGTGAAATGCTTGTTCAGGCAGCCATAGCAAAATACAAAAAACTGGATATTCTGGTTACATGCGCCGGAGTAGCAGGGCGTGCTTCCTTCGAAACTTTAAGTCCTTACCATTTTAAAACTATTGTCGACAGCAATATTTATGGCACAGTTTTTCCTGCCAGGGCTGCGTTGCCTTTTCTTAAGGAGTCAAAAGGCAGCCTTGTATTCATCTCATCACTTGCAGGAATGATGGGGATCCCCTATTATACTGCGTACTGTTCCGGAAAAATGTCACTCACTGCACTTTACCAATGTCTGAGAGGAGAACTGAAGAATACCGGAATACATACCGGAATTGTTTATGTCGGGTTTACCAAAAATGAAGAAGGGAAACAGTTCATCAGTGCAGATGGTAACCTGGTACCGGTTCCGCCGCGTAATGAACGTCTGCAGCAACCACGCGGTAAAGTCGCAAGATCAATAGTGAATCTTATTAAAAGACGTAAATCCAAAATGATCCTTTCCCCGATAGGGAAAATTAATGCTTTACTTATCCGGTATTTCCCAATTTTAGTCAGGACAATTATTGAACGTGCATCAGTAAAATCATGAATGCATGACTGCCCTGAATAACAAGCGGGGCTTTTTGCTTTATTAAGTTAATTAGTGTTAAATCAGCAACTTTGACAAATCAAAGGCTCCCAATTTTGTTATATTGCATCGACAAAATAACACTGGAAGATGAAGAAATTCTTACCTGTTTTGCTGACTCTTCTGTTTTTAACGGCATGCAGCACCAGCGAGGAAAAACTCGTAAAACACACTGACAGGATACACCGAGAAATCCTTACGGTTGATACCCATTGCGATACCCCGATGGGCATCATGGAAGAAAATTTCGACCTTGGTTTGAAGCATGATAATGGCTGTGTAGATTTCCCGAGGATGAAGGAGGGAGGACTTAACGCAGAGTTCTTTGCAGCTTACCTGGGACAGGGACCCAGGAATGATTCTGCCTTTAATCAGGTTCATGCAGAAGCACTTGCCATACTTGATGCAATCCATAAGAATGTGGAAAAGAATTCGTCAATGGCAGAAATTGCTCTCACACCTGACGATGCGTACAGGCTCAAGAAAAATGGGAAAATAGCAGCTTTCATCGGAATAGAAAATGGATATCCCGTAGGTAAGGACCTTTCACGTATCAGAGTTTATTATAACCTTGGTGCACGTTATATAACTCTTTGTCATTCAGGAAATAACGATATATGCGATTCGTCAACTGACCCTGCAGGAGCTGAAAACAATGGACTCTCTGCTTTTGGTGCTGAGGTTGTAAGGGAAATGAACCGACTTGGTATGATGATCGATGTTTCTCATATTTCCGATAAATCATTTTATGACGTCATAGCTGCTTCCAAAGCACCTGTGATAGCATCCCATTCTTCATGCCGCTCACTCTGCTCAAGCCCTAGAAATCTTTCCGACGATATGCTTCAGGCACTGAAATCGAATGGCGGAGTTATACAGATATGCATTCTCAGTAATTATCTGAAGACTCCTGAACCGAACCCGGAGCTGGAAGCCAAGATCAAAGAGCTGAAGGAGAAATATGGGGATTCCAGCAAACTCACTAATGAACAAAAAGCTGCATACCGGGATGAAAGATGGGATATCTGGAGCAAATACAGGAAACTGGCAACAGTATCAGATGTTGTTGATCATATCGACCATGTTGTTCAGGTGATCGGCATTGATCATGTAGGTATAGGAACAGATTTTGACGGAGGAGGAGGAGTTGACGGTTGCAAAACCACTGCCGAAATGAAAAATATAACTATTGAGCTTCTTCGACGTGGCTATACCAAAGCCGAAATTGAAAAGATATGGGGTGGCAATTTAATGAGAGTATTTCGGGAAGTTGAAAAAATAGCTGCGAGCCAGAAACCTTCCTAAAGCTTTACCCTAGAGAACTTAAGCGTTTTTACCATCCAGTTTGGCAATGGTTTATAAGGATCTCTCTCTTTAATGTTGAGATACCATCCAAGCTTCTTCAGCAGAGGGATCCTGTGTGTTTCCACAAACTCAATAAGGGTACCGTCAGGATCTGCGAGATACGAGAAGTGGCCTGCTGCCTCACCCATGTCGAAACTGTTCCCTTCATGACTTTTCTTACTGTCAACCGTGAAAGGGAATCCTTTTTCACTGCACCAGGCTTTCAACTCGTCCATGTTGCGGATATCAAAACAAAGGTGAATGAATCCCAGGTCGCCCCAGAAGCGTCCCTCAAATATCTTTCTTCCTGGTTTCACGGGAGAAGAAATAAGTTCAATTTCACTTGTCCCGAAAATCCTGCTGAACGGACCAGCTACCGGCTGTAATCTTCTCAGCAAAACCCTTCTCAGCTCTTCTGATCCTCCGGGAATTGTAGCCAGGTCTGGAAAAATGCCCCTCATGTCGTATGCAACTTCATCATAACCAAGTATATCTGAGTAGACAATTCTTGCTTTTTCGATATCTGAAACACCAATGATCGCTCCGTAAGAGCCTCCTGAAACCTTGTTTTCGTTCATGAACCATGCGTTCCGTCCTACCATCTGGAAGATATTCCCATAAGGATCCTTCACGAAGAAGCTTTTTGCACCGGATGGATCATCTGCTGGTTCAGCGGGCAGGGTTACTCCATTGCCCCTGTAAAACGAGTAAGCTTCATCAATATTCTTGACTTTCATCTTGCAGGCAATAATTCCGAGGTCTCCCAACCTAATCTCACCGTTTATCGGAAGAGGGTCCCTTCCCTTGTATTGCCATATTTCAAATCCGCCTCCGCTCTGAAGGTTAAGTGCCAGTGCAGCATGCCTGCTTCTTGGCTGGCCGCCGGTATATGGGAGCATTAGTTTTGCTTCAGCTTCATCCTCAAATATCCTGCAATCCATTCCGAACTGATCAATATACCATTTCCATGCTTCCCCGAGGTTTTTTACACCTATCCCGACCTGCTGAATTCCGCAGATAACATATCCCTTCATAACTTTAAATATTTCGAATATTAAGTTGATTTTATTTTATCCCCGATTCTGAAAAAAAGCCATGGCCATATTCTCCTGATATACAGTATTATAAGTTCACTGCTGCCGACAAGGATCTCTCTTTTATTTCTGGCTATGCCTCTTATTATCATTCTTGCAGCTTTCTCAGTTGAAATTCCCCCTGCGAGTCCCTGATCCATTTTCCCATGCTCCCTGCCATCAGGATCCAGTGCATGCAGCGATATGTTCGTTCTAACCCTTCCTGGAATAATAACGGATGTTCTGATGTTATTATTCTTGTTCTCCAGAAAAAGGGTTTCGAAGAAGCCATGAAGTGCCTGCTTCGAGGCTGAATATGCTGAACGCAGAGGAAAACCAAACCGGCCGGATATACTGCTTGTAGCGGCAATGTGACCGGATTTTTGTTTTATCATGTATGGCAGGACGGCTTTTGTAAGTGCAATAGTCCCGAAATAATTTATCTCAAAAATTTTCCGGTCAAGCCATAATGGTGTTTCATCTATCCTTGCCCTTTGGCTTATTCCACCGATATTAATAAGAAAATCAATCCCTCCGATAGCTTTAATCTGCTGTTCTGCAAGTGTTTCAATCCCAGAAGTGTCGCTGAGGTCGAAAGGAGCGATTATAACATTGTCCGCATTTTCGAGACAGGCAGCCTTAACCCTTTCAAGCCCCGCGATATCGTTGGAGGAAATAATAGTTTTTGCTCCATTTCTGACAAACTCATAGACGAGAGCTTCGCCTATCCCGGAGGAAGCACCGGTTATCCATACTTTCTTACCGTCCAAAATGTTTTTCCCCCTCATTCCTAAAGGCTGGCTATTAGGTTAATTAATTTGTCGTGATCTCTTTTAAGCAGAAAATAATCACTGTTATTGTCCCTTATAAAGTTTTTGATTCTGAACCCTCCGATAATCCGGCGGAATAAAAGGTAATAGTTCCAGGCAAACAAACCAGAAAGAGGGAGTGAAATGAAGAAAATGATGGCAATCCACCAGGAAGGTATGAAAACAAGCATGAGAATAAAAATCAAAGGTGTCAGTATCAGAGCAATTCCAGCTGAGAATCCGAATTTAATTGAGGAGCGGAACTGGACATCCTTTATCTTCCTGCTCTGCAGGTTTGGTACTTCCAGAAATGTCATATTGAAGATATTTCCATAAAGAAAAAGAGGAAAAGATGCAATAAGTGCAAGAAATCCTGATATGAGCCATAAAATCGGATGCTTCTTTTTTGCAAGAAGCCTGTAGTCGGTATTCAGATCCATTGCTTTCTGCTTAACCTGAAGGCTTAATGAGCATATTTTCTGGTAGAGCAGCAGATTCGTGATTTTCAGCCTGTTCATTTTTTCAATTAGAATCCTGTCCCTGAACAATTTAGGAAATTTTACGTTGTCGCTGTAATGACCGTTTATCAAAGTTCTTAATTCATCAATTGCCTCATAATCCTCCTCTGATTCAATATGCACGATAAGCTTTTTCATTTCACCAGAGAGTTTGCTCCGGAGTTCATTAAGAGCTATCTCAGGATTTTTTTTATAGAGATCATAAAATTCGGCTACTTCAACGGGTTTTCCATAAACAACTGTCAGCACCTGCCTGTAGCGCGTATAATGGCTGTACTCAAGTCCGACCGGGATGATCTTTATATTAAGATTGAAATCAGATGCCTCTTCAGCCTGGAATGCAACCCTGCAAATCCCCTTTTTAAGCTGGCGGAGCCTCCTGTAACCTGCGTGATTGCCTTCGGGCAGTATTGCAAGGCCGTTTTTGTTCCTGATGACATCAATTGTCTTGTCAAATATCTCATCATTGCCTATGACACTCCTGAATCCATCTCTTATCCTGTATACGGGAAGCATTTTAAGATAATAAAGGATCGTTGCAATGAACTTGCTTTTGAAAATATCTGCACGTGTAAGAAAGACAGGCTGGCCTTTATGGGTAAAAATAACAGCCAGGGCATCCATCAGTGCATTCTGATGGTTGGGTGCAAAGATTAAATGATCATCAGGATTGATATTATCACGGCCCAGCACAATGATCTTCCTGTAAAAGATATTATTGTGCCAAAATCCAACAATCATCTTTATAAGAGCATATCCTTTCGAATATTTTTCGATGTTTTCTTTACCCATACCTGGAATATCTCTGCAAGAGTCCTGCGATCAGGATCGCTGAGTACATGTGCAAGTTAGAAAAAATGAATTTGCCTGTAAAATACAGGAATGATTTTAAGGTTATTTATGAGATATTTAAGTCTTTATACCACCTTTCAGCGGTCGCTGAAATCATCTCTAAAACTGTCGATTATACGTCTTTCTTTTTTTGTCGGCCGGCCGGTCCCTTTTTTCCTGAAGCCCGCTGATCCGGTGCGGTTTATTTCAACCTTGATTTTTTCACTGTCGGGAGTCATATCTTCGAGGTATAATGGAACCAGTTTGGCAGATAAACGGTTTTCGACAGGTTCAGTCACTTTATAGGAAAATGTGGCAGGGGGTTTCTTTACTGTCAGAACTTCTCCTCCTTCGATCATTCTTGAAGGCTTTAAGGCGACATCATTGACCAGTATCCTTCCCATACGGCATGCACTGGCGGCAAGGCTTCTGGTTTTGAATATCCTGACTGCCCAGAGATATTTGTCTATTCTTACCGATTTATTACCAGACATTTTATTCTGCGATCCTGTTAACGGAGATTTCTGAATCAGGGAGTTTCACTGCCTGTGTTTCCCGGAAGCTTCCCTTTCTTGTTGAAAACTGTCATAGTAAGCTCAATACCTGCCATGCAAAACGACCTGATCATCTCTATCACAACAGGGATTTTCTCGCTCAGGATCTTTTTCTCCTCTTCATCCCATGTTCCCAGGACATAATCTATCTGTTTGCCCCGCCTGAAGTTATTGCCTATGCCTATTCTTATCCTGGCATATTCATCTGTTGCCAGCACAGACGTGATATGAGCAAGTCCGTTGTGCCCTCCGTCGCTACCCTTGGGTCTCATCCTGAAGCTTCCAAGGGGGAGGGCAATATCATCGACGATCACCAGCATGTTCTCAAGAGAGATATTCTCTTTCTGAAGCCAGTATCTGACTGAATTGCCGCTGAGGTTCATAAAAGTGGAAGGTTTAAGAAGGATGAAATCCCTTCCCTTGTACTTTACGGAACAGACAAACCCGTAGCGCTTATCCTTAAAAGCAGTATTGGATGCCTGAGCCATGGCATCCAATACTGTAAATCCTATATTATGTCGGGTATCAGAGTTATCGTCACCTATGTTTCCCAGGCCAACTATCAGATATTTCATTGTGCCTGAATTTTATTCTTAAGATTATTTTTTATCCTTCTCTTTATCTTTCTCTTTCTCTTTGTCCTTCTCCTTACCCTTTTCCTTTCCCTTTTCATCTGCGGGAGCAGCGGCAGCAGCAGCTTCAGCGCCTTCTGCAGCAGCAGCGGCAGCAGCAGCTTCAGCAGCTTCTTCCTCTTCAGTTTTGAGCGCAACGCGCGAAGTTGCGACAGTAACAACAGTAGTAATCTTTGGGTCGATCATTTCAATCTTATCGAATGCGAGATCACCAACCTTAATAGAATGCGCTATTTTAAGTTCTGTAACATCGACAACCAGCTTTTCAGGAAGATCATTTGCATATCCTTTGACTTTGAGGGTCCTTTTCTTAACAATAAGCTTACCTCCAGTCTTTACCCCGACTGCATCTCCTTCTACCGTAACCGGAATATTTATAATAATGGGTTTGTTATCAAATATCTGAATAAAATCAGCATGCAATATTTTATCATTCACGGGATGGAACTGCATGTCTTGAAGGACAGCATTATATTCCTGACCTTCAATATTCAGTTTTACCAGGTGTGCTTCATGCGTATAAACCAGGTTCTTGAAGCTGAGCTCCGGCGCCTGGAAATGAATATTCTTTTCCTTGCCATAGATCACGCAAGGTACACTGCCTTCATTTCTGACTTTCTTTGTACTTTTCTTCCCCAGATCATTTCTGAACGTTCCTTTGATCTCTATTGTCTTCATATTTACTTTTGTTATTGTGCTACTCAAAGCTGCCACTATGGCAACCTCCCATTACACGTTAGATATTTAAAAAATTGGACTGCAAATATATATCAAAGGAATCAGAATACAAAATTTGTGCTGATAGACTCATTTTCATTTACTGCCTGGATAGTTTTGGCAAATATATCAGCTATTGAAAGTACTTTGATCTTATCTGAATGGATATTCAATGGAACTGAGTCAGTTACAACGAGTTCCTCAATTGCAGAGTTGTTTATTCTTTCGACAGAGTTGCCCGATAAAATCGGATGTGTGGCAAAAGCCCTGATGCTCTTTGCACCTCTTTCCTTCATCATGTCGGCTGCAAGGACAAGTGTGCCGGCTGTATCAACCATGTCATCGACGATTATTACATTTCTACCTTCGACCTCGCCGATGATCGACATTTCTTCAATTACATTGGGCTTCTTCCTGAGCTTGTAACAAAGTACCATCTCTGATTGCAGATGGCGGGAATAGGCATTGGCTCTTTTTGATCCACCCATATCGGGTGCAGAAACCGTAAGGTTATCAAGCTTCAGTTTTCCTATGTAAGGAGCAAACAGGGCAGAACTGTAAAGATGGTCAACCGGAACATTGAAAAATCCCTGGATCTGGTCGGCATGAAGGTCCATTGTTATTATCCTGTCGACTCCTGCAGCGCTCAGCAGGTCAGCTGTAAGCTTTGATCCGATAGATACCCTTGGACGATCTTTCCTGTCCTGGCGGGCATAACCATAATAGGGGATAACAGCTATCACTTTGTAGGCAGATGCTCTTTTTGCGGCATCGATCATAAGAAGGAGTTCGAGAAGATTTTCGGCGGGCGGATTAGTTGACTGTACAATAAAAACCATATCGCCCCTTACCGACTCGTCGAAGCACGGCTGAAATTCTCCATCGGCGAATTTGGTAACGGAACTTTTTCCTAATTCAATTCCAAGTTTCTCTGCGATCTTTTCAGCGAGCTGTCTTGAAGATCTGCAGGAAAAGAGTTTCATTGGAGCTTTCCCGTACATTATTCTGTTTATTAGCTGTATTAATTCTGATTGGTACCTGCAAAATTAATGATTCCTTACGAAATTAAACCCTTTTTGATAAGTTGTTAATAGATTCTTCAATGAAATCAAGGATCTCGTCCCTACCTTTCTTTTTTGCAGAAGAAGTGATGAATGTCACTGGTAGAGACTCCCACTTTTTGAGCATCTCCTCGTCGTACAGTTTTACCGACTTTTCAAGGCTTATGCCCGCAAGCTTATCACTTTTCGTGAAGACCCTGGCAAATGGGAACCCTTCTAAACCCAGGAATTCCATAAACTGAAGATCTGATTTCTGAGGCTTAATTCTTGCATCCAGCAGTACGAAAAGACAAATCAGGTTCTCTCTTCCAAGTACATATTCACGGGCAGCGCTGACCCATTTTGCCCTGACGTTCGCAGGGACTCTAGCATATCCGTAACCGGGCAGGTCAACAAGAAACCATTTCCCATTTATAAGGAAATGGTTAATTGTCCTCGTCTTCCCGGGTTCGCCGGATATCTTAGCCAGCTTCGTCCAGCCTGTAAGCATGTTGATCAAAGAAGATTTGCCCACATTTGATCTCCCGATAAAACCGAATTCCGGATTCACGGAAACCGGGCATTGCTTTAATGTAGTGCTGCTTTTAATAAACGAAGCTGAATGGATGATCATACAGTCGTCTATTTCAAGTCGTTGTATGGCAGATCAAATTTCTTGCTTGTAAGGTATCTGTTACCCAGAGGGGTAAGGATATATGCAATTACATCAATTGAACCAGGGCCGGGAGTTGTGCTCTTTTTAAGAACCAGCCCTGCCTTTCCCTCGATTGTGGTTAATTGTTTGAACATGATAGTATCGAAACGGCCATCTGTAAAATCACCTCTGTAGAATTTGACATCTCTGGCTTTTCCAGAAAGATCCAGATTAATCCTGTATATACCTTTTGAGCTGTACTCATCATTGATAGTTGAGACGATAGAAGGATACCCTCCCATCAATTTACCGTCTGAGCCGAATTCCTGAAAAAATGTCGTACGCATTCCTTTACTCCAACCAATCTTGGCCCTTATTTTTCCTCCTCTGTAGAATTGTTTCTGTATTCCTTCAACGGTATCATTTTTAAACGGGGTTGTCCTAAAAAGCTGACCTTCCTGGTAATACCATCTTGCAGAGTCTTGCCTAAGTCCATTCACATACCAGAACGTTGTACGAAGCTGTCCGCTCTGGTAAAATGTTTTCATCAGCCCGTCACGAACTCCGTTTTTGAATTCGATTTCACTGACCACATACTGTCCGCTCATCATTTTCTTTATGCCGGTAAAGCCGGTATCCGGTGCAGTAGTAGCAGCAGCATTAAGCTCTTTCTTCCCCGGTCCCTTACCTGTGCAGCCAATAGCAGCAATCAGGATAAATGTAAAGAATGGAAACAGAATTTTTTTCATGACAATTAATTTTTAGATTTATATTTATTTATGTCTTCGTTGATAAAGATCTCAAGCACCTTCGCTCCGGGTGCCGGTTCGAGAACTACCTCCTTGATCATTGCAGGAAGTAAAACCGTTTCTCCCTTTATTACCGGTTCTGAATTTCCCTCCCACCGGATGAGAAATTTACCTTCGATACATATATATATTATAAAGGAGTCGATGAGATTATAATCTTTGCTGATTAGTTCATTGAAACTGATAATATTTGTTGTAAAGAACTCGCAATTGACAAGGTTTTCTGTTTTATTAAACGTGGTGTTCACCTTAATTTTATTCATTCCGGATGCTTTGAAATCAATTGCGTCAAGGGCTAGTTCGGTATGCAATTCCCTGCTCTTGCCGTCAGAATCCTTCCTGTTCCAGTCGAAGATCCTGTAGGTTATATCGGAAGTCTGCTGTATCTCGGCAAGGATTATTCCTGCACCAATAGCGTGTAATCTTCCTGCCGGTGTGAAAAACACATCCCCGGGTTCAGGATTTTCAGTATTCATCAGCTTTGCAATGTCTCCAGATTTCACTGCATTGAGATAGGTATCTTTATCTGCAGGTTCTTTAAAACCGGTGAAAATCCTTGAGTCTTTTTCACTTTCAAGGATATACCACATCTCTGTTTTGCCATATGCGTTGTGTCTTTCCCTTGCCAGTTCATTCCCGGGATGAACCTGAATCGAGAGATCATCTCTTGCTTCTATAAGCTTGATGAGAAGAGGGAATTCAAGTCCGAACTTTTCATATACGGCATCACCTGTTACGTCACCCATATATACTTCAATGAGCTCCTGGATGTTGTTCCCGGCAAGGAAGCCATTGCTTGCGACAGAGAGATTATCTGCAACAGCTGATATTTCCCAGCTTTCACCATACTTTAACGCAGGATCTGCTTTCTTATAATAATGGCTAACCAGTGCGCTGCCTCCCCAGATCTTCTCTTTGAGTATCGGTTCAAATTTAAGCGGGTATAGCTCTGACATTCTAACTTTTCATTATTTTTGAGAATTATTGCACGCAAAAATACAAATAAATGCTCATTGTTGGAATAGCAGGAGGTACAGGTTCGGGAAAAACTACTGTCGTAAGAAAATTGATGGATAATCTGCCCACTGGTGTAGTGGTTGTAATGCCGCAGGACTCTTATTACAAAGACAATAGCGATATTCCTCTTAAGGAGAGACAGAAGATAAATTTCGACCACCCCGATTCTGTTGAATTCACGCTCCTTATCGATCACCTGAGACAGCTCAGGAAAGGTAAGTCCGTTGAGATGCCAGTCTATTCCTATCTTACCTGTATAAGGGCGAAAGAAACAATCCCCATCAGGCCTGCTAAAGTTGTTCTGATTGAGGGAATACTCATCCTGGCCGATGCGGGACTACGTGATATGCTTGATATTAAGGTATTTGTGGATGCTGACGCTGACGACAGGCTTGGACGCGTTATTCAACGCGACATAGTCGAACGGGGACGCTCCGTAATGAAAGTCCTCGAAAGATATCATGATACTGTAAAACCTTCACATCTCCAGTTCATTGAGCCTTCAAAAAGATATGCCGACATAATTATCCCAGGAGGCGGAGAGAATCAGGTAGGAATCGAAGTGCTTATCTCTATAATTGAAAAACATCTGAAAAAGAAAAAAACTGTAAAAAATGCTGGGAACCATAAAAATTGAAGATGTACTATTTCTCGATATCGAGACTGTTCCTCAAGCTGCATCAGCAGACTTACTTGATGAACCAATACAGGTCCTATGGGATAAAAAGTCTAAATTATTCCGTTCTCCTGAACAGAGTGCA
>JAPLDY010000097.1 GCA_026391595.1 Bacteroidia bacterium
TATAGTTTTGACAGATTGTTATAAGAGATATTTTAACAGAGACGCAAATGAGAGATCATCCATGAAAGTACTTTATACCTCATCATTCCTGATGGGAATAACAGGCATTGGAATAGCCCTGGCCCTTGTGGGAGTGAAGAGTGCCCTTGATGCATGGTGGTCGCTTGCATCCATTTTCAGCGGGGGTATGCTTGGGCTCTTCCTGCTTGGATTTATCTCGAAGAGAGCCCGGAAACCCGAAGCAATCATTGGGGTAATAGTTGGAGTGACCGTCATAGTATGGATGAGCCTCTCTCCCCTCTATTTCACCGAAGGAAGAAGCCTTGCATTCAGAAGCCCGTTCCACACTAACTTGACAATCGTTTTCGGAACAATGGCAATTTTTCTGGTGGGATTTATATTGACTAAACTATTAAGGAAGAAATGAAAAGAAATATATTTACCAGACCCCCCATCCCCCCTAAAGGGGGGCTAAAAAGAATCCTTAATTTCACCCCCCTTCAGGGGGGCACAGGGGGGCCCTTAATCATAATGTTTTTTTTATTAAGCTGGCTTTCACAGGTAAATGCCCAGTTCAAAGGTGAACAATGCATTACAAGATCCGAATTCATATATCAGCCTCAGGATGTACCTTTTCCTTCATGCCATGCCTCTACAATAATTCAGAATGGCAAGGGTTTGATGGCAGCATGGTTTGGAGGAACAAGGGAAAAAGATCCCGACGTCGGAATCTGGGTAAGCAGGTATTTAAATGGGAAATGGACAAAACCGGTTGAGGTTGCAGACGGCATTCAATACAAAGGGAAACGATATCCTTGCTGGAATCCTGTTCTTTACAACTCCGGAAAAGAGATACTTCTGTTTTTTAAAGTCGGACCAAGTCCTTCAGAATGGTGGGGTGAAATGAAAACATCCGGTGACCGGGGGAAGACATGGTCGAGAGCATACCGCCTGCCCGAAGATATTATCGGTCCTGTTAAAAACAAGCCGGTTCTCCTGGATAATGGATATCTGATATGTCCTTCAAGCACTGAAAATGAGGGATGGAGAGTCCACATGGAATTCACTGCTGACAATGGTCTGACATGGGAGAGGACTCTTGCTTTAAATGATGGAATAACAGGAGCCATACAACCTGCACTTCTCGTCCATGATAGTGGGAAAATTCAGCTTCTCTGCCGAAGTAAGGTTTCAAAGATCCTGACAGCATGGTCGGATGATTATGGACGGACATGGAGTGAGCTTACCCCGACATCGCTGCCAAATCCCAATTCCGGAATCGATGCTGTTTCCCTTAAGGATGGCCGGTTCATTCTTGTTTACAATCACCTGGATAGAGGAAGGAATATGCTGAATGTCGCTGTTTCGGATGATGGCATTAACTGGAAACCGGCTGCCCTGCTTGAAAATGATCAGAAAGGAACGGAATTTTCATATCCTGCTGTAATACAGACAGATGATGGGTTAGTCCATATAACTTATACATGGAACAGGAAACAGATAAAGCATGCGGTAATTGATCCTGCAAGAATTGTAACCGCATCATTGCTTTCCGGGGATTGGCCTCAATAGGGAACTCCTGAGGTTCCTTTCCTCTTTTTTAAAGGGTTGCAAGTATTCTTCAAGAGTTACCGGGTTATGTGTTCTGGCCCATTGCTGAGTTGTGGTATATTGGTCCTGCAGATTATTAAAATTCATAAGGAAGAAATCCTTTTTAAAGTCAGGGATCCAGATGTAGGTTCGCTGGCAGAGTTCAGGGGCTTCTTTTTCATAATCTTCAAGTCTCCTTATAATATCTTTCTTAAGGATATTTTCAAGAGAAATGCCTAATCTGTCAAATATTTTCCTGTCTTTGATACCCAGGTTAGCAAGTTCTTCGCCAACTTCCGGAATGCTGTCGCTTTTCCTGCTGATTATATATACCCTCTCGACACCTTTTCCCCTGAACCTTTCGAACTCAAAGAGAGCATGAAATGGAACATGGTCATCTCCCACTCCTCCGTCTATGTACTCAACATCCGGTATTGTGCTTGCGTTCTTTATCCTTACCGGAGGGAATGCAACCGGGAATGCCGATGAAGCCATCATTATATCGACAAGGCTCAATGTCGTATCTGACTCCTCGTTTATTTTTTGGCTGCACATCCTGTAGACTCTTTTTTTCAGAAACAGGTCTTTTAGATTTGTAAAAGATATTGCCGTCATATATGGAAGATCCCCGATCTTATGATAACCAAGTCTGTCCTCCACTACTGCCGTATAAAGTTCTCTTGCGGGTTTGGTATCTACAGGAAGCTTTTTGCCATTCTGTATATAGATATCACTATTTTTCAGGCTGAAAAGTATCTTTTTATACTCAACCCATGTCATATTTCCGCTCAGGATACCGTTCAGCATAACTGCATTAAGCGCTCCTGAGCTAACACCTGAAATAAAAACAACATCGTTAAGTTTTCCCCTTCTGTAAAGCTCTTCGAGCAATGCGGCTTCCTGAGGGATCCTGGCAGCTGCTCCGGTCATTATTATTGCAGTACCTTCTCTTTCAGAATTATCCTGATAGTTATAGATCTCTGGCTTCTCCCTGTTAAAAAACACAAAACCAGAGAATATTGTAAACCCTGTCAAAAGTAACGCAAGTAGCTTCTTCATAATGCATTAGTATATTGACAAATATAATATCGGGTTCTCTGTATAGAAATTATCTGTTAAAGATAGGCATAATCATGAGAACAGCTGATAATCCAACAAGTACTACAACGGCACTCCATCCGATAATATTGGCAGTCCTTCCATTCACATAAGTTCCCATGATCTTTTTCTTATTAACGAGGATCATCATACTTATAAGCACAACGGGGAGAAGGATCCCGTTGATGACCTGGGACCAGAGCGTAATGGGGATCAAGGGTGCATTGGGAATAAGTATTATCAAAGCTGAAACGACAAGTATCCCTGTATAGAGAATATAGAACTCTTTTGCCTCGCCCCATTTCTTATCAATTCCGGCTTCAAAGCCGAAAGCTTCACAGACAAAAAAAGCTGTGGCAAGAGGAAGGATGGTTGCCGAAAATATTGATGCGATGAACAATCCGAATGCAAATACCTGGGATGCAAGATTCCCGGCCAGTGGCTTAAGTGCCAGTGCAGCATCTTTGGCGGCATTTATTTCCACACCATTAGTATGGAGTGTTGATGCACATGCGACCATAATGAAGAAAGCGACAACAACTGTTATTACGCACCCGACAACCACATCAGCCACTGTATATTTATAGTCCGTCATCTTCAGACCTTTCTCGATAACTGACGACTGCATATAGAATTGCATCCAGGGTGCAATTGTGGTACCTACCAGCCCAATCACCATTGCAATGCTTTTAGTATTCAAAGCAACCTGAGGGTGTATCACCGACGAACCTATCTCATGCCAGTCAGGTTTCCCCATTATTGCAGATACAACATATGTAAGCAGCGATACGCTGAAGATCAGAAATATTCTTTCAGCTATTTTGTATGTTCCCTTCACAACAAGAAGCCAGACAAGTGCTGCGACTATAGGAACTGAAATATATTTGCTCACGCCGAAGACTTCCATGCTGCCTGCAACGCCTGCAAACTCAGTTGTCGTATTCCCTATACCCGATAAGAGCAATCCAATGAAAATGAAGAAAGTGATCTTGATGCCTGCATTTTCCCTGATCAGATCGGCAAGTCCTTTACCCGTTACTATTCCCATCCTGGCATTCATCTCCTGTATTACCACCAGTACAATAAATGACGGTATAAGTGTCCATATCAGGCCATAGCCATAAAGAGCTCCTGCTACGGAATAGGTTGTAATTCCCCCCGCATCATTATCGACACTGCCGGTAATAATTCCTGGACCAAGTATCATTAGAAAGATCCCCAGTCTTCTGAACAAGTTTTTCCGTGACAGTTTTTCGAATGCCATAATAATGTGCTATTTTCTTTTCCTCGTTCTCCTTTCGCTAATCAAGTCTTCAACGACATCATCAACAACAACCATTCCCTGCAGTTGCTCATCCTTGTCAATTACAGGTACGGCAAGAAGATTATATTTGGAAACTATTTCTGCTATGTCTTTTGTTTTCTGGTCGTCAAACAACGAAACAGGGTCGGACTTCATTATCTGGCTGAGCTTTGCATCAGGCTCTGCGACAACAAGATCGCGCAGGTTAAATGTTCCGATAAGCTTATCATTCCCTTCAGTTACAAACAGGTTGTAGAGTTCTGCTGTTTCAGGCTTTTTCAGGCGCAGTTCCTTAAGTACCTCTTCAACAGACTTTGTTTTGCTGAACGCCAGGTAATCAGTTGTCATCAAACTTCCGACGAGGTCGTCGTCATATTCAAGCAGATCCCTGACTTCCTGGGATGACTCTGCTTCCATTTCCTTTAGGAGCAGCTCGGCTTTATCATCCTCAAGTTCATCGAGAATATCTGCGACCTCATCGGCGGGCATTTTTTCAAGTACGTCTGCAACTTTATTGACAGGGAGGCTCTCTACAATATGAATCTGTGCCGAAGTCTCAAGTTCTTCAAGAACATCAGCTGCTTTTTCCTCATCAAGAGCGGAAAATACCGACGTGCTTAACTTCTTCCCAAGGTCCTCAAGGATATCGGCAAGGTCGGACGGGTGAAGGGTATGAAGCTTTGCATAGCTTTTCGAAAGCTTTATATTCAGGTTTGAAAAATCGATTGCCTGAACATCATCCCAAAGGATGAACTTCGCAGGTATGCTTATCTTAAATAGTGAAAGGATTTTCTTGATAGGAAATGATATGCCTATTCTTCTCAGAAGTCCTTCAATGCCAATATCAACAGCTACGGCAAATGTCCCGGCAGGAAGCGTAGCAAGCCTTACATCATTTACACGGACCAGTTTGCGGCCTTCCAGGTCGACTATCTGCTTATCGAGAATGTTTTCCACGAGCAGAAGCCCGTTATTGACTTCCTCACTGCCTAGATCGATCAGGTCGGCGCATGTCACATTTATAGCTTCCCTTGCCTTGACGACGCGGAATGTACTAAAGGAAAAGAATTTTGTTTCTTTATTGATCTTTAGTTTTACCCCGATCACCAGCTGCTGTCCGGGGTCATTCTGACCGGAGGGTACAGCATTAATTAGCAGATCCCTGATTACGCCAATGGCATCACCATCAGACCCAAATGCTTCCTTCCCTATTATTCCGCTTAAATAAAAAGTTGTGAGTGAAGTCATAGTCACCTCCTTACTGCTTCAGGCACAGCAGGAAGTGACCGGAAAAACCGGTTATCCTTCTGTACCGTGGATTAATTTATATTCGCCGGATAATCGTCCATTCGTTTGACAAACATTATTTTCGGTAGTAAAAATAGATTTCATGATTTAACTTTCCAAATAAAACACGAAGAAAGTGCCTGGAGTGCCTTGAGTTGATCCCATGTACTCACCCCTTTGTCTTCGCTTTGCTCAGCCTTTCCCCCTCTCTGCTAAAGCAAAGAGTGGGAATTTATTCGCTTACAATGATTTACACCCCCTTCTTTACTTCAGTAGAGAAGGGGGGCGAGGGGATGAGTAAGTGTGTAAAACTTATATTACAAAAGGTATTATCGCTTTCCTCTTTTTAGGATATTCAGTGAAATGCTCCCTGTACCATTTATGTGAGCTTACAGCCCTGGGGAAAAGGTTGGCAAAGGTAAAGACAAAGAATGCAAGTCCCGGGAGTGACCAGGTCATCAAAGCCCATCCGCCCCATTCGAGAAGCTCTCCAAAATAATGAGGGCAGGATATATATTCAAACAGCCATCCATGGGGAATTACATAATCCTGTCCGTTTTGAGATCTCAGCATCCTCAGTTTTTCATCAGCAGTCTTGTTGATTATATAGCCGGAGATAAATATTATTATTCCGGCAATGAATTGCCACGACAGTAACCATTTTACCGGATAATCCATAAGATATAAAACACCGTAGCCGTTAACGAAACCATTTAAGAAATTAAAGACTATCGCCATTAAAACAAGCACTAACGGATAGGGTTTATTTCTACCTGACTGCCTGAAAGGATAGTAAAATGTCCTGTGAACATAATGAAGCAACCAAACCGATAAAAAGATAATAAGAACGACATTCTTTATATCAGACAGGATAAAAAACAGAATTATTAACGCCGGGGAAATAAATTCCATTATCAGCCATGCCCATTTTGATTTAATATCGGGGCCCCAGCCTTTCCTTTGAAATTTACCGTAAGGTGCCGAAATGAAAAACAGCAGGACAAAAATAAGAATTGCACAGCCGAAAATAATATATAGGGTATCTTTGTAAAGAATATCTATCATGATTTCAAGTTTAAAAAGGTCTGTTATTCAAGTTATTCCGGTCTGCAAAGCTCAAAAGTAAACATATCCGGAAATATCGGACTAATAATGTCGATATTACTTTTTGAACAATTTTATGTTGATAATATCTTCTTTTTTTTTACTTTGGTGCACGGAAAAAACCTAATTGCCTTGAAAACACTTCAGAAAAGACTCTCGTTGTACGATGCCCCGCAACAAGCGATGAAAGCCGGCATCTATCCTTATTTCAGAGAAATAGAATCAGATCAGGATACGGTAGTCAAAATAAATGGAAAAGAAGTCCTGATGTTTGGCTCCAACAGTTACCTGGGCCTTACAAATCATCCGAAGATAAAGGAGGCCGCAAAAAAAGCAATTGATAAATATGGCACAGGTTGCGCCGGATCGAGATTCCTGAATGGTACTCTCGATATCCATATTGAACTTGAAGAACGTCTTGCAAACCTTGTTGGCAAAGAAGGAGCCTTGTGTTACAGCACCGGTTTTCAGGTTAACCTGGGTGTAGTTTCAGTTTTAACCGGAAGAAAAGATCACATATTGCTGGATGAGCTTGATCATGCTTCAATAATTGAAGGCAGCAGGCTTGCTTTTTCGAAAGTGCTGAAATATGCACACAACGATATGCATGCGCTCGAAACAAAACTGAAGCGTTGCACACCGGAAACCCTCAAGCTCATTGTTACTGACGGGATCTTTTCTATGGAGGGTGATATTGTCAAATTGCCTGAACTTATAAATATTGCAGAAAAATATGATGCTACCGTCATGGTTGACGATGCTCATTCAATAGGAGTTATAGGGAAAAACGGATCTGGGACATCGTCATACTTCGGGCTGACTGACAAGGTTGATCTTATTATGGGCACCTTCTCCAAATCGCTGGCATCACTCGGCGGCTTCATAGCTTCCGATAAAGATACCATCAACTACATTAAACATAATTCGCGCTCTTTGATCTTCAGTGCAAGCATGACACCTGCCTCGGCAGCTTCAGTTCTGGCAGCCATCGATATTATGGTGAGTGAACCTGAAAGGATCAGCCATCTCTGTGATTTCTCACATTATGCGCTGAAGGCATTTAAGGAATTGGGATTTGACACTGGAAAGTCAGAAACCCCGATTATTCCGTTATTTATACGTGATGACCTTAAAGCGCTTCTCCTTACAAAAGCCCTTCTTGCTGACGGGATCTTCGTTAATCCTGTTGTTTCTCCGGCTGTTCGCAAAGAGGATTGCCTTATCAGATATTCACTTATGGCTACCCATTCAAAGGAACAGGTGGATATCTCGATAGAAAAAATTACCAGAGCCGCCAGAGCTCTCAATATATTAGCATAAGCTTTGAAAAAAGTAATTCTGATCACAGGCATTTCCTCAGGATTTGGAAAAGAATCTGCCGGGTTCCTGGCAGAAGCAGGCCACACAGTTTATGGTACAGTCCGAAGGGATTATGAAACAAATAAATCTGTTAATGTTCTGAGAATGGACCTGACTGATACCAGCTCGATCTCCAAAGCAGTCGAAACGGTGATCCTTAAGGAGGGCCGTATCGATGTGCTGATCAACAATGCCGGCATGCACAGCGCAGGACCTGTAGAAACCCTTCCGGAAGAATTCATAAAGCTCCAGGCCGATACTAATTTTCTCGGCATGGTCCATCTGGCAAGAGCAGTTCTTCCACATATGAGGAAACAGGGTGGCGGAATGATAATAAATTTCAGCTCTATCGGTGGGTTGATGGGGCTTCCCTTTTGTGCATTCTATTCTGCCTTTAAATTTGCCATTGAGGGATTCAGCGAGGCTCTCAGAATGGAGGTCGCCCAGTTCAATATAAAAGTCATTCTGATAAATCCGGGCGATTTCAATACCAATAATACCATGGCCCGCAGGAAATTCATGGCTCTGACAGGGCCTGATGATCCGTATAATAAGCAGTATTTGGGCGCCATTGCCATAATGGAAAAAAATGAACTGTCTGGAAAAAAGCCTGTCTTCCTTGCAAGAAAGATCGTCAGCATAGTTGAAAGCAAAAATCCACGACAGAGATATATTATAAGTGCTTTCTACGAGAAGATAGCGGTAGGGTTGAAATATATTCTGCCGGGCAGGTTCTTCAGGTGGATTTTAGAAAAGAATTATAAAATGAAATAATATTTCTAACCAACCTCTCCCCTTCTCCTTTCCTCCCCCTCTTTTTATTTTAGTATGTCTTATATTCCTGATTCATCACGTTGATCGTCTTAGGGATCCACACCCGGTATCGCGAATCTTCACCCCATGTATTCCCTGCTGACGCAAAATCACAAAAGCTTACCTGCTTCGGATTACGAAACTCACCTTCAAGATCAGTGCCCAGTACAAGAGGGGCAGTAAAGCTCATCCAGATGTCTGCAGGCTTTGAGTTTGATTGTTTGAGTTCAACATAACCATCCAGTTCTTTTGCAACTGCCGACTCATATATGAATCCATCCCTGAACCGGGTATCGCGTGCCAGAACCACCGGTCCACGGAGAATAGCCTGACACCCATTCATGTTTATTATCCTCCCCCTGAGATCCATCTTCACTTTGATTTTGTCGCCTCCCTGCCACAAACGAGGTATTTTCTTATATGTGCCTGGTTGCACACTATCAATATTAACACCATTAATGGAAATTAATGTTCCGGTGCTCCAGGATGGAATCCGTAATGCAACAGTAAAACTTTCAGGTTTTTCCGGATTTATATCTATTTCAATTTCATCGGATACCGGGTAATCCGTCAGCTGGTCAATGAGAATTCTGTTCTTTGATTTCAGTGGAATAATATATTCACCCTTGCTGTACAAATTAAGGTATATCTCATTTTGATTTCCCATCACAGCAAACCGTGGCAGCATTATGAATGCTCTCGGGCCGTTGGCATTACAGCAGTTAATGTGCATTCCGCATTGTTCTTCTCCGGCATGACGGATACCTCCGAGAGGAGAGTACTTGGCTATTTCCGATCCGTCAAACTTCATTGAAGCAAGAAGAGCGTTATATGCAGATTTTTCTATCTCATCGGCATAAACCGGATTTCCGGTTATCCGCAAAAGGTTATGACACAGCTTCATCCATGTCATTGTAACACAGGTTTCCATTGTATGGTAAGCAGGTTCGGTTTGATATTCTGACCCGTTGTACCAGCACTCAAATGCGCTTCCGGAACCTGCAATATTTATTTCATTCTCAATTATATCTTTTACAGACATCTCGACAGCTTTAAGATAGTTCTGGTCACCTGTAATCCTGTAGAGTTCAAGCAGTCCGTCATAACACGACATCATTTCGTAAGCTTTCTGTCCGTTCTCATATGACCACCATGTTGAAGGATGAGGAAAACGCTCTGATACAGGCACTCCGGCAAGTGCAGATGAGATAAGTTTCGGACCTGAAGGAGTCTCCCACTGGAGCACAATGTACTTTGCAAATTCAAGGTACTTCTTGTCTCCGGTTCTCAGGTATAAATAAACCATTGGCTCCAGGATGGAACTGCTCGGCATACCCCTGTAGTTGCCTGTTTTAACAATATCGGCTTTATCCGGGCCCACCTGTGTCAAAAGATGGTCGGCCACTCTTTTTGCCGAATTAAGGGACGCCTTATCACCTGTAAGATCATAATATGCAAGCAGCCCAAGGAGAGTATATTTTCTTCCCCATATATCCCAATGCTGAAGAGCCGCCTCATCGGAATAGTTCCCAATATAACCGTTTGTCAGCTGGGTTGCGATCAATCCGCTTACTGCATTTTTTATGATTGTAAAGAGCTCAGGATCATGATTATAATCGTACGCTGCTATTGCTGATTGAATCCACTTCCCCCAAAATTCACTTTGCCAGAGGCGTGTCTCTTCCTTGTGCCTGAACGGCTCTATCAGGTGATCCACATCCTGAGCTTTGATCCTTTTTTCAATACAAAGGTTCATTTTATCACCCAGATAACCTTCGATTTTCACTGAGGAAGGTGAAAAAGGGACCAGCTTATCAGCAACTGAAATTTCTGATGCAGCTTTTTTATTTATTCCCTGGCCTGAAATAACTACAGAAATAATTAACAGGCTTAATGTGATTATTGACTTCTTCATTGAAACGAATTTTTGTTAAGTAAAGTTTCCCTACCTGTTAAAGGAGAGCCTGCCCTGCTACAACGGGGGGTGTCACGCCGAAGGTGTGACGTGGTGGTTAATCCTTACCCATAATCCATTCTTCGACAGGTTTTTCCATTGGAAGCACCGGAGAAAGGATATTTGTTATTGTATATTTTTTAGCTTCCTTTTTTGTCAGCTGATGGCTCCAGGGAACTCTCTGCGATATATCGGCTCCGGGGCCGGTGTTTCCATATTCGCCATAGTAAGCTGTTTTGTCACGTGTTGTTCCCGACCAGTTAGACCATCCTGCTGGTACGATTTGAGTACCCAGTTCGCATTTTATAAATACGGTCCTGGCATAATCGCGCCATGGACGGCCCATATAAACTTTTTTTGCTTCAGGAGCAGCAGTAATTTTGCAGTTCAGGAAAACGTATCCGAAAGGTTTGCCCTGTGGAGTACTTGCTGCGGTAACGTATGAATCCCTCAAGCTATGGATTGTGCAATTGTTGAACAAGGCCGTCGCAGAGCCAAAGATAAAATCGGTTGTGCCACTGATATAACATCCGTCGAAATACTGGCGGCTGTTCAGACCGTCGGTATAAAGAGTATCCTGGTTGCCCAGTATACGGCAGTTGCGGAATACGCACCTGTCGCCTTTTACATACAGGGCAAGTGCCTGTCCGACAGGACCGGCGGTGTTTTCAATGGTCAGGCTTTCAGCATAGAAGTCGTCAGCAATGACGAGTAATGTATATGTATAAAATGTACTGTTCCGGCCTCTTTTCATCTTATTGAAAAAATCATCATAAGTAATGATTGTTTTTCCGGCGTCTTCACCTATGAAAGACAGGCGGGTATTACATGCCGGTACAACAATTTTTTCCTTATAAATTCCATTTTTGATGAATATAGTAATACGCTGATCGGGGAATGATCTGGATGCGTCGATAGCTGCTTGTATTGTTGTATAATCGCCTGTTCCGTCCTGAGCGACAGTCATCTTATATACATCCTGGGCGCTGCATGTGAAGGATACAGCGATAAACAATAAAAAGAGTGAAGCGAATGATGTTTTTATGGTTTTCATTTTCAGGGTGTTTTATTTCTATGGTAAATATAATAATCTGCTAAAGGTAAATTTATGTTCAAATACTTATTAAAGTATTTTTTTTTAATACTTTTGTACGCAAAATTTACGGCCCGTAGCTCAGCTGGCAGAGCACGTGACTCTTAATCATGGGGTCGAGGGTTCGATTCCCTCCGGGCCGACGAAGTATAAACAGCTTGAATACTTGTTTATACTGGATCAGGAGTTCTCATACTCCTGATTTTTTATGCAGGATACTCTTCCCATCAGATCCTGGGAAGCAAATAAAGGAAAGCTCATATTCATTATTTAGATATTCCCCCATTAGAGAATGATTCTCTTTTGATATTTATTCTCTATTATTATTTATCCTCTTTTAATATTATTTATTTTCTGAGATTGTTTATCTTTGGAAAATAATTCTAATCTGAAAATGATTCTTAACCTTAATTAACTTCAAAATGGCTGATAAAGAAGTTATTAAAATCCTGACTGAAAACAACCTGAAAGTAACTCCTCAAAGAGTTGCTGTACTCGAAGTTATAATGGGCCTTGAAAATCACCCTTCTGCTGAAAATATAGTCGATTATATAAGACTGAACTTCCCTCATGTCCCCTTTGGTACCGTCTATAAAATCCTAGATGCCTTCATCGAAAAAGAAATAATCCAAAGAGTTAAAACTGAAAATGGCATAATAAGATATGATTCAGTGAAAAAACCTCATCATCATCTGTATTGCGAAGATTCTGAACGAATCGAAGACTTCTACGATGAAGATCTCAATAAACTCCTTGAAAATTATTTCAAAAAGAAGAAAATACCAAACTTCACAATCAAAGATTACAAACTTCAAATAGTTGGAAAATTCAAAGTATAACCTTTAAAATATAATTATTATGGAAGAAAAAATCTATTCTATGCCGCGAATCGGCGACAAAGCGCCTGAATTTAAAGCTGTTACAACACAGGGGCCTATTAATTTCCCTGCTGATTATTCAGGAAGCTGGGTGATCCTATTTAGCCACCCTGCAGACTTTACACCTGTTTGCACGTCTGAATTCATGACATTTGCAAGCATGGAAAAACAGTTCAATGAGGCAAACTGCAAACTCGTAGGTCTTTCTGTTGATGGCCTTTATAGCCATATTGCATGGCTCCGCACTATTAAGGAAAAAATCGAATACAAGGGAATGAAGAATGTTGAAGTCACCTTCCCTCTTATTGAAGATATTACCATGGAAGTTGCAAAAACCTATGGGATGCTTCAACCCGGTGAAAGCTCCACCAAAGCTGTCAGGGCAGTATTCTTCATTGACCCTAAAGGAATCATCCGGACAATAATTTATTATCCGTTGAGCCTTGGCCGTAACTTTGATGAACTTTACAGGGTGATAATAGGACTGCAGACTGCTGATGCGTTTTCTGTCGCCCTGCCAGCTGACTGGAGACCCGGTGACGATGTTATTGTACCTACTGCAGGCTCATGCGGGGTTGCAAAACAGAGAATGGAAAGCAAGGAAGAAATGAAATGCTACGACTGGTTCTTCTGCACGAAAAAACTTGAAAAAGATAAAATCCTGAAAACTATCCTGAAGAAGTAAATTATTAAAATGAACGAATTTGATTTGAAAGCTGCCGGCTGGGACCAGAATGCTATGCACTGGGATCGGTCAGTCGCTATTGTTAAAGAACTGCTCAAACGGATGCCTGTCAGGAAGGAAATGACAGCCATGGAATTCGGAGCAGGAACAGGTATTACCAGCTTCCTTCTGAAAGACCATCTTAAAGAAATCACTATGCTGGACAGTTCAGCTGAGATGGTTAAAGTAATGCATGATAAAGTCAAGGTAGCAAATACTCTTAACCTGAAACCATTGCTGTTTGATCTTGAAAAAGAAGAATGGACCGGTGATAGATTCGACCTGCTTATAACACAAATGGTGCTGCATCATGTTATTGATCTGGGAAATATCTTCACTAAATTCTATAAGATCATAAATCCTGGCGGATATCTCGCAATTGCAGACCTTTACTCTGAGGATGGCTCATTCCATGGAGAAGGGTTCGCCGGACATAAAGGATTCGATATTGAAACACTTGCAGACAGATTAAGAGAACATGGTTTCGGAAATATTTCAGGCAGGAAGTGTTTTGCTATCAATAAAAAAATAACAGAAACTGAATCCAGACAATTTGATGTATTTTTGCTTATTGCTTTCCGGGGACCAGATAGTTAATCAGGAATCTGAATTTCTTACAAATAGATAATCCAAAATCTAAAAACTATGGAAATTACATTTGACGGTGGAAAAGTAGTAACTGCTCATTCGCACGGCCACAAAATAATGACAGACCAGCCTGTTGAAAACGGAGGAGAGAACACCGCTCCCACTCCCTATGACCTTTTCCTTGCATCCATAGGAACTTGCGCAGGTATATATATAAAATCGTTTTGCGACAACCGTAATATACCTGCCGGGGGTATTAAGATAATTCAGACCTATGAATGGAACCAGGAGACGGGCTTACCCGTTAACATAAAACTTGATATTAAATTACCCTCTGATTTCCCCGAAAAATATATAGACTCACTGATACACGTTGCAGACCTTTGCAAAGTAAAAAAGACTATTGCGAATCCTCCAAAATTCGAAATAGTCTCTTCACGTTTTTAAACAAAGTTCCTATAGCTACAGATACATATTTATCAGCTGCTCGAACATTTCCTGCTTGCCGCTGATGGTTTCAGGTTCTCCGCTTTTTGATGCAATTTCCCTCAGTTTCACCAGGGTTAGCTTTCCGGTTTCGAAATCTTTGCCAGGGCCCTTGGCAAAAGAGGCATATCTCTTCTTCCTCATCTTCAGGTAGTCGCTTTCATTCAGCACTTTATCAGCAATAAGCAATCCTCTTGCAAAAGTATCCATACCACTGATGTGAGCTATGAAAATATCTTCATTATCAGTTGAGTTACGTCGTATTTTTGCGTCGAAATTTATGCCTCCGGTCTTAAATCCGCCAGCCCTCAGTATAACCATCATCGCCTCAGCTATTTCGTAAACATTTGTGGGAAACTCATCAGTGTCCCATCCGTTCTGGTAATCTCCCTTATTGGCATCTATACTCCCAAGCAGGCCCGCATCTGCAGAAACCTGAAGATCATGTGCAAATGAATGACCTGCAAGTGTTGCATGATTAACTTCTATGTTAAGCTTGAAATCCTTCTCGAGTCCATAATGACGAAGGAATCCCACAACCGTAGCAGCATCATAATCATACTGATGCTTTGATGGTTCCATCGGTTTGGGTTCTATAAGGAATGTGCCTTTAAAACCCTTTTTGCGTCCGTAGTCACGGGCTAGTGTCAGCATCATGGCCAGGTGATCAAGCTCGCGTTTCATGTCGGTATTATGGAGACTCATATATCCTTCCCTTCCGCCCCAGAATACATAATTCTCGCCGCCAAGAGCAATAGTAGCATCAATAGCATTCTTAAGCTGTGCTCCTGCACTGGCAACAATTGCAAAATCGGGATTGGTAGCTGCACCGTTCATATAACGCGGATTTGAGAAAAGATTTGCAGTTCCCCAAAGAAGCTTAACCCCTGTCTGCTGTTGCATTTTTTTCATTACAGGAACAAACTTTTCGAGACGTTTTTCAATATCCAATACTGTCCCGTCACCACCTACGACGTCAACATCATGAAAACAATAGTAGGGAGCACCGATTTTCGTAATGAACTCAAAAGCAGCATCAATTCTCTGCTTCACCCTTTCATCATTGGGAAGGTCCTTCCACGGAAAAGCATGGGTAGCATTTCCGAAAGGGTCAGCGCCGTCACCGCAGAACGAATGCCAGTAAGCAATTGCAAAACGGAGATGATCCTTCATCTTTTTGCCTGCAACAACCTGATCGGCGTTGTACCATCTGAACGCCAGAGGATTCATTGATTTGGGACCCTCATACTTGATTTTCCCTATACCGGGATAAAATTCTTTTTTGCCTTTGTAAATCATATTATTAAGTTTAAAATTATTGTTTGAAATAAATTTGTTAACCGCAAAGTCCATCTTTGCTTAAGCTCCGGTGGATAAAGGTACGCAAAGTTTTAGCAAAGGACGCAAAGAAAAATCCTTAAAATTAAATTGATTTGAGCAAAACTTTCCACCTCAGATATGCTTCCTCATAAACTCCGGTTTTTGATTTGTCCGGCTGAGTTACTCCCACAGTTTTAAGTCCGGTAAATGCCTCTTTCGCCGAATTGTAATACCCGCATCCGATACCTGCACCACGGGCAGCTCCTATTGACCCGTCGGTATTGTAAAGGTCGATCTCTGTACCAGTGATGCATGATAAAGCTTCACTGAATATCTTGCTCTGGAACATATTTGCAGCCCCGGCCCTTATGACCGATGGAACAATTCCTGTCTCCTTCATTATGTCGAGGCCATACCTTATCGAAAATACTATTCCTTCCTGCGCAGCTCTGAATAAATGAGCGTTAGTGTGTGTATTAAAATTTAGTCCGAAGATCCTTGCACCAACATCCCTGTTCCCGAGCATTCTTTCTGCCCCATTGCCAAATGGAAATATTGAAAGTCCATCGGAACCCGGATTCACCTTGCCGGCAAGTTCATTCATATCATTGTACGACAGGTTATTACCCGAATTGCGCCTCAGCCACGAATTGAGAATGCCTGTTCCGCTGATGCATAATAATACTCCTGAACGGGGTGAAGATGCGGAATGGTTGATATGCAGGAATGTGTTTACCCTCGACTGAGGGTCATGCTTCTTCTGATCAGTTACTCCGTATATTACACCTGAAGTTCCTGCCGTAGCAGCAACATCTCCCGGCTCGAGCACATTGAGCGATAACGCATTGTTCGGCTGGTCACCGGCTCTGTAGGAAACAGATATTCCCTCAGGAAGCCCAAGCTCCGATGCAACTGATTTCAGCAGATTGCCCTGCGAAGAAAATGAGGAAACCGGATCTGACAGTACAGAAGGATCAAATCCGAAGAAATCCATCAGTTCCTTTGAAACCTTATTATCCTGAAAATCCCAGAAGATGCCTTCCGAAAGACCGGAAAAGGTTGTCAATGGCACTCCTGTCAGCCGCAGGGCAAAATAGTCGCCAGGCAGCATTATCTTATGGATCTTACCATAAATATCAGGTTCATTATCCTTCACCCATGCAAGCTTTGTCGCAGTGAAATTCCCCGGAGAGTTAAGCAAATGTGAAAGGCAGAAATCCTTTCCTATCCCATTAAATGCTTTTTCACCATATTCAACTGCCCTTCCGTCGCACCAGATGATTGAAGGACGAAGAACGCTGAAGTTCTTGTCGACAATGACCAGCCCGTGCATCTGATATGAGATACCTATCGCTCTGATGTTTTTCTTCTTTTCTCCCAGCTGTTGATTACAGTCGGAAATTGCAGCTTTAAGATTCATCCACCATGATTCCGGATCCTGTTCTGCCCAACCCGGCTTTTTGGCAATGATCTTCATCTCATCCTTAGGGTAAAAAGCTGTTGCCAGACAGTTACCTGATTCACCGTCAATTACCGAAGCCTTGACGGATGAACTTCCTAAATCGATACCTAGTAGATACATAATCCTTTTAATATTTACTTTTGAACTCTGTGTGTATTTTTTATTCCCTTAATTGACCCCCCATCACCCCTAAAGGGGGGCT
>JAPLDY010000211.1 GCA_026391595.1 Bacteroidia bacterium
AAAAGCCCGACGGTCTCTTCCTGATCGCTCCCGAAGATGCGGAAAAGTTCATGGAAGGGCTGCCGGTTGAAAAGTTCTATGGTATAGGTAAGGTGACTGCCGAAAAAATGCATAAGCTGGGTATCCATTCAGGCGCCGACCTTAAAAAATGTGATCTTCCTTCGCTTGTCAGAAATTTTGGTAAGGCCGGCAGCTTTTATTATGATATTGTAAGGGGCATTGATGATCGATCTGTTGAGACTGAATCTGAACGCAAATCGGTTGGAACAGAACTGACATACGAGAAAGACCTGAAAACCCGCTTTGAAATAATAGCCGAACTCTACAAAGTCGAGAAGGAACTGATGGAAAGGCTTGGACATGCCGGAACTACGGGCCGTACAATTACCGTCAAAGTCAAATTCTCTGATTTCAGACAGATCACCCGGAGCAAAACACTGCAGAATTATATACGCGATTTTGATACTTTGCATAAGGAAGTCTCCGGGATCAGAAAGGGAATGAAACTTGAGGGCACAAAGATCAGGCTGTTTGGAGTAAGCATCTCAAACATGGAATCGGATGACTGCGAAGAAAGACAACTTGATCTGTTTAAGGAGGGGGAGAAGGGGTGAAATGGTGAGGGGGAGATAGTAAATAATTATGACCTTGCGAATAAAATAAGAGACTTATAGTCGTCGTTATCAGCCTCATGAATAGCGTCCAGGTACAATTTTCTGACCGGATTATTCTTAGTCAGATCAGAACTACCCCAGGAAAAGACAGGCTTATTAAAAATTTTTGAGATCATAATATCTGCAACCAGTCTGGAATGCCGGCCATTCCCGTTTGGGAATAAATGAATCTTTACCAGTCTGTGGCTAAATCTGACAGCAATCTCATCCGAGTCAAAGGCATTCTCATCTATCCAGAAATTGCAGTCATCAATGAGTTTTCTCAGCTCGACGGAGATTTGAGTTTTATCAACTCCTATGTTTTTATTGGTTTTCCTTTTTGTTCCCGCCCATTCCCATACCTCATTGAACATTTTTTTATGGATCAGCAGCAAAAAACCTTCAGTAAAAAGTTGATTTCTATCGATTTTTGTTTTTATTGACCATTCAACTGCCTGCTGGATATTAGCCTGTTCGAATTCATCAAGTTCTCCTCTTGTTGAGATCGTCGGGATTAGAAGTCCCTCTTTTTCATCCTCATCGATCGGGGTCTGTCCCTCAATATAATCAAGTATCAGTCCCATAGGTATTTTGGCAATTCATGTTTCAGCTCATCTGCTTTTTCCTTGATTGCATTTTTAATCCGTTTCGGACTATTTTCCTGATCTTCGAGTTTCATGCTAATTGAAGTTCTACCGACAATTTCCTTTGCCATCTCAAGTGCACGTTTCTCAATTAAATCTTCCAGATTTCCTTTTTTGGGTACAAATCCATAGATGAGCTTCATATCCAGAGCTTTTGCAAACTGGTTTAATACTTTCAGCGAGACTGTCTTATTTTTTTCCCTATCCTCAATTTCCTTCACGCTCTGGGGAGTGATCCCCATCCTGTTGCCAAGTTGTCTCATAGACATGCCAAGAGCCTTCCTGATAGTAAATATCCAACCGGATGATGGTATCACCAGTGCATCTGCCGTTTTGAGCAGATGTATCTTCCTGTCGGTCTGTTCCAGAATCAATTTCTGTTTTTCCATAAGGGTAAAGCCTGAATTAATTGATACAAAAATAAGGTTAAAACCTGAAAATAGCAAATATTAATTAAGGTTATAACCTGATATTACATTAATACTGTACCTGGGATAATCACGTACGATCCTTTCTGAGCCGGTTACACAGTCTCCTCAACTATCTTTATCTCCCCATCTGTGACTGACCGTATTCAACATAAAATTTCTGAACTAAAGAAAATCTTTTCTTATGGTTCTCAATCAGTTCCGGATTTCCGGAAAATACTTTTTCAAAATTCAGGAACCGTTTCTCAGAATTTTCAAGGACCATTCTTCCCAGATCGCCCTGAGAGACACCCCTTTGCATATAAATATCAGCATACCGAAGTATCCCTGTATAACCAAATGCATCGAGATCGTCGGCGACTGAGAGCAAAAGAAGCAGTTTGTTTTCAACCGACGATTCTGTATATTCTTTATTATCATGATTCTCAATTGCTTCCAGAAGATCTGCATAATCTGTAGAGCTTATATTTTTTTCTTCCAGAAACGATTCACAGAGCTTCCTGCTATGGATCCCATGCTTTTCTCCCGGATCGGTTGCCATGCCTATATCGTGAAGGTAGCAGGCGATCAGGAGCTTTTCGATGAATGGTCCGTCAGTTATATCTATATATTGAAGAAGCTCTTTAGCATAATTCCAGACTCTCCGGTGATGATCCAGATCATGCGACCAGAGCTTTGTTTCTCCCCATTTCTCTGTGAAGAATGCTTCCAGTGTCGGAAGATATATTTTTTCTGATTTATTAATTATATCTTCAATATTCATTGATTTTCGTTTTTTTTCTAATTGACCCCCTTCCTAACCTTCCCCCACGGGGGAAGGAATTTGTTCTTACATTTCCCCCTTGGGGGAAAATGAAAGGGGGTTTAATGAATCAACAAGGAATTGCTTATTTCAATAATAAAAAAAAGCAAAAGACCATGCCTTTTGCTTTTGAACAAGTTCTCATCCCTGTTATTAACCTTTAATGATCTCCTCAGCCATATCCAGGATAGTTGTATCGTCAAATTTTACTATCCCGCCTCCGGGACCCTGCTCAAAATGTACTCCTACGGTCTGTCCAAGTTCAAAATTTCTCCCTCCGAAGTAGTTTCTTACAGTTTCCTCATTGAGGTCAAGTTTGTCTGCAATTCTCTTCATACTTCCGGAGGGCAGCTGATCTTTGATCTTCCGTAGTTCATTGAAAGTGATTGTTTTGCTCATGGCATTAAAGTTTTTATATGTTTTTAGACGTTTTCCACATTGTTTCAAAGATAATCAATAAAATTCAAAAAATAGTCAATAGATTTAAAAGTAACTTAACCGAAAAACACGCTAAGCTTACCTTCTTCCCTGTAACGGGACTTAGGCAAGAAGATTAACGCAAAGAACGCAAAGTTGTCAAATATATGATTTCTTTGCGACCTTAGGTTTTGACCCTTTGCGAACTTTGCGGTTAATTTCTTATTCCAGTTTATTGAGGTTCCTTATTATATATACATCATAATCACCCAGGTATTCGAATCCGGCCTTTTTATATAGATTGATTGCTTTAAGGTTTTTCCTGTGAACTTCAATCTTTACCTGGTAACCTTTCTTTTTTACAAATTTAAGCGATTCCTCAAGCAAAGGTTTTGACAATCCTTTTCCCTGGTATTCAGGCAGTATCCCGAAATGGTGAAGATGTATCCTGCGCCCGTCATAGGTCATCCATGATGTGCCTGTAATCCTGCCGCTTGCTTTTTCTTCCATTATAAGCATGCAGCCGCCAAGAGTGATGCTCTCCTCAATGATCTTTTCATTGTCACCGCGTTCAGGAC
The DNA here is from genome assembly GCA_026391595.1 of Bacteroidia bacterium. Classification (GTDB taxonomy): domain Bacteria; phylum Bacteroidota; class Bacteroidia; order Bacteroidales; family VadinHA17; genus LD21. The sequence goes on from JAPLDY010000211.1 coordinate 3,523, forward strand.
GACTTAGATCTGTAGCCGTCCAAAGGTCAATAATACCAGGATAGTCGCCTTTATGGTAATTTCTGATTGTATAACTTCCCTTATTAATCATTTTTTTTCATATTTAAATTGCCCCCCAACCCCCCTGAAGGGGGGCTCTAAATCCTTTCCCTCCTTAAATAAGTAATGGGTTTTTACCCCCCTTTAGGGGGGGAGGGGGGTATTAAAGTTCAGTCATAAGTTCAAGAAAAAGCTTTATCGCTTTTCTCTTATCATCATTCAAATCGAAATTCATATTCTCCGTCAGATAAATCCTGAGATCCTCACCCCTTATGACTCCTGTCTTTCCGTACTTTTCAACAACCGCATGGATATTGCTGACCCCAAATTTAAGGGCTTCATTGAATTCCTTAATAAATTCTTTTTCAAGCTTCCGGTTTGCTGTCCAGCAGGCAAATGCAAAAGGGAGTCCCGTGAATTTAAACCATTCCTCTGCCAGGTCAATCTTGAATTTATAGCGGTCTTCAGTCTCAAAGCATTGATCTCCTATCCTTACAACAGCTTCATCATCAGGTATATGAATAAAATCAAATGCTTCATCAGTGTCATTCCAGATGAACTCCTTCTTCCATGCATTCTTTGCAAGTATCCTTGCAAGACTGACAGATGATCGCGACCTGTAATCAAGATTGATCTTTCGTACTTTTTCAAGAGGGGAATTGCCTAAAAGCATTACCGTGCGCACTTTTCCATATGCCCCAAGGCAGTAATCGGTAATGATATGGTAATTCTTCACCATTGGCAGTGCTGCGACAGGGATAAGACCTATATCGACCTCGTTGTTGATGAGTTTTCTGGCACAATCAGCCGGATGATCAGTCGAGAGAATGACTTTCTTATCGAAACCGGTCTCCGTCAGTCCGTACATGAACGGATAAGTGTTGGCATATCTTACTGCTGATATTCTTACTTTTGGAGAAAGCATGATACTCTTTATGTAGGTTGAAATTATTAGCTGAAATAGAGTTTTTTTACAACTTCTAAAATACTACTTTTGCATGTAACGTTATAACAATTGAATCAACAAATAGATCACCAATGGATTTGAATTCTCTTACTGCAATCTCGCCGCTTGACGGAAGGTACAGACAGAAGGTAAATGAGCTTGATCTTTACTTTTCGGAATTCGGCCTTATTAAATATCGTCTGATGGTTGAGATAGAGTATTTCATTGCTCTATGCAACATTCCGTTGCCACAGCTCAGTGACTTCAAGAAGGATAATTTCAAGGAGCTCCGGTCGATTTATGAAGATTTTGATATTGTTGACGCAGAAAAGATAAAGGAGAGGGAAAAGATCACAAATCACGACGTCAAAGCCATCGAATATTATCTGAAGGAGAAATTCTTTCATGCCGGATGGGGCAAATGGAGCGAATTCATCCATTTTGGGCTTACCTCGCAGGACATCAACAATACGGCTATTCCGCTTTCTATGAAAGATGCCCTTATCAATGTCTATTTCCCGGTTCTTTTTGAACTCAGGGAAGCGCTGGCTGCTTTTGCCGATGAATGGAAAGATATTCCCATGCTGGCCCGCACACATGGTCAGCCCGCATCTCCTACAAAACTAGGGAAAGAAATAGCCGTATTCATCGCAAGGATTGATGAACAGTCAAAATACTTCGGGCAGATACCTTATTCAGCAAAATTCGGCGGGGCAACAGGAAACCTGAGTGCTCATAAAGTAGCATATCCCGATATTGACTGGATAACATTTGCCAATAACTTTGTAAATGAGGAACTTGGATTGCAGCGTTCCCAGCCTACCACCCAAATCGAGCACTATGACAACCTCGCTGCATTATTCGATAACATGCGCAGGATCAATGTGATCTTGATAGACCTTGCCCGGGATGTATGGACTTATATTTCAATGGATTATTTCAGGCAAAAGATCAGAAAGGGTGAGATTGGCTCTTCAGCCATGCCACATAAGGTGAATCCAATCGATTTTGAGAATGGCGAAGGCAACCTGGGATATGCAAATGCGATCTTTGGCCATCTTTCCGAAAAGCTTCCCGTCTCAAGGCTTCAGCGCGATCTTACTGATTCAACGGTTTTGAGGAATATAGGAGTGCCGATAGGTCACTCTATAATTGCTTTTAATTCCATTCTTAAAGGGCTAAACAAGCTCATAGTAAATACCGAAAAGATAAAAAACGACCTCGATAACAACTGGGCTGTTGTTGCTGAAGCGATCCAGACGATACTACGGAGAGAAGGATTTCCAAAGCCTTACGAAGCCCTCCTGGACTTAACACGGACAAATCAGAAAATAACTGAAGAATCAATTCGATCTTTCATAGAGAACCTTGATGTCAGCGAGCCGGTGAAAGCAGAACTAAGGGAAATAACTCCCTTCAACTTCACCGGATTTTAATCTCTCAATTCCACGATGGACAAAGTAAAACTGATGTTAAAATACATTGCGCCATACAAATGGTCAGCAATGAAAAGCATTTTATTTAATATTCTCAGTGCACTCTTCTCCCTGTTTTCCTTGACTCTTATTATTCCTTTTCTGAACATTCTTTTTAAACCGGCGGTGGCAGCTCCTTCGCCCGGTGAATTTACGTTGTCACTCGATTACTTCAACCAGTTTTCAAAGTATTTTTTCTCAAGTCTTATTACAGAATACGGACGAATAACAGTATTGTTGTTGGTCAGCGGTACATACCTTGTTGCAGCCTTTTTTAAGAATGGTTTTATATTCCTGGCAAATAACACAATGGCATATATCAGGGCCAGCACGGTGAGGGACCTCAGGAAAAAAATGTATCTGAAGATATTGAAGCTTCCTCTCTCATTCTTCACCGATGCCCGAAAAGGCGATCTGATGACACGCATTTCAAATGATGTCCAGGAGATTGAAGTCTCGGTAATGGCTTCATTGACGATGATATTCAGAGATCCGATAACCATCCTGGTCTTTGTCATTTACCTGTTTGTCACCAGCTACCAGCTAACCCTGTTTGCACTTACCCTTTTACCACTAAGCGGATGGGTCATAGGCCGGGTAAGCAGAACCTTACGTTCATCCTCGCTGATGGGTCAACAGAAGCTTGGGAGACTATTATCTATTGTTGAGGAGTCTCTCACCGGCCTAAGGATAATTAAAGGATTCAATGCCGAAAGGAGAATGAAGGAGCTTTTTGGTGTTGTCAATGATCATTACTCCAAGATACTGAAACGGATCTACCGCAAGAATTATATGGCTGGTCCATTAAGTGAAATCCTTGCATCAATAGTGGTCATTGTACTGCTGTTTGTCGGAGGATCGCTGGCATTGAAAGGCGCCGGAAATCTTGATCCTGAGAAGCTTATTGCCTTTGTAATTGTCTTTTCTCAAATAATTCCACCTGCCAAGAATGTTGCCACTGCCTGGTTTAATATTCAGAAAGGTCTTGGATCCATTGACAGGATCGAACAGGTTCTGAGTGCTGAAGAGAAGATCATGGATAAGGTTAATGCTCTACCGATAAAAGAATTCAATGATTCAATCGAGTTCAGGGACGTTTGGTTCTCATATAATAGCGAACCGGTGCTGAAGGGTATAAACCTGAAGATCAAAAAAGGACAGACAGTGGCGGTTGTTGGTAAATCAGGTGCAGGCAAATCGACAATGGCTGACCTGCTGCCACGTTTCATCGATACTGATAAGGGCAGTGTTCTCATTGATGGGAAAAATGTCCGTGATCTGAAAATGATGGATCTTCGTTCCCTGATGGGAATAGTTAGCCAGAACCCAATACTCTTCAACACTACTTTCACCGAGAATATCGCTTTTGGCATGGATGTGCCTGATATGGAAAAGGTTAAGGAAGCTGCCCGCATAGCCAATGCGCATGATTTTATTATTGAAACAGGAGACGGCTACGAAAATAATGTCGGAGAGTCTGGCATCAAACTTAGCGGAGGACAGCGGCAGAGGATAAGCATAGCCAGGGCAATTATGGCAAACCCTCCAATCCTCATTCTCGATGAAGCTACATCTGCACTCGATACCGAATCGGAACGACTGGTACAGGATGCGATACTCAAACTTATGGAGAACCGTACTTCACTGGTTATTGCTCACCGGCTTTCTACAATCCAGCATGCAGATGTCATTGTTGTAATTGATGATGGCATGATAGTTGAAACAGGGACTCATGCTGAACTGATGAACAGAGAAAACGGAATCTATGCGAAGTTGCATAGTTTTCAGGCAATATAGAAGAAGGAAGGGGAGATCGTAGCGAAGCTGGAGGTCAGGGGTGGGTTTATTGATAATGAATTCTTAATTTTAATTTGATATACAAATAATTACATAACAATAAAATGATTAAACGAAATATTCAATTTCTGATTATTCTTAGTCTCTCTTTGTCCTGTGCTTCAATTCAGGCGCAGAAAGCAAAACATACATTCAAATTCAGCCCGACAGAGTTTATCCTGGACGATCAGCCATTTCAGATAATAAGCGGCGAGATGCACCCTGCACGAATACCAGAGCAATACTGGGAGCACAGGATCCGGATGGCCAAGGCTATGGGATGTAATACGATTTCCGCATATATTTTCTGGAATTATCATGAAACAGAAGAGGGTGTCTTTGATTTTACTTCAGGCAACAAAAATATTTCAGCATTCATAGCAGCAGTTCAGAAAGAAGATATGTGGCTTATTCTGAGACCAGGTCCCTATGTATGTGCAGAATGGGAACTTGGAGGTATTCCTCCGTACCTGCTCCGGATTCCTGATATCAGGCTCAGGTGCATGGATCCCAGATATATGGCTGCTGCTGAACGATATATCACCAGACTGGCCGAGGAAATAAGACCTTACCTTATCACACGGGGTGGTCCCATTCTTATGTTGCAAATCGAAAATGAATATGGCTTTTTCGGTAACGACCGCAATTATCTTATGAGGTTGAAAGAAGTATGGACAGCTAATGGCATCGATGTTCCGACATTTACTGGAGATGGACCTACAGCCTATATGCTTGAAGCCGGATCACTTCCTGGCAGTGCAGTCGGACTCGATTCAGGAAGCTCCCTGTCCGACTTTGAGCTGGCATCAAAAATGAATCCCGGCGTTCCTGTTTTCAGCAGCGAGACTTACCCCGGATGGCTTACACACTGGGGTGAAGAGTGGTCAAAGCCTGATACGGCAGAATTGATGAAGGAAGTGAAGTTCCTTATGAACAATAAGAAATCTTTCAATCTTTATGTGATCCATGGAGGTACGAATTTTGGTTTCACCGCAGGCGCCAATTCCGGTGGGAAGGGCTATGAACCGGATGTGACAAGCTACGATTATGATGCTCCCATTAATGAACAGGGATTGCCTACTCCTAAATATATGGCTCTCCGCAAGCTTATTGGCTCATATCTTCCTAAAGGGAAAAAGCTGCCTCAGATTCCTGAACCTGTTCCTGCAATAGAGATCCCGATGATTTTTACCACTAGGTTCACTTCGATTTGGGATAATCTTCCTCAACCTGAAAACTCCGTTACTCCAAAATCATTTGAGGCATACGGACAGGACTATGGATTCATGTTGTACAGGACTGAGCTGATAGGTCATAAAAAGGGTAAGCTGACCGTGACAGATATTCACGATTATGCCACAGTATTCCTTGATGGCGAATATATTGGCCGTCTCGACAGAAGGGAAGGACTCAACACAATAGACCTTCCTGCAGGTAAAACTGCAAATCCTGTTCTCGAGATCCTTGTCGAAGGAATGGGGCGTATAAATTTTGCACAACAATTTATAGACAGAAAGGGAATTACAGACCGTGTAACACTTAATGGAATGACCCTGATGAATTGGAAAATATATAAGCTTCCGATGGACTGGAAATTTGTTTATGACCTTCGTTCATCCGGGAGGTCCGTCAATAAACCAGGTATCTATTATAAAGGTAATTTTTCACTTATTGAACTCGGTGATACATATTTTGATCTGTCAAACTACAGGAAAGGCATCGTCTGGGTTAATGGTCATAACCTGGGCCGCTATTGGGATCTTGGTCCTCAGAAGAGGCTCTATTGCCCGGCATCATTCCTGAAACTCGGATTAAATGAGATCTTAATATTTGACCTTCATACCCTGGATGCTAAGCCCGTTACCGGAGTGAAGACCATCGAATAATTTAAGAAAAAGCGGGAGATCGTAGCGAAGCGGAGATTCCGCGACAGCGGAAGTGGGAGAAACATACATATAATATAAGGAATTCATTTAAATTTATCTAGAGTTAAATCATGAAAAAAACATTTCTGGTACTATTAATGGTTGCAGCTACACTCCTGACTCAGTCTCAGTCGGTATGGACAAACGTCAGAGAGAAAGGCGCAGATCCAACCGGCAAAGTAAAATGCACAAAGATCATTAGTGATATTATTTCTGACCTTTCATCCAAAGGCGGAGGAACACTCTTTTTCCCGGCAGGGACATACCTTACGGGACCGATCATTATGAAGAGCAATATCACTCTCTGGGCCGATGCCGGAGCGGTGATCAAGTTTTCAGATGATTTTGATGATTACCTTCCGATGGTTCAGTCGCGATGGGAGGATGTAAGAGTTAAAAACTTTGTCTCTCAGATATATGCTTACCAGTGTGAAAACATTTCAATCAGGGGCAGAGGCCATTTTGAAGGCCAGGGTCAGAAATGGTGGGATTTTTTGCGTACATCCATGCAGCAGCCACCAAGCAAATGGCAGGAGATATTTATTAAAGAAAATGAAGCTCTGCTGGCAAAGAATACCTATATAAAAGCCAGAAACAACTTCCTCAGGCCTCCTATGGTAACTACATATGAATGTAAAAACGTACTTATCGAGGGAGTAAGTTTTTCAAATCCTCCATTCTGGACCATAATGCCTGCATTCTCCGATAATATTACAATCACGGGGATCACAATTGAAAATCCTTCCGGCTCACCGAATACTGACGGAATTGATCCTTCATCATGCAGGAATGTTCATATATCTAATTGTCACATTACAGTAGGCGACGACTGCATTGTCATTAAATCGGGCCGTGATGAAGACGGGAGAGAAGCTGCAAGGCCAACCGAAAATATCACAATCACAAACTGTACTATGCTGAGAGGTCATGGTGGTGTAGTTATAGGAAGTGAGATGAGTGGCAATGTAAAGAGAGTTACCATTACAAACTGCGTATTTGAAGGGACAGACCGTGGTATCAGGATTAAAACAATGAGAGGAAGAGGCGGTGTGATTGAAGATATTCTGGTCTCAAATATCGTAATGAATAACATGATTAATGAGGGAGTGCTGATAACATTAAGGTACCAGCGTACAAATCCGGAACCGCTTTCAGAAAGAACCCCCGCATGCAATAATGTCCGTATCTCCAACATACAGGTAAGGGGGGGTCAGCGGCCAGTAGCAATTTATGGACTTGAGGAAAGAGATGTTAACCAGATATCTTTCAGTAATATGGAAACCCTGACAACGCGGGGAATTCTTGTTGAAAACGGATCAGATATAAGTTTTCATGATATTAAGATGCAGATAAGTGAAGGAAATGCACTTGAAGCCAAGGATTCAAAAAATATAAGCTGGGACAAAATAACAGTTGTCACACCGCTTCCTGACCTGCCATTTCTGAAGCTTACGAACTGCAATGGTGTTAGAGTGACAAATTGCTACCAGCCCGAAGCAATACCTGTTCTGATAAATGAAGATGAGAAAACAGAAAATATTATAGTCGCAAATAATATTTTCCCGGGCACTACAGCCCTCACAAACAATAAGGGTAAAAATATATCTGTAAGCAACAACATTTTAAAGAAATAAAAGAATTAACCGCAAAGGGTGCTAAGGATTAAAACCAAAGGACGCAAAGAAGAAGGCTATTGAAATATCTTTGTATTCTTTGCGCACTTTGCGGTTATAAAGGAATTTAAGACAATTACAAAATTTAAACATATGAAAAACTTAGTATTCCTTTTACTGATTATAATATTTACAGCATGTTCCGGACAATCTTCAAGGAAGAAATCAGGGACATCTGAATTGAAATGGTCAGTGAGGATGGCAAATACGGTAATGACACAGGCAGACAGCCTTACAAAATACGTTGCCGGAAATCCTAAATGGGCTTATGATGTAGCTTTTCTTGGCATGGCCATCGACAGATTAGGTAATATCGATCCGAAGTATTCAAAGTACATGGAAGACTGGGTGAACTATTTTGTACATCCCGACGGATCAGTTACAGATTACAGGATGAAAGAGTATAACCTCGACAGGATATTCCCTGGCAGGGATGTAATTACGGTTTATAAAAGAAATCCTGATCCAAAATATAAGATTGCAATCGATAATTTCATTGAACAGCTTAAGACGCACCCCAAAACAAATTCGGGTGGATACTGGCATAAACAAATCTATCCCTGGCAGATGTGGCTCGATGGCATCTTCATGGGATCGACATATATGGCACAGTATGCAAAGGAATTCAATGCCCCTGAATGGTTTGATGTTGCTGCTACCCAGACAAAAATGATCTATGAGAAGACCCTCGACCCTGCAACCGGTTTGCTTATGCATGCCTGGGATGAAAGTCATCAGCAAAAGTGGTGTGATCCTGCAACCGGACAGTCACATTATCCATGGAGCCGTGCAATGGGCTGGTACACAATGGCTAT
>JAPLDY010000250.1 GCA_026391595.1 Bacteroidia bacterium
CGAAGTTCCTTTGTGTATATGCCTCTTGGAATCCTTTCCATTCTGACACCTCCGTCTTTGTATTTTACCTCAACTTTGGTGTCCACTAAAAGCATCATACCTCAAACCTTGCTTAAACTAAAAAATCCGCTTGGAATCGAATTATTTAAGAACAACTATGAGCATCAGAAACATTTATACAATGATGAAATATTTAACCTTATACAGGACCCAATTTTTATTACACATTTAAAAGAATGGCTTTCTATTGCCACAGAAAACGAAACGATAATTTATATTCTAGTGTAATGCGTCATAAATAACTTGACATATAATAGGATACCTTGTATGATAAATTATTATGAGCAGAATAGCAGCACCTATTATTTTGAGTCCCAAAGAGCGTTCTACGTTGGATACATGGGTACGCGGAAGGTGTCTCCCCGTGCGACTGGTACAGCGTGCGCAGATTATCCAGATGGCGGCAGACGGCATGCAGAGTCAAAATATCGCACAAGAACTGGGAATTTCCCGCCCGACCGTACAGTTGTGGCGACAACGCTTCTTGGCTCTTCGCTTGGTTGGGCTGGAAAAGGATGCCCCCCGTCCTGGCCGAATCCCCAAAATACCGGAGAAAAAGATTCAAGCGGTTGTCGAAGCCACTCTCCATACAACACCATCAAACGCAACTCATTGGAGCACCCGCAGCCTGGCCAAGGCCCAAGGGCTCAGCGAAGCCACAATACGACGAATATGGAAGCAATACAACTTAAAACCCCATTTACTCAAAACCTTCAAGCTAAGCCGCGACAAACATTTCGTCGAGAAGCTGCACGACGTCGTCGGGCTGTATATGAATCCTCCGGACAAGTCCGTGGTGTTCTGTGTCGACGAGAAAAGTCAAATTCAGGCACTCGACCGGACTCAGCCGGGTTTGCCGATGAAGAAAGGCCGCTGCGGAACCATGACGCACGATTACAAACGCAACGGAACGACAACATTATTTGCAGCCCTCAGCATACTCGACGGCAAAGTTATCGGCGACTGTATGCCGCGCCATCGGCATCAGGAGTTTATCCGCTTCCTCAAGAAAATAGACAGCGAGACCCCGGTAGGGCTCGACCTGCATTTGATCATAGACAATTACGGTACTCACAAGCATCCCCGTGTAAAATCTTGGCTCAAGCGCCATCCACGGTTTCATTTACACTTTATCCCGACTGCGAGTTCTTGGCTGAACTTAGTCGAACGCTGGTTCCGCGAGATTACCGACAAACGTATTCGCCGCGGCACATTCCAGAATGTGCCCGCATTGATTGCAGCAATCAAGAACTATATCGATGCTCACAACCAAAATCCCCACGTGTTCGTATGGACTGCACCCGTGGAACGTATTTTGACGAAAATTAGTAAATGTAAAGAAGCGTTGGACGCACTACACTAGCCTCTGTAAAGCAATCTAAAGCCTTTTCAAATCGTCCAGTGTAACTGTAGCTATTACCCAACATATTGAGGCTTAAGACAATATATTCCTGATTATTATGCTTTTTTGCCAATGTTAGCGTCTCTTCATAATATTGCAAAGCCTTCTCACGGTTATTTAGTGTGCTATATATACGACCCAAACTGTCTAACAACATTAATATGGGCTCTGCTTGTAAATCGTGCTTTTTCGCTATCGCTAAAGCCTCTTCATAGTAAGGCAAAGATCTTTCATATTGATTGGTATCTCTATAAATATCTGCAATATAAAAAAGCCATACAAAAGTCCATTCGGTATGCTTTATCTCTCGTGCAATCTTTAAGCACTCTTAAAAATATGAGAGCGCTTTTTCGTATTGATGAAGGGATCTATATATTGTCCCTATAGAAGCCAAGGTCACACCTATTAGCTCAGGTGTCTGATTATTTACTTTATAAGTCTTTAAAACTTCTTCATAATATTTAAGTGCATCTTCATAATATTTGACTGCTTCTTCATGTTGGCCAAGAGCCTCATACATTTCACCAATTCGTCGTAGACTGACTGAAATGTCTTGTATATCATTAATCCTATTTGCTATATCCAGTGCCTTTTTAAAATATCCTATAGCATCTTGATATTTCCTCTGGTCATATGCCCTTATCCCTTCATCATAAAGTTTTTTTCCTTCACCCTCTGATTGGCTAAAAGTTAGTGTAGGAAATAAAAGAAACAAGAAAATTACAGAAGCAAGAACCCCTCTTGCCTTCATGGCACCCCCCAATTCCATTGTACCAAAACCATAAAAAAAG
>JAPLDY010000207.1:0-2770 GCA_026391595.1 Bacteroidia bacterium
TCTGAAACATCGGGTACATTAAATGATATAGAAAAGGAATATCTTGCATTTGCTCCAATTCTGATAACTTACACACAGGCGGTACGGTTTCTGACAGATTATCTCGATGGCGATAATTACTATAAAATACACCATGAACATCATAATCTTCAACGCACAAGAGCTCAGCTCAGGCTTGTTGAGAGCATGGAGGAGCAGTATGAGGAGATGGAGAATATAATCAGGAAACTTATATGAATGATGTGAGGTGTGAGGTGTGAGGTTTGAGGTAAACAAAGCAATTTACATATTATGGATTGGACCAAAGACGAAGTCAGATTTCTTAAAACACTAAATAACCCCGATAAGATACAATCATTTCTTGATTCAATCGATTATAATCCGAATTACGAATGCAGGTCGCCAAGATGGGTGATGAAGAGACATACGGCGCATTGCTTCGAGGGAGCGCTATTTGCGGCTTCTGGATTGCAATTCATTGGATATAAACCTCTTATAGTCGACATGAGGGCAGTTAATGACGATGATCATGTTATTGCAGTTTTTAAAGTGGATGGGCATTGGGGTGCAGTCGCAAAATCTAATTTCACCTCATTGCGGTACAGAGAGCCGGTTTATCAGACTTTGCGTGAGATGATCATGTCGTACTTCGATTTCTTCTTCAATACTGATGGATATAAATCTTTAAGATCATATTCTCTCCCGTTTGACCTTACGGCTTTTGAATCGCGCAACTGGACGACAACTGACGATGATCTTGAGTATATTGGCGACAAAATAGAATCGCTTCATCACTTTCCGGTAGCCTCCGATAAAATGATAAAAAAACTTTACAGAGCTAGTGATTCGATGCTTAAAGCAGGCTTGCTCGGATCTAAACCTGAGGGACTTTTTAAACCGGGGAAAAATAAATAATCATTATATGGAACAGATAAAATTATCAAAATACCGCTGGGTGGTCCTTATCGCTCTGATGATGATCACAATGATGTCTCAGGTGCAATGGCTTGCTCATGCCCCTATTGCCAGAGCTGCTGACGTTTATTACAAGGGAAGATTTAACCCGGCATCATTTTTCAATGTTGATTTCCTGGCCTCATCATATATGATAATTTACCTGATCGTATGCATACCTGCATCATATTTTATTGATACTTACGGAATTGTAAAAGGAGTCGGCTTTGGTGCCATTCTTATGGTAATTGGCGCAGCATTTAAGGGGCTTTCTGGTAATTCTTTTTCAATGGTCTTGACCGGTCAGGTTTTTTTTGCAACGGCACAACCGTTCGTAATAAATGCATCGACAGCAGTTGCAGCACGATGGTTCCCTGTTAAAGAGAGAGCAATAGCAACCGGGCTGGCTACACTGGCACAATATATCGGAATAATGGCAGCAATGATCATAACACCAATGTTGATAGTTTCCTCTTCTTCAGATCCTGCCTACGGCAGTGGGATTGGCAGAATGCTAAAGATATATGGTATAATTACAATCGCTGCTTCAGTGATTGGACTTCTTCTGCTTAAAGAGAGACCGGAAAATCCACCTTCATATGAACCATGGGTCAGAATAAATTTTTCTCAGGGACTTAAACATATTTTCCGGCTCAGGGATATGTGGTCAATGATAATTCTTTTTACTATCGGACTGGGAATATTCAATGCAGTTAGCTCGATGGTAGATTCCATAGCAAGCTATATGGGTGTCGATGATTCGGATGGCATGATTGGTGGTTTAATGCTCATAGGAGGAATAATAGGGGCTATCATTATTCCTATTTTATCCGACCTTTATAAAAAAAGAAAGCTATTTCTTGTCATATGCATTTGCGGAATGATTCCAGGCCTTGCAGGAATTGCATTTGCACCTTTCCTGACCGGAGGATACGGTGTTAATCCCCATGCAGCTTATACAGTTGCATTAATCTCCTCCTTTATGCTTGGTTTCTTTGTAATGAGCGCAGGACCTATCGGTTTTCAGTATGCGGCAGAAGTCTCAGCTCCTGCACCTGAGTCGACATCACAGGGTCTGCTCTTATGGGTCGGGCAAGTGAGCGGTATGTTTATGGTAACAGGTATGAGTATTAATAATAAGTCATATTTACCGGCATTTCTCATCTCATTTGTGGTCCTTTCATTTATAGCTTTGGCTTTTGTGTTAATGCTTAAAGAATCGGCACTTATCAAAGCTGAATTAAAGAAAAATCAGTGACCTTAATTTTTCCGGTCGAAATAAACATACCTATATCAGCCTGATATTCTTATATATATCAAATATTTTCAATATCCGGTCGAAGTTTTATTTGGAATTGCTCATGGATTGACTATTTTTAAACCCGAAAAAATACCAGGGAAAAAGCTATATTTTTTTGTGAATACTAACTTTTTTCTGATATTTAATTAAAAAGAACAGGGTATGGATTTATCGGGTAAAAGTTACAAAGCTTTCATCGAACGCCAGGAAGCATTTAAAAAACAGTACAGCCCAAAACAGGCAGAAAAGCAGCATTCGAAAGGCAAACTTACAGCTCAGGAGCGTATTAACCTCCTTTTCGATGCTGACACATTCGAGGAGATTGATGCTTTTGTCACACCTGCCTACCAGCCGGTAGAATTCGGCAAGGTGGAGAGGACCTATGGTGACGGGGTCATCGTTGGTCATGGAAAAGTAAACGGAAGGCTGGTATTTGCCTTTGCCCAGGATTTTACGGTAATGGGAGGATCACTTGGCAACGTACATGCAAAGAAGATCGCAAAGATCCAGGAGATG
>JAPLDY010000207.1:2777-41103 GCA_026391595.1 Bacteroidia bacterium
TATGATGGATTCCGGAGGTGCAAGAATTCAGGAAGGCGTGGCAAGCCTCAGTGGTTATGCCTCTATTTTCCATAACATCATCAGTTCTTCAGGCATCATTCCTCAGCTATGCGTAATTATGGGACCGGCAGCAGGCGGTGCAGTCTACTCCCCTGCCCTAACTGATTTCGTTTTCATGGTAAACCATACAAGCTACATGTTCGTTACAGGACCTAACGTTGTCAAGGAAGTTCTGAATGAAGATGTTACATTCGAGACGCTTGGTGGTGCCGAGATCCATGCCCGCAAAAGCGGAGTAGCTCACATGATCTATGACGATGAGGAAAATACAATACTGGCACTAAAAAAATTCCTTGCTTATCTCACGTCAAATAACGTTGAAAACCCTCCTGCAATACCGGATGATAATTCGACACCTGATATTAATGAAAAACTTCGCGACATAGTACCTGATGATCCAAACAAGGCGTATGATGTAAAAGACGTAATACAGCTGATTGTCGACAGGAACAGCTTCTTCGAAACAGCAGAATTATATGCGCCAAATCTGGTCACCGGATTTGCCAGACTCAAGGGTAAAACCATTGGTATCGTCGCAAACCAGCCAAAAGTTCTCGCTGGTGTCCTCGATATTGATTCATCAACAAAGGGTGCAAGATTCATAAGATTCTGCGATGCATTCAATATACCTATTCTCACATTGGAAGATGTTCCGGGTTTCCTCCCGGGAAAGGATCAGGAGCATGCTGGTATAATCAGGCACGGGGCAAAATTGTTATTTGCTTACAGCGAGGCCACAGTCCCAAGAATAACCGTTATCATCAGGAAGGCATATGGAGGGGCATTTATTGTAATGAACAGCAAGAGCCTCGGTGGTGACTTCAGCTTTGCTTGGCCGACAGCAGAGATAGCAGTCATGGGTCCTGACGGGGCGGTTGCAATACTCTACCGGAAGGAGCTTGCCGAATCGAAAAATCCTTATGAGTTGAAAAAGGAACTGGTTAAGAAATACCGCGACAAGATTGCCAATCCGTTCATTGCAGATGAGCTTGGTTATATTGATGAAGTAATTGATCCGGCTGTAACAAGGCAGAAGATTATTTCCGCATTCAGTGCACTGAGCAACAAATGGGTGAAAGTGCCATCCAGGAAGCATGGTAATATGCCATTGTAAGTGAAAAGTAAAAAGTAAAAAGTAAAAAGTAAAAAATTATAAGTCGCGAGTTAATAGGTAAAACAATAATTGAATTGCAAGATTAGCCCTTATGTTAATTCTATATATTTGTCATTATCGATTATATTGATTTTATATTAGAATTCCACAATGTCTGAATTCAATACAGTGCAACTTATTATTCTTCCAACATTTTACGATCTGAATGGGAATCTAGCCTGCATTAAGGAAGAAATATTCCGTTTAAGCCAATTACATTTTATATTTTAATGATAATCAAGATGTTATTTAATTTTTAACCTTCCCGTAAATAACAAAAACATGCCAAAGCTTTCAATAATAATACCCTGTTATTTTAACGAAGAGAATATCCCTATAACCGGGAAAATATTGCTAAATAATGAGAAGAACTTTCCTTCAAATGTTTCTTTTGAATATATTCTCGTTGACGATGGTTCAAAAGATGACACATTGAAGGAACTGTTAAGATTCAAAGAAGCATCTCCGGAAAAAGTTAAAGTAATCAAACTCTCAGGCAATTTTGGATCTTATAATGCAATACTTGCAGGGATGAACTATGCGATTGGTGATTGCAACGTCATACTTTCAGCAGATCTTCAGGATCCTCCTGAACTGGTTCCTAAAATGTATGAGTATTGGGAGAGAGGCATTAAGCTTGTTATTGCAAACAGGCAGGACCGTAAAGAATCGATTATTCAAAAAATCCTTTCAAATACTTATCATTCTCTAATCAGGAAACTTGCCATAAAAGGAATTCCAAAAGGAGGTTATGATCTAGTTCTCTTTGATAAAAAACTTAGGGATGAAGTAGTCAAAATAAATGAGAAGAACACAAATCAGATTTATCTGCTTTCATGGTTAAAATATGATTATGTGAACATACCATACGTACGGGGCAAAAGAGATCTTGGCAAATCAAGATGGACTCTAGGCAAAAAGATTAAATTATTCATTGATTCATTCGTTTCATTCTCATTTTTCCCGATAAGATTAATTAGTGTTGGAGGACTACTGCTTGGATTTATTTCATTCCTGTATGGGCTGTTTGTAATATATGCTAAAATCACTGGACTTGTACCTTTACAGGGATGGACTGCAATAATGGTTGTTCTGCTTTTTGTTTCCTCATTCCAGATGATTGCCCTTGGAATTATCGGAGAATACTTATGGAGGACTATGGATGCTTCAAGAAACAGACCCAACTTTATTGTTGAAGAAACTTACATATAATTACTGATTCCCTTATTACATTACCAAAAGATTGTTTACAACCATATTTCTTTAACATCAAAAAATACCATTAGAATTTTATAAATGAAAAAAGTCCTGATATCAATATTCTGGATTTTAATAATTGCCGGACTTATTATCCGGTTACTGTCATTGTCATATAATGGAATTTTTGATATAGATGCATATTATGAATGGGGGTATAATTCTTTAAAAAGTGGTCTAAATGAAGGCTATCAGGGAATCTATTTCCCGTTTCAGTACCAGCTATTTGAAGCAGGCGCCTGGATCGCAGATACATTCAATATTGGACATCACGCGGGATTCAAGATTCTTAATCTAATATTTGATATTGCAAACCTTGTAATACTCTTTCTTTTATTCCGGAAACTTAAGATATCAAAGTATTATCTTCTGCTCTACTGGATTCATCCCTGGTTCCTGATAATGTTTTCTCAGGGATACTGTGATTTTCAATTTACATTTTTCATTCTTTGTGCCTTTTACCTGGCATTAAATGGTTCTGCCAGAAGCTATCTTCTTTCGGGTCTCTTTCTTGGATTAGCAATGCATATGAAACCACAGGTACAGATCATTGTTCTCTCGATCTTTATTTATAGTATGTATCTTTTATATAAAAACCGAGACACACGATTACTGCATATGTTTGTTTTCCCGGTAATAATCTTTGCAAATTATTCACTTTATTTCTTAATTCAATCCGGCAATCCTTTCACATTGCTGAGGGATTTTGTTGATCTGGATGAAGCAATGCCACTGACTGCCAACTTCTTAAACGGCTGGTTCCCAATTGCATATAATTTAATAAAACCTGGCGATCCTATCTACAGCGTATGTGATAATATTACTATTGCTCATATCAGCCTGCGAACATTTGCCCTTGTAATTTTGTTAATGCTTATATTTCTTTTTATAAGAAGGCTTGTCAGCAGAACTATTGGCACTAAAAACAATTATTCAATTTTGTTGCTTGGAAGCTTTTCGACGTTTATTTTCCCGTTTATCATGACCGCAGCACATGAAAATCATCTTTTTCTGGCAACAGTTTTGCTTGTACTTATCTCTGGAAAAATCAATAATGTTTTAGCTAAAATATGTATTCATATTATCTTATTATTGCAATGTATTAATTTATATGGGTTTTACGGATTTGGTGAAAGTAAAACCCTGAAATTTATTTCAATCAGCTATAGTTACGAAATTGCAGTTGTCTTATCCTTGATTGCTTTTATTGCTTTTTTGTTCTTAACTGTTTATTTCCTTAACCGCAAATCAGATATTCTGATAAGCTTTGACCAAAATTAATTCTTAAAACAGGTAATTAATGGATCATCATACGAAAACTAATATAAAACATATACTTGTTGCAAACAGGGGTGAGATCGCAGTTCGGATAATTAAGACAGCGCGGCTGATGAAGATCAAAACTGTCGCAATCAAAACGGCGATTGAACCAACTGCGATGTACCTCTCCCTGGCAGATGACATATTCGATAATACTGAGGACTTATCTGAAATACCTGTTTTTCTTGATATTGAAAAGCTGATTTCTATAGCGCTAAAAACCGGAGCTGATTCAGTTCATCCGGGTTACGGATTTCTTGCAGAAAGCGCCTACTTTGCTCAGAAATGTATTGACAATAAGATAATTTATATCGGACCATCGCCCGATGCTATATATAAAATGGGCAACAAAACCATAGCTCGCAGGCTGGCGTTAAAAAATGGAATTCCAATGGCAATGGGAAGCGAGGGCAATATCTCAAATGATGAAGAGGCTGTTAAAATTGCTGAAAAAATTGGTTATCCGGTAATTATCAAGGCTGCTTCAGGGGGTGGCGGACGTGGAATGAGAATTGTCCGTAAAGCTGAGGAGATGGAAAGGATGTTCGTTATTGCCAGCAAGGAAGCCGAGAAAGCATTCAATGATCCGTCTGTTTTTATCGAAAAATATATTGAAAATCCAAAGCATATCGAATTCCAGATTCTTGGAGACACCAGGGGAAATATAATTCATCTCGGTGAAAGGGAGTGTTCCATCCAGAGGAAGCATCAGAAGCTGCTCGAAGAGGCACCTTCATGCGCACTTGACAATAATCTCAGGAAGAAGATGGGGAATATGGCTGTACAAATCGCAAAGACTGTAAACTACTACTCTGCAGGAACCGTGGAGTTTCTTCTCGACTCTGACAAGAATTTCTACTTCATGGAAATGAACACAAGAATACAGGTTGAACATCCTGTTACCGAAATAGTTACCGGCATTGACCTGATTGAACAGCAGATCAGGATAGCCAATGGTGAGTCATTAAAGTTAAAACAGGAAGATGTTAAATTGAAGGGATGGGCTATTGAATGCAGGATTAATGCTGAGAATGTCCAGGCAGGGTTTGCCCCTGACCCGGGAAAGATAGAGAAAATCAGTATGCCATCTGATCCATATATAAGAGTCGATACGGGAATTCAGGCCGGATCATCCGTACTTTCGCAGTATGATTCAATGATCGCAAAACTGATTGTAAGCGGAAAGAACCGCAAAGAGGCTATCAAGAACTGTAAAATGGCTCTCGATAAGGTCTGGATAAAAGGAACAAAGACGACTCTTCCTTTTTTCAGACTGCTTGTACGAAATCAGAAATTCCAGGATGGAACATTTACAACGGCATTTATTGAAAAAGATCTCGACAAGTACTATTTCAACAGCGAATATGAGGAGATGCTTGCCGCCTGGTTTGCCACAAAACTTTTTGTTGAGGAGAACCTTGAAGCTAACAGCATCAATGTCGATTTCGAGAACAGCAAAGAGATGAGCCCATGGCTGATGAATAAACGGCTCAACCAGTTTTAACCAGAAAAGCATCTATGAACACTAAACTAAAGATTGATAAGCTATATACCCTCTCCTCAGAGAACAGGAAATTCAGCTTCCCTCTGCCGTTAAAGAATAAGATAAGGATCGGAAAGAGGGATTATATCGTTCAGCTTAAAGCTGATGAGAAGTACGGAACATATATCCTCTGGAAGAACCGCAGATATCCGGTTGAAATCGTAAGGTCGAGGCAGAATAAATACGAGATCCTTTTCAATGATATAAGCTATACTTTCACCGTTGAGACTCCATTTTCGCTTCAGAGAAAGAAAGTCCTTGACTCCAAAAAGGGCAAAACAGAGCAGGAATTTGTCAGGGCACCAATGCCGGGCAAGATTATTGATGTCCTTGTACGTGAAGGATCTGCCGTTCTGAGAGGCGAGCCTGTGGTAATTCTCGAAGCCATGAAGATGCAGAACGAAATTCAGTCACCTGTCAACGGTAAGGTAATAAAGATCTCCACCAAAGCCAACACCAATGTATTGAAGGATGATGTGCTGGTGGAGATAAAGGCAGAATAGCTTATTTTACCGGCACCTGTTTCAGGCTCTCACACAAGAAAGCATAAAACTTTTTAACTGATGGTATATTAACTTTCTCATCAGGGGAGTGCGGATGTTTTATGGTAGGCCCGAATGAGATCATATCCAGATCAGGGTAAACGCCTCCTATGATGGCACATTCAAGTCCTGCATGAATTGCTTTTATGTCAGCTTCCGTTCCGAACATTTTCTTGTATGTGCTGCCCATGATCTTCAAAACCGGAGAGGCCATATTGGGTTTCCATCCTGGATAACCTCCTGACATTGTTACTTTTGCACCGATAAGGTGAAATACCGCAGCAATCCTCCAGGCAGTTGATTCCTTGGATGTATTAACCGAACTGCGGCACAGATTATGAACTTCAAGGCTGCCCTTGAGACATTTGACAATTGCCATGTTGTTTGATGTTTCAACAAGGCCTTTCATAGCCTGGCTCATACGCTGGACGCCGTTCGGACATACAAAGACAGCCCTTAATATCTGGAACTGATCCGGTTTGGTCATAACTTTGGAAGGCATCTCACATTTCTTGCAGGTAAATGAAAGATCTGGTTCAGGCTCGGCAAATTCTGCCCTGTACATCTTCTCATAGCCTTTTACAAACTTCTCAAACGCTTTGGCCTTTGCACTTGCTACCAGCAAAACTGCAAAAGATTCGCGGGGTATTGCATTACGCAGATTTCCACCTGCAGCTTCAGCAAGCCTTATACCAAAATCTGATTCTGCCTGCATCATGAATCGAAACATCAGCTTATTTGAGTTAGCTCTTCCAAGAGAAATATCAACACCTGAATGTCCGCCTCTCAATCCTTTTGCGGTTACCCTGTAAGCAGTCATCCTGGCAGGGGCCGTTTCTTCCTTGTATTTTTTGGTAGCGCTTACATCAATCCCTCCTGCGCAACCTACGCAAAGCTCGTGCTCATCCTCAGAATCGAGGTTCATCAGGATATCGCCTTTAAGAAAGCCCTTTTTCAATCCGAAGACACCTGTCATGCCTGTCTCCTCGTCGATGGTAAAAAGGGCTTCAACCAGGCCATGCTGCAAGTCTTTTGAAGCCAGCACGGCAAGTGCTGATGCAACTCCGATTCCATTGTCTGCACCGAGGGTGGTACCACTGGCTTTTACCCAATCACCATCTATTACGGTCTGGATAGGATCCTTTTCAAAATCATGCTTCTTATCGTTGTTCTTCTGAGGGACCATATCAAGATGTGTCTGGAGAATGATGCCTTTGCGTTTCTCCATTCCTTTAGTTGCCGGTTTTCTGATAAGGACGTTACCTACCTTATCGACAATAGTCTCAAGCTTATGTTCTTTGCCGAATTTTTCAACATACTCAGCTATCCTCTTTTCCTTCTTTGACGGGTGAGGGATCTGTGTAATGTCATAGAAAAAATTCCAGAGTGGTTTTGGTTCCAGATTGCGAATGTCGCCCATATTTAGTTGTTTTAATTTTACTACGATTTATAACCTTTAATGTAAATCAATTGCGATATAAAAATAGTTATAATAAATTGAAAAACACTTTAAACAGGTCAGGGTTTTTTATTCAGCAGCGGTAATAAATGTAACAATAACTTAATATCTGTTAATTTTGATATCTTATCTGTTTTAATTATTTTTGGCTTCACTTTTTCAAGAATGCATATTCAAGAAATGAAAATCATATCATTTCCGTTTCCTTTTAATCATAAGATATCCAATAAGATCCGACTATGACATTCCTATATATAATTGTAGCCTTAGTCATATGCTTTGATTTTATTAACGGATTCCACGATTCTGCAAATTCTATTGCCTGCATAGTATCTACTAAAGTGCTTTCTCCTTTTGCTGCAGTCTGTATGGCAGCATTTTTTAATTTCATTGCCTTCATTGTTTTTGAACCCAGAGTTGCCGCTACGATGGGAAAAGGAATTGTTGATGCTGATGTGCTTAACCTGAATGTTATTGGTGCTGCTGTTGTTGCGGCGATTACCTGGAATCTTATAACCTGGTGGTGGGGATTGCCCTCAAGTTCATCACATACGCTTGTCGGAGGATTGGTTGGTGCTGCAATAGTCAGTTCAGGACTCAGTTCCGTATTAATGGGAGGTGTAATTAAAATTGTGGCATTCATTGTTATAGCTCCTTTTCTTGGATTCATTTTTGCACATTTTCTCTCTTCAACGATTATGTGGCTCTTCAGAAAAACACCTGCTTTCACAGTCGATAAGCTATTCCGGCGATTCCAGTTAGTATCAGCTTCCGCCTTCAGCCTCGGACATGGAGCAAATGATGCACAAAAATCCATGGGGATTATACTCCTGGCGCTTATACTTTCTGGTCATGCCACAAAACAATCAGTCATCCCGATGTGGGTTGTCCTTTCCTGCCAGAGTGCAATCGCTCTCGGAACTCTCTTTGGCGGATGGAGAATTGTCAAGACGATGGGACAGAAGATAACTAAGCTGAAGCCATTTGAGGGATTCTGTGCCGAGACAGCTGGTGCTATATCTATTTTTGTTGCTACCCATTGGGGCATTCCGGTCAGCACTACACATACGATTACCGGTGCAATAATGGGAGTCGGTGCACGTAAGGGAGCTTCATCAGTAAAATGGGGAGTCACGCGTAAAATCTTTATTGCCTGGATAGTGACTATACCTGTATCTGGAATAATTGGAGGTATAATGTACCTATTCTTTAACTGGATTAATTAGTATAAATAAATCTTAAAAACTGAAATATGAATATTGATAAAATTCTGAAGTTTTTTGTTCCTAAGGACCATTCCTTTTATCCCCTTTTTGAAGAAGATGTAAAAAACATGGTAAAAGCCACAGAGCTCCTCAAACTTCAATTATCCAGTTCCGACATAGAAGCCCATGAAAAGTATTATAAGGAGATCAAGGATGTTGAACATATCGGTGATGAGATAACAGATAAGACGTACCAGCAGCTGAATAAATCCTTCATAACACCTTTTGACAGGGAAGACATTCACGAGCTTACCGCCCATATTGATGATGTCGTTGATTCAATAAACGGTGTAAGCAGAAGGATCTGCCTCTATAAACCAAAACACCTTATGCCTGTCTATAAAGAGATGGCTAATTTGATCAATGAAGCTGCCCAGGAAATTCAAATATGTATCCATTGTCTGAATGATGCGGCTGCAAATAAAGATGAGATCACTAAAGCCTGTAATAATGTAACAGCCATTGAACACAGGACTGACGAATATTATTATGTTGCTGTTGCAGAGCTCTTTGAAAAGGAAAAAGATGCAGCTGAACTGCTGAAAAACAATAAGATACTTGAAATACTTGAAAGAATAGTCGATGAAGAGGAAGACGTGACAGATACGATAAAGTCTATACTCATTAAGATGGCATAACCCCCCATCCCCCCTAAAGGGGGGCTAAAACCTGTAATAATATAAGAATCCGGATTTGAGCCCCCTTCAGGGGGCAGTTCCGATTTAGCGGAACGGGGGTTCTATCAGCAACACCCTGTCTATTTCAATTGCTCTTTATCATAATAAGCACCATCTTGAACTTCTCAACTGCTTTTACAGCATGAGTTATATTCGCAGGCATAATAATGACCTGATCGGCTTCGACGAAGAATGACTTCCCTCCTATTATAATTTCTCCTTTACCGTCAACTACCTGGATCATAGCATCGAATGGAGCCGTGTGCTCGCTTAGTGCTTCTCCCTTTGCAAATGAGAAAAGTGAGATATTCCCCGTCTCTTTCTTCAGGACTGTTTTACTGAGAATGCCACCGCTGGCATATTCAACTGAATCAATAAAACTGAATACTTTAGCTTTTTCGAATTCGTTCGATTCCATGTTTGTATTGTTAATTATTTAACAGAATAACAATATTAATGATATATTGTTTATTGCTAAAAAATAACCGCAAAGATCGCAAAGGATTTAAAATCAAAGGACGCAAAGAATCCCAGATTGTGGTTTTACTTTGCGTCCTTTGAGGATCTGCCCTCGATGTGCAGAGGGCTTTGCGTACTTTGCGGTTTACTTCTTTATATTCGGCAGCTCCAAACCGTAGCCTTTCTTCTTGTCTTCAGCTTTCAGCAGGAAGGCAAATAAGAGTGCCAGGAAACCCAGTCCGGTGAAAATCAGCATCGGACGGGTATAATTGTAATGCGAAAATACATTGCTGAATTTTGAGATCTTCTGTCCATCACCGGTAACAAAGTTTTCAACCTTGTTATCTCCGATATAGTAATCAATAACTTTCAGTTCTTCTTTTTTGACAGCTTTTCTCAGAGATTTTGTGGTTATAAATTCTGAGCTGATGGTATCGTTTGCAGATGTGACAACTGCTGAAATCGTTCCATCAGTGTTTTTGATGAACTGTGTGATTTTCAGGTCAACATCTTTTCTGCTGATTGATCCTACTTCGGTCACGGGATATACCTTCTGATCTGCAGTAACAACCTGGGTTATTTGTGGACCCTGAGTAGTTACCAGGCCTGTTCCGGCAATTGCAAAGTAACCAAGGAAGCACCACTTATTCAGCACCCAGCCTATCAGGGCAGGCACACCCATTAATCCCCAGTTCTGCACCCAGAAAACAAGGGCATAGGCTGTACCAAGCTGATTCTCAGGAATTATCTTTGGCACCGAAGGCCACATTGCAGAAGGCACCAGTGAAAATCCAACTCCCAGAACAAGAATAAGCAATATTGCAACTATCCAGTGATGGAGGAATGGGATCGAAAACAAAACATGTACAAAGATCAGCAGGATTGCCCCCAGTATCATGATCGATGCACCCTTGCCTTTTCTGTCGTACATATTACCGAATAATGGAGTAAGCAATATCGTTCCGAATGGCAGCAAGGCAGGGATAAGGCCAGCCCAGTCTTCGTTTATATGAAATTTGCAGACCATCAGATCTGTAGCATATTTCAGGAAGGGAAAAACTGCTGAATAGAACAGAACACAAAGTATAGCAATATACCACCATCCTTTATTCGTAATTATTTTCAGAATATCGCGGACACGAAAAGCTTCTTCAGGTTCCCCAGGGTTCTCGGCGTCACTTGCAGCAGCAATTGATGCATCAAGCTTTTTATCCATGAATGTGTACATGATAAATGATATCAGCCCGATGCACAGCATTATAAGGCAGACAAGTATCGGAGCAGATACTGTACTAAATGCCTTTGCAATAGGAAGTGAAGTCGAAAGAGCCAGGGCGGTTCCAAGTCTGGCAGTTGCCATTTCGAGTCCCATTGCTAAAGCCATCTCCTTGCCTTTGAACCATTTAACTATAATTTTTGATACTGTTATACCAGCGGTCTCAACTCCAACACCAAATATTGCAAAACCCAGTCCTGCCATAAGTACCTGAGCATTTACATCAAAGAATATCAGGTGCCATGTCTGGCCGTCAAGCATATGAGTCGATACTGCCCAGTATTTTATGAATGTTCCTCCCACCATAATAGATGCAGCTGTAAGCCCGGTAAAACGGACACCCATTTTATCGAGGATTATGCCTCCTATGATCAGCATCAGAAGAAATACATTGAACCAACCGTAGGCACTCGTGAAAAATCCGAACTGAGAACTGTTCCAGTGCAGCTGACCTTCCAGCAACCCTTTCAACGGAGCCATTACATCGGTTAGGTAGTAACCGCATAACATTGTGAAAGCTACTACAGCCAGGGCTGTCCAACGTGCTGTCTTGGAGTCGCGAAGGGTTTGTCTTATTGTTTCCATAAAAATGATTTAGTGATTTTAGAGTGCGTCAAATGTAAAAAAATTAATCGGATGAAATGCAGAGTAATAATCACTATTAATGAACTATTATATGGCCCGATTGTTGTAATCGTCATAATATATAGGACAAAAACATTTAGAAATATTTTGTAATTTTGCATTAATTTATATATCTCAATATATCTATATGAAAAGAACATTACTATTTTTATTAATTGCCATACTAATAACATCTTATGGTTTTTCGCAGGGAACAAATATTACTGGTTCGCACGCTGTAAAATGGTACAGCATAGAGGAGGCTGAGAAGCTCATGAAAGAATCATTCAAGCCTCTTTTTATAGATACATATACTGAATGGTGCGGCTGGTGCAAGAAAATGGACAATGAGACATTCACCAATGATGTCATCGCTGATATTCTGAATAATAAATTCTATCCGGTTAAATTCGATGCAGAAAGCAAGGTAAAGATTACTTTCATGGGAAGCGAATTTGTAAATGACGGGAAATATGGTAAGGCTCACCAGCTTGCTGTTGCACTTCTGCAGGGACAGCTATCCTATCCCACCGTAGTCTTAATGCTGAAAAACGATAGCAATAAATATGAAGTTGCTCCCATTGCAGGATTTAAGCAGGCAAAGGAGATGGAAATGATACTGACCTTCTTTGCTGACAATACCTACGGAACAAAAACATGGGAAGATTTTCAGAAAAGCTTTGTTGGTAAGGTGAAATAATAGGATATCTCCCCCTTTGAAGAGATTGTCCCGCGAATCCGCCAATCGGCGGAGAAGCGGGAGGTCAAGGGGATATTTTTTAGATTTTCACACCCCCCAGCTCTTTCAGGGGGGGATATTTTATTTTTATTTCCCTATTATGTAGTTTGAAGGAAGCTGCATCACTTCACCAAACTGGTAAACCAGCTTGCGTGATCTGTAGATAGTCTCCTCTCCCATCTGTATTTTAACACTCACAACATCAGGGATCCTGTAATAGAGCTTATCGAATTTCTGTTCGGATGGGGCGGGCTGTTGCCTTGAAATTATCGTGAGATCCTTTGTTTTCTGCTCAGGTTCAATCACAATTTTCACGGGTATTCCACTGCTTTCAGGGGCATTTATGGGACCTTTGTTATTGTTAAAGGTAAACAGTTGGATCAGGTTGTTGCTATTCTCTTTTTCAGGTATGACCTGATATGAGAACACTCTCTTCTCTGTCAATATTTTGCCTGTAAATAACTCTTCATAAGCTTTTTCCAGCCTGTCAATTTCATTTATGGCAGCTTCGTCCTGCGGAAATACGTTTGCTTCTCCGGTAAGAATAAGTATCCTTCCGTCACGCAGATCCATCAGTCTTCGTGCAGCTCTCTCTGCAAGCTGATCAGTTGTGAGCTTTTTCTTCTTTTCAACAATATATGGTACCCTGATGAATGTACTGTCCATGCTTATACGACGGTAGGCTGTATCATTCTGGGAAATATAATATTCATCCGAACCAAGATCAAACGACAGGAATTTATCAGTATTTATTTCCTTTTCAGGCAGTATACTTTCGCCCTGGGAATTCATAACCGGATTAATATCCAGGATCAGCCCTTCCTTTTTAAGAGACAGAACATTAGTTCTGAACTGAGTGGTTGTTTCAATTACATAGTATTCTGATGGATCAGCTTCCTCATGTGAATTTATGAATGCGCTTTTAATGGTCCAATGTTCACCCGAGGTTGTTATAACACCCTTAATACCAAGCAGATCATCTGCATACTTAGCATACGGACCAGGAATCTTTAACTCACGTTCCATCTCAACCATGACCGTAAAAACAGTCTTTGGCAGCGCGTAAACCAGACTTCCCTCGCTGATTTTTGTCGTATCTGCAAGATATCCCACGACAGTATCAGGAGCCGACAGTTTCTTTATAGTCTCGCAGGATATTGACAGGATTACAATTAAAGAAAATAATAAAAGACCGGTAATATTTTTCATAGATCAGAGTATGTCAATCAAGTTAATTTGCTTGCTAAATATATAACGCTTTTTTTATTCCCTTATTCTGTTAAATGCTTCGCCTATACTATCTATAATATCAGATGCTATAAGCGATTCGCAAGATGACTTTACTGCTGCAATGTCTCCTGCAAGTCCATGCAGAAAGACGCCCAAAAGTGCAGCATTTTCGGGCTCATAACCCTGTGCCAGCAGCGCCAGGATGATCCCAGTTAGGGTATCACCGCTACCTGCAGTTGCCATGCCGGGATTGCCGGAGCTGTTGAAACAGACCATTCCGCCGGGTCCGGTGATTGAGGTATGGGCTCCCTTAAGCACTACGATACAATTATGATTCGCAGAAAATTCAATCTGCCTCCCGATCCTGTCAAAACCGCTGTTCGTCTTTCCAGCCAGACGCTCGAATTCCTTCAGGTGAGGTGTCAGGATAGCGATTGGAGGAATATCCTTAAACCAGGTTTTATTTTCAGAAAGTATATTAAGGGCGTCAGCATCGATTACGACCGGCTTGTTACATCTTAAAAGAAATTCATGCAGAGCGTTTTGTGTCGCTTTTTCGGTGCCCATTCCGGGTCCAATACCAACCGCTGAAAATGGGCTTAAATCTCCTAAATCAGAGATGACACTCTCTTCCTTATCGTGAACCGCCATCGCTTCGGGTACTGCACACTGAATTATGAGGTTGCCCAGTGAAGGTATATGACATGTAACCAGCCCTATCCCAGCCCTCAGTGCAGCTCTCGATCCAAGAACTACAGCGCCCATCCTTCCGTAAGAGCCTCCTGCAAGCAGCCCATGGCCAAAACTACCCTTATGGTCAAATTTATTTCTCACCTTAAGGAGTGGTTTTACCATTTCTATATCAAGAAGTCTGTAGGGTGTTTCAGTTCTTTCAGTGATTTCTTTGTCCAGTCCGATTGGGAGAATTTGCCATTGTCCTGCAAACTTTTCATTTTCAGGGAACATGAATGACAGCTTAGGGAACTGAAATGAAAGCGTATAACTGGCTTTAACTATAACATCATTATCATTTCCGCTGTTATCCTCACCAAATAATCCGGACGGCATATCAATTGAAATAATGGTGAGGCCTGAGACATTTATTTTTCCAATGACATCTGCGGCTACACCTTTTACCGGGCGTGAAAGTCCAGATCCGAAAAGAGCATCAATTATTATTGAATCCGGAGGAAGCGAGGGAAAATGAGTGCTGCCGGTAATTGTTTCAAATGGAACTTTTGTTTCATCGGCCAGTCTGCTCCTGTTTATCTTCCAGTCGGCTGAAGTATTATCTGAGTCACCGGTAAAAAAAACAGATGGCTTATATCCTTTCACTGAAAGCATTCTTGCCAGGGCGAGTCCGTCGCCGCCGTTGTTTCCGGGTCCGGTAAAAATATATACTGGCCTTGCCGGAACAAATCGTTCAGTATACCAATCGAGCAATTTTCCTGCAGCACGTTCCATCAGGTCAACTGATGCAACAGGTTCATTCCTGATTGTATAATCATCTATCTGACGTATCTGGTCGCATGTGAAAATTTTCATCTGCTACGGCATTATAGTACAAATTTAAACTCTTCACCCATTAATAAAAAAAGATTAATATATTTGTTTCAGTTCATGTTCTGAATAATTTCATTATCTGAAACAGGAAATTACCAGGAGACAGGACTTCAACCTAAATCATTAATTATTAACTAACTATAAAGATCATGTTAAAGAATCATCCCAAAGGATTGCTTGTAGCCTTTTTCTCAAACATGGGAGAAAGGTTTGGCTTTTATACGATGATGGCCATTCTGGTTCTTTTCCTTCAGGCTAAGTTCGGGCTTCCTGCTGATAAGGCAGGTAGCATATACAGCTGGTTTTATTTCAGCATATATGCATTGGCGCTGCTTGGAGGCATACTTGCTGACTCCACCAAAAAGTACAAGCTTGTGATCCTTATCGGTATAATAATCATGTTTGCGGGATATATCGTAATGGCTGTACCAGGGATGACGCTGACAATAACCATTATAGGACTCTTCACAATTGCCCTGGGGAATGGTCTTTTCAAGGGAAACCTGCAGGCAGTTGTCGGGCAGATGTATGACGATCCGAAGTATTCGAAGCTCAGGGATACTGCATTCATGATCTTTTACATGGGGATAAACGTAGGTGCATTTTTTGCTCCATTTGCTGCTACAAGTATGCGCAACTGGTGGCTGAAAACCAACGGCTTTGCTCATGACGGATCTCTCCCCTCTCTTTGCCATCAGTTCAATAACGGAACGCTGACCGATACAACAGTATTTCAGCAGCTTGCTGACAAGGTTAATCTTAGTGGACCAGTCACTGATCTTTCAGCATTCGCACATAAATACCTTGAAGTATTTTCAAAAGGATATAACTATGCATTCGGAATAGCTGCCATAGCAATGGTTATTTCACTTCTTGTATACGTGTTCTTTAATAAACTGCTGCCAAGCAAGGATAAGATGAAAGTGGCTGAGAAGAAAATAACTGACGTTGCTACAGAAAAGGTTGATTTCAAACCCATCCCGCTTATTGCAGCTGCTGCTGCAATGGGGATCACCGCCTTTGGTTTACACTATATTAAGCAAATTAACTGGGATAACGGTTTTGCATTCGGCCTGTTTGCGGGATTTATTACATGGATATTGCTAAGTTCAAGGAAGGAAGAGAGGGCAAGGATCACGGCTCTTGTGCTAGTATTCCTTGTGGCAATCTTCTTCTGGATGTCGTTCCATCAGAACGGTCTTACACTCACACTATTTGCCAGGGATTATACAGATAAACAGGTTGGTATTTTCACCAATATGTTCTTTACTCTTCCATCGATGCTTGCAGTCATTGGTGCAATCGCTGGAATATTTCTGCTGTTTTATAAGAATTTGAAAAGAAATGCGAAGATCACAGGTGGAATTCTATTCCTTGTTTCATTGTGGCTTATTGTGTTTTTTGCCTATGGTTTTGATCCGGGAAACTTACTCACTAAAGTACTTGGGTTGACCAGTTTCAGAGCACTGAATTCTATATCGCCAGAGGTATTCCAGTCATTTAATCCTCTTTTCATTGTTGCTCTTACATTCCCGGTTATGGGAGTTTTTGCATGGCTCAACAAGAAAGGAATTGAACCATCCACCCCCAAGAAAATTGGAATAGGATTGATTATTGCAGCATTTGGATTCTTAATTGTACTCGTAGGTTCAATTGGAGCTCCATCGCCTGCTTCGCTTCACGGTGCTCCGGTTTTGGATTCCAATAGAGTATCACCTTACTGGCTTGTAAGCAGTTACCTGATACTTACAGTCGCAGAACTGTTCCTGAGCCCGATGGGTCTTTCATTCGTTTCAAAAGTTGCACCATCAAGGTTCCAGGGGCTTATGCAGGGCGGTTGGCTCTTAGCGACAGCCACAGGAAACAAATTGCTTTTTGTCGGAACGATTCTATGGGTTAAGATAGACCTGAGCATACTTTGGTTCGTATTTATTGCCTGTTTATTGCTTTCGGCAACATTTATATTCTCAATACTGAAGCGACTCGAAAAAGCAGCTACAAGCTGAACCAAAAATCCTTTAAACGCAAAGGGCGCTAAGGATTAAAATCCAAGGACGCAAAGAGATCCTAATCACGGATTTATCTTTGCGTCCTTTGTGGTTAAGAATTCCTTTTAAATACATAAAACAAATAATCAATTATCCTATTAATCTTTAATCAATTGAAGCTATTTGCTTAATATTTTGTATCATTCTGCGATTTTATTATATTTGTATTGTAATTCATGCATCCTGAGGATGCTTTTTTTATTTTGAAATGAAAGTACTGAAGTTTGGAGGCACATCGGTCGGTACTGCTGAACGCATCAGGCAGGTTAAGCAAATAGTGGATAAACAGCCGCTGCCTTGTGTTATTGTCGTTTCAGCTTTTCAGGGTGTAACCGATCAGCTTCACAAAATAGCAGAGCTGGCAGCAGATGGTTCAACAGAAGCCTGGGACCTTCTAGGGAACCTGACATCCCATCACAGGGATTTTACTGCAAATCTCATCAGCGATAAGGGTAAAAGAGATGAGGTCCTGAAATATGTTGATGATATCCTGAATGAACTTACAGAGACCTGTACCGGGATATTCCTTCTGCATGAAATCTCCAGCCATACACTCGACAATGTACTTGCAACAGGCGAAAGATTATCATCAAGGATAATTAACGGTTTTCTGGAAAAAAGCATATATGCCGATGCCCGCGATTTTATCAGGATTGATTCGAGCACCGGAAACAATTTTGTAGATTTCAGCACCTCCAATATCCTGATAAAAGAGAAGATTGGAACAGCAACACAACTCACTCTTGTTCCCGGATTCATAGCCAGCACTATGTCAGGAGAGACGACAACACTCGGAAGAGGCGGTTCGGATTACACAGCTGCGATAATTGCCGCAGCCCTCAATGCCGAAGTGCTAGAGATATGGACTGATGTAGAGGGCTTCATGACAGCTGACCCAAAGAAAGTTGAAAGAGCTTATACGATAGATAATCTGACATATGCCGAAGCAATGGAGCTTTCGCATTTCGGAGCCAAAGTTATCTACACTCCTACTCTCAGGCCCGTCTATAAAGCCAGGATCCCGGTGGTAGTCAGGAATACGTTTAATCCTGATTCAAAGGGTACTTTAATAAACGGCGATATAAAGTCTGAAGGACGAAGCCCCATAAAAGGAATCTCATCAATAGATCATATCGACCTTATCACTTTACAGGGGCCTGCAATGGTTGGCATAACTGGCACATCAGCAAGACTTTTCGGAGCGCTGGCAAAACGTAATGTAAATGTGATCCTTATTACTCAGGCATCATCCGAGTATTCGATCACTTTTGCAGTCTCTCCATCCGATGCAGTAACCGCATCAGAAGCCATCAATGATGAATTTGAACGCGAGATAGTCAAGAATAATGAACTGAACCTCCTTATAGAAAAGAACCTCTCCGTTATTGCAATTGTCGGAGAAAAAATGAAAAACACTCCAGGCATCTCGGCAACTCTCTTCAGATCCCTCGGCAGTAACGGCATTAACGTTGTGGCTACTGCACAGGGATCCTCCGAGCTGAATATTTCAGTTGTAATAAAATATGAGAGCCTCAAAAAAGCGCTTAATGCCATTCATGATGGATTCTTTCTTTCACCATATGACGAGGTTAACCTGTTTGTGGCTGGCACGGGGCTTGTTGGATCAAGTCTCCTTAAACAGCTGCAAAAACAGGCAAAAGTGCTTATTGATGAACATTATCTCAAGATCAGACTTATTGGAATAACAAATTCCAGAAAGATGCTTGTTGACATCAAAGGAATATCACTTGATTCATGCCGTGACCTGCTCAGGGACGAAGGCGGAAAAGCTGATATTAACGAGTTTATCCAGCGTATTAAAAAAATGAACCTGAGGAATTCGGTGTTTATAGACTGCACGGCCGATCCAAAGGTTGCTGCAGTTTATGGCGAGACGCTCTCCTCGTATGTTTCTGTCGTAACGGCAAACAAGATAGCATGCTCCTCGGATTACTCTTACTATCAGCACCTTAAATCTATTGCTCATGAACGAGGCGTTCGTTTCATGTATGAGACCACTGTCGGAGCAGGTCTTCCTATTATTAAAACGATCAGCGACCTCGTTCTCAGCGGAGATAAAATTTTTAAGATCGAAGCAGTACTGTCAGGAACACTAAACTTCATATTCAATGAGATAAACAGTGAGATTCCTCTGAGCAGGGCAATCCGGAAAGCAAAGGAAAAAGGTTATTCGGAACCTGATCCCCGTGTCGACCTGAGCGGAACCGATGTTGTCAGAAAGATCCTTATATTGTCTAGGGAAGCAGGGTATAGTTTAGAGCAGAAGGATGTTGAAGTTCACAGATTTCTCCCTGAAGCCTGCTTTGCCGGCGACTTAAATGATTTCTACAGGAATGTGGAGGGATATGACAGCGAATTCGAGAAAAAAAGGATGGAACTGGTGAAAAGGAAAAAGAAATGGAGGTTCGTTGCAACACTCGACAACGGGAAAGCAAGAGTCGAACTCCTGGAGATTGGTCAGGATCATCCTTCTTATTATCTCGAGGGGAGCAATAATATTGTTCTCCTCACAACAGAACGATACCGTGAGCTGCCAATGGTAATAAAAGGATATGGCGCCGGTGCGGAGGTCACTGCAGCAGGTGTATTTGCTGATTTAATGAGAGTTGTAAATGTGTGAAGGCGTCGGGCACCAGGCGTCTTGCGTCAGGAAAGACAATGGAAATCCCCTCCATGGAGAGCTTGCCCCGCGAAAGCGGGGGGCAAGGGGTGGGTTTTATGAAGAGAAACTTAATAAAATATTATTCTACTAATCTTAAAGCGCCTGAGGTGAGCTTCAGCGAAGCGCTTCTTAAAGGACTTGCACCGGACGGAGGTTTATATATGCCCTCCATTATACCCAAAATTGACCGGGATGAGATATTGAGCTACAGATCAAAAGAGTATCATGAAATTGCCACAGGTGTTTTAAGCCATTTCCTGAAAAATGAGATTGATGACCTCACTCTCAGCGAACTATGCAGGGATGCCTATAACTTTGATGTCCCTGTTGAAAAAATTACCGGAGTAAAAAATATATTACGTCTTGATCAGGGGCCGACAGCGTCGTTCAAGGATTTTGCTGCTCGGTTGATGGCCAGGATTATGTATTTCTTTATGTCTGCCCGGAAATGTAAGTTCACTATTCTGACAGCTACATCAGGAGATACAGGAAGTGCCGTTGCAAATGCATTTCATGGACTTGAAAACATTGATGTAGTCATTCTTTTTCCATACTATGAAGTAAGCGTTATGCAACGCAAACAGATGACAACCCTGAAAGGTAATATCAGAGTAATTGCTATTGATGGAAAATTTGACGATTGCCAGCAGCTTGTAAAAAAGGCTTTTCTCGATCGTTCTCTGGTGGAGATTTCGCTCACTTCGGCCAATTCAATAAATATCGGACGGCTTCTGCCCCAGACGGTCTATTACTTTTATGCCTGGTCAAGGCTGGCAGAGAAAGGAAATGAAAATGTTGTTTTCAGCGTTCCGTCAGGCAACTTCGGAAATCTTATGGGCGGACTTATGGCAAGGGAAATGGGATTGTCTGTCAGCCGGTTCATAATATCGACAAACAGGAACAATGAAGTGCCTGAATATCTAAAAACAGGTATCTACAAGATCATTGCACCTTCATATAACTGCATTTCCAGTGCCATGAATGTTGGGCATCCAAGCAATCTTGCCAGGATAATTGCAATGTATGGCGGTGTTATGAACGAAAAGGGTATCCTACTGAAAGCGCCTGACATTGAGCGGATTAGAAAGGATTTTTTTGGAGCAAGTGTAACCGATGAAGAGACAAGAAATACCATCTCGCAATGTTATAATAAACATGGAGTGCTTTTAGAACCGCATGGAGCAGTTGCATGGAGAGGAATTGAAGCTTTTCAGGAGCAAAAAGGATCTGGAGCTTCAGGCAACCATATCTTTATATCACTGGAGACTGCTCATCCTGCAAAATTCAGTGATGAAATAAAAGGTATACTTGGATTTACTCCATCCCTGCCTCAGTCACTTAAAACCACTACTGACAAAACTGAGGAATATATAAAACTTGAAAACGATTATATCAAACTGAAGAATTACTTACTTAAACATTAAACTGATACAAAAATGTATATTGTTTGTTCCGACCTCGAAGGAGTATTCACGCCTGAAATATGGATAAGTGTTGCGAAACACACCGGCATAGATGAACTTAAACTGACTACGCGGGATATTAATGACTACAATGTCCTCATGAAACGAAGACTGGATATCCTCCTGCAGAACAACCTTACACTCCATGTCATTCAGCATGTCATTGCACATATAAAACCTTTGCCAGGCGCAAAGGAGTTCATAGAATGGCTCCGGTCAAGAGCACAGCTGGTTGTCGTATCTGACACTTTTGTCGAGTTTGCAAATCCTCTTATGGAGAAGCTTGGTCACCCTACCCTCTTCTGTAATCATCTGACTGTTGATCACCTTGGCAAAATTGTAAATTACAACCTCAGACAGGAAAATGGTAAAATGAAAGTTGTAGAAGCTTTGCAAAAACTTAACTATAAGGTAATTGCAATCGGTGATTCGTACAACGACATCAATATGCTCAGAAAAGCGGAAACCGGAGTCCTTTACCGTCCGCCTCAGAACGTTGTCATCGACAACAGCGATCTTCCGATAGTCAATTCCTATGAAGAGCTTAAGGAATTGATTACTGGTGAGATAGAAAAAAAGGTCTGAAAATATAAAGAAGCCGTTATTACATTCAAAAATTTTTAATTTTACCCTGAGAAACCTGGTAAAATTAAATCCTTATGGCTTCAACCATGTCAAAAAATAGAATAGTCCATACACTGCTTGCCCTTTTAAGAATAGTCGTGGGCTGGCATTTTCTTTACGAAGGGCTGACCAAGATATTTAATCCTGCATGGAGCGCACGATCATATCTTGAAGGATCGAGATGGATATTCGGAGATTTATTCCGGTGGATGGCTTCCGGTGATACAGGGTTACAAATAGTCAATTTTGCCAACGAATGGGGACTGACACTGATAGGCCTTGCTCTTATCCTCGGTATATGCACAAGGCTGGCTTCATGGGCTGGCGTCGCAATGCTGGCATTGTATTACCTTGCTTATCCCCCTTTCGGAGGATTCAGCTATGGCGCTGCCACAGAAGGAAGCTATCTCTTCGTAAACAAGAACCTGATCGAGCTTGTCTGTCTGCTTGTCCTGGCATTTACCAGGTCAGGCCGGTTCTTCGGCCTCGAACAGCTTCTGACTAAGAAAAAGGAAGTACAGGGTGAGGAGCCTGTTGAAAAAGCTGAAGTCAGAGAGCCTGAGATAAACCGCAGAAGGGAGCTTATAAAGGGATTGGCAGGAGTACCTTTTCTTGCAGGCTTTGCCGGTGTTTTTATAAATGAAATGTCCAGACCACAGGTTGACGGGGTTTCCAGTGCAACATTGCCCAGGGTCACCTATAAGCATATCACCGAACTGAAAGCAGTATTGCCGAAGGGTAAATTCGGTGACCATGAATTCAGCAGGATGATAATGGGATGCAACCTGATAAGCGGCTACGCACATGCACGCGACCTGCTCTATGCCAATACCCTTTTCAAAGCTTATAATACGGATCAGAAAATACTGGAAACATTTCACCTTGCCGAAATGGCAGGCATCAGCACTTCATTCCTTACAAATGACAATTTCCCGATCTTCAATAAATATCTAAGGCTTTATGGCGGCAAAATGAAGAGTATCTGCCAGACCTATCTCAAACCCGATGATTTTTACGGCGATATTGACAGGGCTATAGGGAACGGCACCACTACATTATATATCCAGGGAGGGGAAGCAGATAGATATGTCAGGGAGGGCAAGATTAAAGAGCTTGCCTCTGCCGTCGAATATATCAGGAAGAAAGGCTATATGGCTGGTGTCGGAGCCCATGCCCTTGAAGTTATCAAGACCTGCGAAAGAGAGGGGATTCCCGCAGATTTCTATGTAAAGACCTTTCATCATGATAAATACTGGTCAGCACATCCTGTATCCAACCGGGTTGAATTCAGTGTAGATTCGAAGAAATATCTTGATCACGATCTGATACATGATAATATGTTCGACCTGTTTTCAGAGCAGACAGCTGCATACATGATGCAGATCAAAAAGCCATGGTTTGCATTTAAAGTCCTGGCAGGTGGTGCAATCCAGCCTAAGGATGGATTCCGCTATGCATTTGAGAACGGTGCTGATTTTATATGTGTCGGAATGTTCGACTTCCAGATAATAGATGATGTCAATACTGCCGGAGAAATATTATCAGACCTTAAAAACAGACAAAGACCCTGGTATTCTTAATATTCTATTTCAGAATCTCAGAAGAATATTTTTCTGCAATATCAGCCTGATCCCTGGCAAGTCCTGAAATTATTACCATCAGGCTCTCCTTCCATGTAAGAAAGGTTGTTCCATTATAACCATCGGTAAAAACATACCTGGTTTCTGACTGGTCCGGTTCAATACCTCCTGCTGCCAGATAAGCTTTTGCAGTTTTAAGAGTCTCTTCTGCCGATCCGGATTTAATAATATAAACACTAAAATTATCATTACCAGTCTGATAAACAGCCTTAAATGCATTATTAAGGAACTGATGCCCAAGAACGCTCTCATTGACAAAGGTCTCCTCATTTGTTTTTTTGCCTTCGTCAGGGAATCTGGAAAGCAGAAGGGGCATATCCGTTTCACCTGCCAGCAGGCTTTCAACTATCCGGGCCAGGGATTCCTCAGACTGAAGAGTCTTTGACTTTTTGGAATAAGTCCTTAACTTGACATAATAGTTACCCTTGAAGAAATTAATGGCTCCGTCCACGATATAACCCTGTGATCCTAGATTATTGAAATTGTAGGAAGAAGATCGTTCAGAGGCATAGATTCCAAACGCCATGATATGATCGCTGTGCCTGTAAATTTCAAGCTTGATCACATCCTTGCCTTTCCTGTATTCGGCGACATTAAGATCAACAAATCCCAGAGCAAGGTAAGTATCAGCGGCTCCATCGATGAAATCCCAAAGGTTACCAGGAACATAGACAGGGTAATCGGTTATTTTCCTGAAGCCTATAAGATCAGGTAAAACAAAATCCTGAGCTAATGCAAAGACTGAAAGAAGCAGCAGTAAGAATCCGGTTAAAAATGTCTTTTTCATAAGTAAAAGTCGTCTATTTGCTTTTCATGTCAGAAAATCAACAGGGACATTTGTAAGCCTTGAAATGTCGGCAATTTTTTCCTTTACCTTGAAATTCCGGGAGCATTGGACTTTGCACTCATCGCATCCGCTGCATGGATTTCCGTTGATAGCCAGTTCCTCCAGCAGGTTCTTTGCCATTGAAGGTGAAGAATAGCCAAAGGTATACATATATGCACGCATCAAGTCAGGAATAGGCAGGTTGAGGGGACACAAAGCCAGGCATTGCTGACAGCCTGAACAAAAGAGGCCGGGGTCAGACATATCGGCCAGCAGATCTTTATTTTCCTGATCATTAAGAGTGATATCTGTTAGCAGTTTTGAATTAAGATCAAGCTGATCAAAGCTTGTCATACCCGGAATTGTTGTATGTACGTCAGGATTTGACAATACCCATTTTAGTGCAGCGCTGGTATTCATAGGTTTAGTCCTTTCGCTGTCGAGCCATCCGCCTCCTGCAAGTGTTTTCATCGCAACTATACCAATGCCTGAAGTTGCAGCTTTCTTTATGGCAGAAGTCAATTCTGCAGCATAAGCCTGCTTATAGTTATATGAAGTAAGGATAACATCCCAGTCTTCCTTATCTGCAGCAGCATTTATCATCTGTGGTTCATTCCTGTGGGTAGAGAAACCCATGAACCTGATCTTCTTTTCATTCTTCAGCTTTTTAATAGCAGCTATAAGCGGCTTGTATTCAAGCATCTCCGGATTACTTAAATCATGGACATAAAGAATGTCCACATATTCCATCTGCAACCTTGAGAGGCTTGTATTGAACATTTCCAGAAATTTTTCGGGAGTGGTATCTGCGGTAGGTTTTCCTTCCCTGTCGGTGTTCGGCTTTACTTTTGTAGCAAGAATGAATGAATCCCTCTTATTATCCTTGAAAAAGTTGCCCAGCATCGTTTCATTATTCCCTCCCTGGTATCCATTTGCAGTGTCGAAAAGTCTTATTCCCTTATCATAGGCAGCTTTACACAGGCTGGCATTATCGGAGCGCATAACTCCGAAGCTTATGACCGGAACCTTTAGTCCGGTTTTCCCCAGCGTTCTATAGATTATTTTTTCCTGCTCACCATCCGGGGCGGATGCAGAGGCCATTATTGAGGGTGAAATTGCAACGATCCCTGCACCGGCTATTCCTTTCTTCAGGAATCTTCTTCTTGAGATCGATTTCATACTTAAATTATTTTAATTTATTATTCAATTTAAAATACCCCCTTTCTAATTTCCCCCAGGGGGGAAAAGTTTTTACTCCTTCCCCTCTGGAGGAAGGCAGGGATGGTGGTCATTTCTTATATTATTTTAGATTTCTTATTCTAACTTCAATTCCCGTACCCTTTAAAAGTTCAATTATTTTATCGGTGTTTGTATCTCCAAAATGGTAAGGGTATAATATCCCCGGATTGAAAGCCAGGGCAGCATCTGCAACCATCTCAGGTGTCATCGTATAGGGCAGGTTCATTGGCAGAAAAGCAACATCTATGTTTTTCAAAGCTTTCATTTCGGGTGTATTTTCTGAATCACCGGCAACATAGATTCTCTTATCGCCGATTGAAAGAATAAAACCTATCCCGTTGTCTTTTGGATGAAAAGGCTGGCCCATTGCCCTCAAATTAACGATATTGTATGCAGGGACTGCTTCTATTGTTATACCTCCTGCAATGTTCGTATCTCCGGCTTTCATCGCCTTTGCCCATTTGACCTGTGAAACAACTTTTTCCGTTGAGTAGAAGATAGTTTCATCTTTACGAAGCCTGGCAATAAGGTCAGCATCGAGGTGATCGGAATGTTCATGTGTTACAAGGATCAGGTCGGCTTTAGGACGATTATCATAGTTACCCGAGCTGCTGACAGGATCGACATAGATAATGTAATTGTTCAGTTTAAACATAAGAGACCCATGTCCTATGAAATGCATTTCAACATCTCCTGCAGATGTAGGGTAAGTGTCAAAAGCAGGATATTTCTGTGAATAAGACGAAATTGTCATAGCAATAAAGATTATAAAGAAGATTTTTCTTTTCATATTCCTGCATGTGTTTGTCATGATACCTTAGGAATGTCTTGAAGGAAATCATTCGGTTCTGATTCCCATCACAAGTATATCGTCAATCTGAGGACAATGGCCCATCCAATCCTTGAGATTTTTCTCCAGCAGCTCCTTTTGCC
Organism: Bacteroidia bacterium; assembly: GCA_026391595.1. Classification (GTDB taxonomy): domain Bacteria; phylum Bacteroidota; class Bacteroidia; order Bacteroidales; family VadinHA17; genus LD21. Next base: position 29,401 of record JAPLDY010000207.1, read on the forward strand.
TGGTCATAGGATAATCCTGGATTTCCAGGAGAAGCCTCTTGAAGTTCTTCTTCATGAACTTACGTCCATGCTCGCCTCCGAACTGGTCTATATAGCCATCAGAAAACATATAATATGATATCCCCTTCTCAAGATTCCAATCGTAGAATACAAAGTCCTCATTCATGCGCGAAGAGATTCCTATCGGCATCTTGCTTGCATATATCGTTTCAAGGAGATATTTGCCGTTCGACATCGAACCATCTGGCTTCTCAACTGATTCGTCATCATATTTTGCAACTTCATGCTCTGCCAGTTTTCTCACTTTGAAGCATGGGTTATAAGCTCCCGAGAATTCAATTCTCTTTGAATTAAAATCTATTACCAGTATCGCCATATCCATTCCGTCCTTGGCTTCGTCATCACCGCCTACCTGCTTCAGGGAGTCCGTCACATGAAGACGGAGCTGGTTCAGGATGAAATCGGCACGGGGTGCTGCTTCCTTGTCGATTATCTCATCGAGGAACGACATTCCGAGGAGGCTCATGAATGCTCCAGGCACGCCGTGTCCGGTGCAGTCGGCAGCAACAATATAGAGTCTTTCAGACTTCTTTGTCATCCAGTAAAAGTCGCCGCTGACGATATCTCTTGGTTTGAAGAGAACAAAATAATTCTTGATATTTTCCGAGAGTATTGCTTCAGAGGGCAGGAGAGCCATCTGTATACGGCTTGCATAATGGATGCTTGATTCGAGTTCTTCCTTCTGTTTTACGACAACGGCGGTACGTTCTGCCACGATACCTTCAAGGCGGATATTCTCGTTCTTAAGCCGCTTCGTGTATGCCATAATGATACCAATGACCGAAAGTACTGCAGCAACAGCATACAGGAAGATCATCCAGGGAGTCACATACCATGGTTTCATTATATTAAAACTGTATGAGGCTTCCTGTGATTCAATCTCGGTCATGGTTTTTGCTTTAACCCTGAAAGTATATTTGCCAAAGGGCAGGTTGGTGAAGTCTTTATACCTTATATTTTCCCAGTTCGACCATTTATCCTCAAAACCCTCCAGCTTATAGCAATAGAGAGTTGCTTCTTCTTCGATCATGTACGGAGTGGTCCAGTAGAATGAAGGTGAATTGAATTTATATTTGAACTCCGGGGTTTTCTGAGAAGAATTCGATCCAACAGGATATCTTCTCCCATTGTCAGCAGTCCTGAAAAATGTTTCATCCATTATGAGTGAATCGTCACCATGAGCCGACAGGACAATTTTTGACAGATAAGTCTGAACAGCAGGAAGCATATTACTAATCTTTGAATTATCAATAACATAAATGCTCTTCGCTTTGGCAAACCAGTCGCGTCCTTCGACTGAAGAAATTGACATATACTTGACACTTGGAATAATAGATAATGCTCCGCCTTTCAACATAGAAATCGAGTCATTCGATTTTTTGAACATAATATCATAATACTTCTCCTCGCTTGTCGAAATCCAGATATTACCTGAAGGCGATTCATAAAAGGCGTCTACACTCCTGTTTTTAGAATAACCTCCGGTGATTTCGTCGCAAGGTATCCATTTATCAGTCTGCGTGTTTAGCTTAAATAGTCCTCTTGTTGTAGCAAGGATAAAATCTCCATTGTATTCTGTCAGGTTGTTTAATCCACCGTCGGGAATTCCGCTGTCGGTTGTATATTGTTCTGGTATGGTATCATTAAAAGGTACCTTATAAACACGCTCAGGGTATGATGTCAAAATAAGCAAGTCCCCGTTTTTCATCTCGCAATAATTGGCAGTCAGGGCGTTAATCTCTTTAATCTTACCATATTCATGCCATTTTCCTGACTTGTAATCTACTATTAGTATCAAACCTTTGGTCAATCCGAAATAAAACCGGGATTTATTTATACCAGACTGGAATATTGTCCTGGTAGGATCGCGCGTCACTGAAAGTAGCAGGGACTTATTATTAGGGAATACCTGGTAAACACCATCGAAATTTGAGGCTGCAAGCAGGAAACTATCATTGTCGAATTTAACAACATCTACATTAAAAATTTGCTGTGTGCTTATGTTATCAAGCTTCTTGAATATTCTTTCACCGTTTTCATCTGTCGAACTTTTATATAAACCAAGATCGGTTGCAACGTACGCTGATCCGTTAAAATTGCAAAAACTATTTACGCTTGCATCAATCCCTGATTTCTCTGAGAAATAGGTATAAGGCAGATTCAGATATATCTTTGATATAGAGGCTGTTACAGATATCCATAGTTCGGAGATATTATCAGGATCTGAGTACATTGCAGAAACCAGATTATCGACCATCTTTGTATTTGAGCTTGTATAATGACCTGCAATGCTTCCGTCATGGTTGATTACATAGGCTCCATCACCATATGTTCCCAGTGCTATTTCTCCGGAATGAAGCTTTAATGCAAAATATATTTGGGATTCTTTTAGCCTGTTGAACAATTTTCTCTCGACAAAAGAGCTGTCGATGGCGCCGGTCGAATAATCAAGAATATAGATGCCTTTATCCAAAGTACCGACAATCACCTTCTTGTCGGCATAAGGAAGAACGGTAATGCTCTTCTTATATTTAAAGAATTCACCACCTGTCAATTGTGATAATCTGTTACCATCGAATTCCACAAGTCCTAAGATATTGCTTGCCAATATAATTTTGTTATCAATTAAAAACATTCTCAGAAATTGCCTGTATCCAAGTTTCCGTAGGTTAATATAACTTAAACTATCCTTCTGTATGTCGTAGATTATAATTGATCTTTCGCTCATGAAATAGACTTTGGAATCTTTAATTACAATCGATTGAAGAGTTCCAATTGTCATCACAGAATCCTTTCCACCAATTTCCAGTGAAGGGTCACATGTAATATAGCTTGTTATATCATTTGCAGGGCCGAGACTATCAACCAGTGATTTGTAAACCCTTTTTCCATTAGGGTCCGGTTCTATATATCCGAATTCATTTGTACCGCCAACATAGATAATTCCATTTTCGTCAATTCCCAGCGATCTGGCATCTGAAGGATTATTCCGGTTCATTGGTATTGATGTCCATCGTGTTCCATCATATCTGAGTACCATGTTATTGTCGTTGCCAAAATACATGGCTCCGAATTTATCCTTGACTATCGACCAGTTATATTGCTCTGCACCCGGGATGACCTGCATGCTGTAACTCTTTGAATCAGGTGTTCCAAATTTGTTAATCTGGGCGAACAAACCTGTCACAAGAGTGTTTAGAATTAAGATAACAATAAATCGTTTCATATATTTTCAGACCTTCATGTATGAAAAATAAACATAAAAATACGAATCTTATTATTTTAATCAAATTTATTGACCCCTGATTCGTTATATAATGTAATTTTAATAACTTTCCGGGGGAATTTAGGGTACAGCGTTAATCAATTAACACTGATGCGTTTAGGGTTACACAGACAAGGTATTCTACTGGTATTGGTTATGATTATTTCAACGTCAGCGTTTAGTCAGACGCTGAAAGATCATAAATACAGTCTTGGAACCGGTATGCAGAACAGCGATATTGTTGCCACAGACAACTCCCTTATCATAAATTATTCAATATCAGAGCTTGACGCTGAAAGCTTCATAACTGAAGACGGCAAATGGTTCCGGATAGGCATTCCCGGACATATTCCTGCATCTGATATCGGTAAACCGGAACTTCCTGTATTTTCAAGACTTATCGTTATACCTGATGGTTATACTTATAAAGTGAGGATATCCGATATAAACTCCTCTAAGATAAGGCCATATGCCAAAAGGATAAAGGGCGATCTCTATCCGGTTCAGGAAGGTGAGACGAAGGATATGCAGAGGGATAAACCTCAGTTCAGGATAGATAAAGCGGTTTATGCAGAGCGGAAATTCATAAAATCAGACACAGTGAAGATTGAGCCGCTGGGAAGAGCAAGAGGAAAGAACCTTGCTACCCTCTCAATTTATCCGGTAAGATATAATCCTCACTCTAAAGTGCTCGAGGTAATTACATCAATGAAGATTGATATAATATTTACTCCCACCGGAGTAACAAGTAAGAAATCATTATTTCCTGAATCAGTTCTTTTTGGCAATCAGCTTGAAAAGGGAACTCTTAATTATAATCCGGAAAACCTTATCACAGGCTATTCAGATAAGCCAGTGAGAATGATCATTTTGACAGATACTGCATTCAGGAAGAACCTTGAACCATTCATCAGGTGGAAAAAACAGAAGGGATTCAAGCTTGACATCCTCTATACAGGTGCCGCTTTTGCTGGCAGCAACTATATAGATATAAAGAAATCCATTGCTGCGATATATAATTCATCTACTGCAGATAATCCTCCTCCTGAATATCTTCTGATAGTCGGTAACACAACAAAGATCCCATACTATGGAACCGGAAGCATCACAGATCTCTATTACGGTGAATTTGACGGCGGCGGCGATTATATTCCGGAGATGTTCATCGGCAGACTGCCTGTTGCTGACGCTAATGATCTTAAAACAGTGGTAAGCAAGATACTGCAGTATGAAAAATATGAATTTGCCGATACCAATTTATTTCATTCCAACGCTCTGGCAACTGCAGGAATTGACGACAGCCATGCAACCTATATGAACGGCCAGGTAAATTACGTGGTATCAAATTATCTTTCACCCGCGAATAAAATTAATCAGTTCCACTTCCTTTATCCTAACGCAAAGAAGGACACAATCGTGAAGCTTATTAACCGGGGCTTATCATTCATAAACTATACAGGACATGGATCAACTTCCGGATGGCTCTATCTGAATATCAACATTCCGGATACCGCCTCCTTTAAAAATAAAAATATGTATCCTTTTGTGATCAGCAATGCCTGTCAGACTTCCAGATTCAACACTTCATCTTTCGGCAACGCAATGGTACTGGCGAAGAAAAAAGGAGCGATAGGATACATAGGCGCATCTGCAGATTCGTACTGGGATGAGGAGTATTACTGGGCTGTGGGGGTGGGGCCTATTGCCCTCAATCCCACCTATGGATCAACCGGCCTCGGTGCCCTCGACCGCCTCTTTCATACCCATGGTGAAAGTGCGTCGGACTGGTATATCACCATGGGACAGGTGAATTATGCAGGGAACCTGGCTGTCAGCGGCAGTACAACCAGCAGGAAAAAATATTACTGGGAGATATACAATCTGGTTGGTGATCCAAGTGTCCTTCCGATAATAGGTACACCAGACACTTTTAAAATCACACTGCCCGACACGCTTCCCAATAATCTGAAATCCTATTCACTTATTGCAGATCCTTTCTCCTATGTTGCCATATCACATTTCGACACTCTCTGGGATGCTTCTTACGTAAGTCCTTCAGGATCTGTCACACTTGATATGCCCGGTCTTACAAATGATTCATGCCTTGTCGTAATTACCGGACAGAATAAAATACCATTGATCAAAACTATTTATTTCTCTGCAATAAATAAAGCTTACATTAATCTGTCAGGTACAGCTGTTAATGATTCTCTGGGAAATGATAACAGCATTGCAGACTACAACGAGACAATCTTCCTGAAGCTGACCATAAGTAACCTGGGAAATCTTCCTGCCACCGGAGCCACAGCTGAGATCTCCTGCACATCGCCTTATGTTACAATTATTAATGGCAATGGCAATATTGGCACTCTGTTGCCCGAAACACAAAAGGTTCTGCATAAGGATCTTAAGTTCAGCATTTCAGGTAATGTACCTGATAATTCTGCGGTTACTTTTGACCTTAAGATTAAATATGGAACAGTTGAAAAACTGTATAAAATTGATATCTATATCCACTCACCAAAACTTGAAATAGTTCACTATATCATCGACGACACAGAAACCGGAAACGGCAATTTCCTGGCTGATCCGGGAGAGACTGTCAAATTCATATTCAGTGTGTTAAATCTTGGAAGCAGTAATACTTCCGGCCAGTTTTCCATTTCAAGCCCTGATCCGGAGATAAGCCTGATTGATCCCAGCAAGAACTCAGGCAATCTGACCTCAGGGGCGATGGTGCAGATCCCGCTTGAGGCAAAAATATCGTCTTCGGCAATTCCAGGAACGACCATAAATATCTTAGCTGACCTTAACTGTGATCCGTTCATTAAAAGTAAAAGCTTCTCATTCAGGATCGGGAAATTCCAGGAAACATTTGAATCTGCTTCATTCAAGATATTTCCATGGATAAATCTCAGCTCCAAACCCTGGACAGTCACCCAATTGACTCCCTATGAAGGGATAATAGCCGCAAAATCAGGCGCTATATCTGATAATCAATCAACAATTCTCGGAATAAAAGCTAACTACTCAAACGCCGACTCTTTGAGATTTTTCTACAAGGTCTCATCAGAGACCAATTATGATAAGCTTATTTTCAAACTTAACAATGTCGAGACTTTCTCAAAGTCGGGAGAGACATCATGGACAAGAAAAGCTGTCGGTGTGCCGGCAGGTATAAATAAATTTGAATGGATATATAAGAAGGATGGTTCTGTATCTGCCGGATCAGACTGTGCATGGATAGATCTTATAGACTTTACCGGTACCGGGACAGTAACTTACATTGCAAGGGATATAATGGCAGCGAGGCTTGTTTCACCAGTCCAGTCTGCTAATATGGATTTGGAGGAAGTTACTATCAAGCTGCTGAATCTTGGCCCGGATACGATACAGGGATTTAACCTGGCTTATTCCATAAATAATTCAATGCCTGTCATCCAGCATTTCAAAGACAAAATCATTTATAACGGCGATTCCGTCACGGTAACTTTCAATGCAGAGGCAGATCTATCTCATTATGGTGATTATGAACTTGTTGTATTCAGCTTTGCCAATAGTGATGATAATCTTAAAAATGATACGCTGAGAACAATCTTTAAGAACAGAACCAGGAGGCTTGGAGATAATGCAAGGATAGATGATGAGAATCCGTTGCACATTGGTCCGAATCCTTTTTCAGATGAACTCTACATATTAATTGAGTCAGAAAAGGGAGATACTGTTAATATTTCACTTGTAAATTCTGTTGGTAAAAAGGTAATCGACAGGAAAGAATATCATTTATCTTCTGGTGCAACTCAGCTCCAAATCAGCGGTGCAAAACTCGAACCTGCAGTGTATTATCTTATCATTGAATTTCCAGGACGTACCGAGACCAGGAAAGTTATAAAGTTAAAATACTGATAATCAGACAATCAAGTTGTCTTACCATATCAATTCAAATTCCCCATGTCTGACTATATCCCAACCCGTGAAGATGCCCTGGAGCTGTTCAGAAAATACAACAAAACGGAGAGCCTTATGAAGCATGCCCTCGCGGTGGAAGGCGTAATGAGATATATGGCTGGAAAAGCAGGAGAGAATGAGGATAAATGGGGCATCATCGGACTGATCCATGATCTCGATTATGAGATGTACCCGGAACAGCATTGTACCATGACAAAAGAAATACTGGAGGAGAACAATTGGCCGGAAGAGTATATCAGGGCAGTGCTGAGCCACGGCTGGGGTTTGGCTTCTGATATTGAGCCGGTTACAAAGCTGGAAAAAACGATCTTTGCAATTGATGAGCTCACTGGCCTTGTCACCACCAGCGCACTGGTCAGGCCTTCAAAGAGTGTCATGGACATGGAAGCCCGTTCTGTAAAGAAGAAATGGACTGACAAAAGATTTGCAGCCGGAGTGGACAGGTCTGTTATCGAGAAAGGTGCGGAAATGCTTGGTGTAAGCCTCGATGATCTGATAACAGATTGTATAATGGGAATGCGGGAAGTGGCCGCGCAATTGGATTAAAATAGCCACATGTACTCATCCCCCCGCCCTCCCGCTGAAGCGGGACAGGCCCTTCTCTGCTAAAGCAAAGAAGGGGGTGTAATACACTGTAAATAAAATATATACCTCCTTCTGGGTTTACCAAAGAGGAGGATAATATATAAATATTCTAAGCAGGCATCTTAGGCAATGACCATCCCGTCCGATATTTATGCTTAATCATCTCTGCAGCAAACTGTTTTGCATTGAGTGCAGGATCTGTCCATTTCTTGTTAAATGTAGGATGACCGTCTGTTATTGAGAATGCGTCTTCAATACATATCTTCAAGGTTTCGGTGTCGCTGATGTTGGTGAATTCCATCTTCTCGCCATCCCATTCTAGCTCCTTGTTAAGTCCCTGGAGCCTGACAGCAAGAACTCCCATTACAACCATTTCATTGAATGGACCTGCTTCTGAAAAATCAGATTTTGATTTTACTCTGCTTGACGGAGTTTCTTTGCATGCGCGGACCCAATCCATTTCATGGCTCACCTTGTCGGGCAGCCTGCGTTCCGTCTTAGGCACGTCAGGTACTCTGCCGGAAAGCAGCCATGGTTCTCTTCCATAGCAGCCACAAATAAGAGTATCTTTTGTTCCGTGGAAGATTACACCACCGCCGCCGTTATTCATATCCTTTCCTGCTGGCCATCCTGCCGGTTTCGGAGGCTGAATTCCTCCGTCATACCATGTAACTTCAACCTGAGGTAATTTAATTTTAAAACCTTCCGGAGCAACTCTCTCCGGATAGATAAGTTTTACCATCTGTGCATGAGGCGCACAGTCAGTTAATAGAAGAGTAGAACTGCCCTGAACTTTTGTCGGGTATTTAAGTTTCAAAGATTTGAATATAGGATGCATAATATGGCAGGCCATATCACCTAGAGCTCCGGTGCCGAAATCCCACCAGCCACGCCAGTTCCATGGATGATAAATGCTGTTGTAGGGACGAACCTGTGCAGGACCAATAAACAGATCCCATTTCAGGGTTTCTGGAATTTTGTCCTCCGCAGCAGGACGGTTAAGGCCCTGTGGCCAAATAGGTCTGTCAGTGAATGCTTCGACACTGGTAACTTCTCCTATCTCGCCATTCTGGATCCATTCTACTGTAAGATTAACACCTTCACCTGATGAACCCTGGTTACCCATCTGTGTAGCAACCTTATGTTTTGCAGACAGTTTAGTCAACAGCCTTGATTCATATACTGAATGTGTCAGGGGCTTTTGAACATATACATTCTTGCCCATTGTTAAGGCAGTAGAAGCAACGATGCAATGGGTATGGTCGGCAGTTGCAACAATGACAGCATCGATTGACTTACCCATTTCATCGTACATCTTTCTCCAGTCCCAGTAAGGTTTGGCATTTGGATTTTCTTCAAAAACGTGTTTTGCATAAGCCCAGTCGACATCGCACAATGCTACGATATTTTCTGTATCTCTGACTGCTTTAAGATTTGAATTCCCCATTCCTCCAATACCGACAACTGCTATATTAAGCTTATCGCTTGGAGAAATTCTTCCACAGCCACCCATGACTGCGCTGGGAATTATGGTCAAACCTGCTGCAACCGCTCCGGTTGTTCCAATGAAGGTCCGGCGCGTAATGTTTTTTGATTCTTCTTTCATTTCAGGTAGTTTTAGTGTTAATGATCCTATAAAAATAGTAAAATTCAAATTGAATCGCGATTACATAGCTCACTTTAATTTTCTATCTTTCAACCATTACAAAAATAAAATCAGGAGGATAAAATATATCATGGAAAAGAAGCATTTTCCCCTTGAAGCCAGAGAGAATTCAAAGTTTACCAGGATCTTTCAGATTATTTTCGGGATACTTTGCATTGGTATCGCACTTTACTGGGCAATATTCCAATACAGTTTATTAAATGCTGACTCAACTCTCTGGATAACAATTGTTTTCCTTGTTTCTTTCGGAGCCTATCAAATCGCTGCAGGATTCGGTAAGATAAAGAAATTCATCGAGATCGAAGGAGACAGGATTATCCTGAAACAAAATTCTTTCCTTCCTAAGATCGATATAAAACCTTCAGACCTGGAGAAGATAGAGATATTTCCGTTGAGCATCTGTTTTCTGATGGGAAAAAAGAAGAAAATGATCCTGAGGTTCGGACTTAGTTATACTGAAATCATAAATCCTGTTAAAGATGCCGTGACTGATTTTGCCACTCTCAACGGGATTGCAACTGAGGAGATGAAGGAAGAAATTTAATAGGCGCAAAGGCAAACCGCTGGCACGGGTTTGTAACCCATGCCATGAATTATCAAAGGCACCGATTACAAATCGGAGCCAGCTTCATTAGAGAGTGAGTATTTCCTCCCAGATGTTTTTAGCAACAGGAATTCCATTTTTCAAAGAATCCTCTTTTATCTTAAGAACATTTTCCCCAGGGTAACGGATCCTTGTTTTTTCATCAACAGTTAATGATGCATGAAGATCGTCAATGATCGTCCTGATTGCATTTTCGATTGAAGGTGAATTTTGAAGCTTTCTGATATTAATTGCTATATAAACCTGAGACAGGGCATATTCCACTTTTCTTCCAGTAATTTCCTTAACAGAAGATCCGCCTGACAAAATTGTTGCAAGGATATCCAGAAGCAATGACAGGCTCGCTCCTTTCCAGTAACCAACCGGAAGTGTCCTCCATGAATTAAGTATCTTTTCCGGATCATTTGTCAAGGTTCCCTCCTTGTCAAATCCACCATCATAGGGAAGCTTTTTTCCTTCGTTGGCATAAGCCTCCATCTTGCCATAGGAATAGAGCGACATAGCAAAATCGAGGACAATTGCATCTCTTCCAAAAGGTACCGCGAGAACAAACGGGTTATTGCCCAGATGCGGGTCTTTTGCTCCCCAGGCAGGCATATTTGCAATGGTGTTTGTCCATCCGATAAAAACATATCCTCGTCTGGCTGCCTGCCACCCGTAAAAGCCACCGCGCATCCAATGATTTGTGTTAGCCATTGCGACCAGACCTATGCCGTTCGTATCAGCGATCTCAATAGCCCTGTTTGTAGCGAAGAGTGCATTCAGCGGACCCGGACCAAGGTTCCCGTTCCACTGTTCAAGCGAACCTGATGCATTTGAAAGTGATGGTTCTGCATCAGGAACGATGTATCCGTCACGTACATTCCTGACAAATCGGGGGAACCTGTTAACACCATGGGTGTGAATACCTTCCAGACTGTTGGTGGTGAAGATATCAGCAATTTTTTCAGCTTTGATATCAATAAAACCAGTCTTAATAAGGATATCTAAGAAGACAGATTTCATTTTTTCTGCCCGGACCAATGTTATGTTAGCTTCTGTTTTCATTTGCTTATTTTATCCCCTTCCTGTTTCCACCTTTCTTTTGCAGACCCCCCTTTCCTGTTTCTGGTAAAAATAGACCCCCCTTTCCTGTTTCCCCCCAAGGGGGGAAAGGCTTTTTCATAGTCTCCTTCCCCCGTGGGGGAAGGCAGGGATGGGGGTCATTTTATTCCCAGACCTTATCAGCAAAATCCATGTACCAGTTCCAGTCTTTCAACAACATATTATGAACACCATCCCTTACGTGGAAAGCGACCTTACCTCCTATTACCGGTTTATTAAGCGGTGGCATGGTTTCCGGCAAGCCCGATCCTGTTTTCAGAAGCTTATAAACCGGAAGGGAATTGTAAAGTGCTATGTATGAACCTTTTGGATCACCCCACAGGTCTTCGTCAGCACAGGTTACATAGAGAGCCCGGGGGGCAATTAATCCAAGCAGCATGTGCATATCCACAGGCATTGCATTTTCGTTGTTGTTGTATTTCCTGTAGTTGAGACAGAACCAGTGAGGAA
>JAPLDY010000163.1 GCA_026391595.1 Bacteroidia bacterium
AAAAGTACACATACCGGGGTCTATTTCAATAACCCTGTAACTGGTAAACCCACACCCCATACCTATCCACGCTACCTTGCCAATGGCAGCGGTTACTTAAGCTTAGCTGGCAATGTCAGCAGGTTTCCGTCGCTCAGCAAATATTTAGACGGATCCCGCACAGCCGTAGCCGCAACAGCCGGCCGCCGCGATGGAATATATGCAAGGGTAGCCGAGACATATCTCATTAAAGCTGAAGCTCTTATCCGCCAAGCCAAATATGCTGAGGCCATCACGGTTATGAATATTGTCCGTACACGTGCGCAGTTCAAGGCCGGTGAAAACAGAGCTGCATACAAGGATGGCGGCTACGCTGTTCTTACCAATACAAATGCACCCAGAAATACAGATGGTTCATTGATAAATTCCAATTCCATTTCAAATTCATACTACGAATCGCTTAATATTCCTGTAACAACCGCTGCCTCGAATATTACCACCGGGATCACCCCGGCAAGCCTTCCTGCTGTAGATGAAGCCATTATAACAAAACTCGGCCTTTCAAGCTCCAACGACAGGATGATGTGCTTCCTGCTCAACGAGCGTTCACGCGAGCTCTACGGTGAGCTTTTTCGCTGGGAAGACCTTGCGCGCACTAAAACGCTTTTAACCCGCGCCAGGACTTACAACGAGGGATCAGTAGCAGCTATCGCTGAGAAGCATTACCTGCGCCCGCTGCCGCAGACTTTCCTCGATGCAATTTATAATGCTGACGGGCATGCCCTTACTGCTGATGAAAAAGCAGCAATGCAAAATACAGGCTATTAAACGATGACTATTCCAGGTTAGTTTAGGGTCGTTAACAGCCGAGGTATGGAGGTCTTTTTTGCCTCCATACCTTTTTTTTATTATTACCTTGAAAAGAGATCATTTTCTTTCCAGCTAAGGAGATGTTTGTCGTCCATGACTAATTTATTATGGTCGAGAAGCCATCGCAGTACCTTGATGACTTTATCCTCCGGATGTCCTACTTTGCTGACCAACTCCTGGGCATCAGCCTGTCGTCCTGTAAGCACTTCCTTTATCTCATCCAGTATCAGGTCGAACTCATATTTGCTCAGATCAAGCTCATTCCTTTCACGGCAAACGTCGCATACTCCGCACCTGTCTGCTTCCTCGCCGAAATAATCAAGAAGCGTCACCGATCTGCACTTCGTGTTGTAATCGGCATAGTCAATCATCCTGTTAAGCCTGACAATATACTTCTCCCTTACCTGAAGGTAGTTTTCAGGGGAGATCATCAGCGCCTTTCTTTCGAGCCGCTCCTCTGTAAATATGATCAGGGAAGTTTTTTTCCCGGGAATGTACTTAACGATGTTTAGAGAGGAGAGCTTAACAAGAAACCTGTAAATGTTTTCCTGGGTAAGCGCAGATTTCCTTGCAAGTGTCTCCTCACTTATCGCCACAAACTCGGTAAACATCCCGGTGTATGATCTGAGGAGAAGCTTTATGAAACTATCAAAGGATTCGTTTGCCACCTGGAACTTGTACAGGTCATCGCGCCCTATCGTAAAATGAACCCTCGAAGGATTGTTTATCTCCTCGGTGAATTCCACATAACCCTCTCTCTGCAGGAAACTGAGGCTGTTATAGGTTTCAATCACCGGCAGTCTGTATTTCGAGACGAAGTCGGCCATGTTGAAATCAAACACATTATCCTTCCCTGCTCCCTGCGGCACATTCAGAAAATTACAGAGAGCCTCATAGACATTCTTTATCTTTTCCACCTGTGGAAATTTCCGTCTGAGTGAATCCTCAAGCCGGCTCTTATCGGACGGAGAATAAAGAAGGACAGCATAGGCCGGTTTATTGTCGCGCCCTGCCCTGCCGCTCTCCTGGAAATATTCCTCAATTGAATCGGGCATGTCCCAGTGGATCACAAACCTCACCTCAGCCTTGTCGATGCCCATACCGAAGGCATTTGTCGCCACTATCACACGTGTTTCACCGGTAGTCCAGGAAATTTGTTTTTTATCGCGGAGTTCAATTGGCAGTCCGGCATGGTAGAAGTCTGCACTTATTCCATTGGCTACCAGTAACTCGGCAATCTCCTTGCTCCTCTTCCTGCTTCTCACATAAACTATTCCGCTTCCTTTAACCTTATGTAGCGTCTTTATCAGATAGGTACCCTTGTCTTCTGCTTTCCGCACCAGATACGAGATATTCTTTCTTTCAAAGCTTGTTCGCAGCACATTTTTCTCCCTGAATTCCAGCCTGGTCATGATATCTTCGATCACTGCAGGCGTTGCCGAAGCTGTAAGAGCAATAAATGGCACACCGGCAGGAATATGTTCACGGATAGTTGCTATTTTCAGATATGAAGGTCTGAAATCATATCCCCATTGCGAAATGCAGTGAGCCTCATCAACTGCCACCAGGTTGAGATTAAGCCTCAGGAGCCTTGTCTGAAAGATCCTTGTCGGTATCCTTTCAGGAGATATATAAAGAAATTTATAATCGCCGTAAATACAATTGTCGAGTGCTATATCTATCTCCTCGGATGACATTCCTGAATGTATCGCCATTGCCTTTATTTCCATGCTGTTGAGGCGATTTACCTGGTCTTTCATGAGGGCTATCAACGGAGTGATCACGAGGCATAATCCCTCCCTTGCGATAGCCGGTACCTGGAATGTTGCCGATTTACCGCCACCTGTAGGCATCAGTCCAAGAGTATCCTTTCCCTCAGCAACAGATCTGATTATCTCCTCCTGAAGCGGACGGAAAGAGGTGAATCCCCAGTACTTTGTCAGCACCTTCTTATATAGTTCAATATCCATCTCCAATTCACTTTCCTCCCGCTTGCGGGAGGTGTCACGATTTAATTGTCGTGACGGGGTGGTTTTAACCTTAATACAAAAATAGTAACAGTAATCCGATTATTTATGATCCTTAAAAAGTTAGAATGTTTTATGAGTAACGAATTTTTCGTAATTTGCGCCATCAAAACTTAATACCCCTTCCGATGTCGTTTATAAAAGATAAAATCCTGTTCGAAGGCCTTACATTTGACGATGTCCTTCTGATACCTTTTTATTCAGAGGTACTTCCGAGGGAGGTCGATCTTAGTTCATTGTTCACAAGAAACATTAAGGTCAATACACCGATTATTTCCGCAGCAATGGATACTGTGACCGAAGATGATCTTGCCATAGCAATTGCAAGGGAAGGCGGCATAGGCGTCATCCACAAGAATATGACAATTGAAAAGCAGGCATCCCAGGTAAAGCGCGTAAAAAGAGCTGAGAATGTGATGATCCTCGATCCAATTACCATAGGTCTTGATGGCACAGTTGCGGAGGCAATAAACCTGATGGCCGAGTACAAGATCGGCGGGATACCTGTGATTGATAAAAACGGCATTCTCAAAGGCATAGTCACCAGCAGGGACCTTCGTTTTGAAAACAACCTGAAACGAAAGATAACAGAGGTAATGACCATCAATCTCATCACCACAAATCATCAAACCACTCTCGATCAAGCCTCAAGGATACTGCAGAAGCACAGGATAGAAAAACTTCCGATGATTGATGAATTTGGTAAGCTGGTGGGACTGATAACATACAAGGATATAACCAAAACCAAGGATCGTCCAAATTCCTGCAAGGATGACAAGGGACGCCTGAGGGTTGCTGCAGCTGTCGGAATTGCAGCAGATACTCTCACCAGAGTCGATGCGCTTATAAGCGCCGGTGCAGATGCCATTGTGATCGACACGGCTCATGCACATACAAAAAGTGTTATCAGAATATTGAAAGAGGTAAAGAAGACCTACACCGGAACGGAAGTCGTAGCAGGAAATATAGGAACTGCTGAGGCTGCAAAAAAACTTGTCGAAGAAGGTGCGGATGCAGTCAAAGTGGGTATAGGCCCAGGCTCAATCTGCACCACAAGAGTAATTGCCGGCGTTGGGATCCCTCAGCTTTCAGCGATTTATAATGTGGCCAAAGCAATCGAGGGCTCTGGAGTACCCGTAATTGCAGACGGAGGGATACGATATTCAGGTGATATTATAAAGGCATTAGCTGCCGGAGCCGATTCAATAATGGCAGGCTCTCTTTTTGCCGGCGTTGAGGAGTCGCCGGGGGAAACGATAATTTATAATGGCCGTAAATTCAAGGCATACAGGGGAATGGGATCCATCGAGGCAATGCAGCAGGGCTCAAAGGACCGCTATTTCCAGGATATGGAGGACGACATTCAGAAACTTGTCCCGGAAGGTATTGCAGCCAGGGTGCCATACAAGGGAAGCCTGGCGGAAGTCATTTATCAGATGACAGGAGGCTTAAGGTCAGGAATGGGGTATGTCGGCGCAAAAAATATCAGCATACTTAAAAAGGAAGGCAAATTCGTCAGGATAACTAATTCCGGAATTATTGAAAGCCATCCCCATGATGTATCAATAACAAGGGAATCCCCCAATTATAGCAGAAAATCTTTTGAATAACAGTTCCCATCCAGAATAAATGAAATTTTCATCTCTGCCGGTCATAGTCTCTTTCCTGCTTACTATATCAGCTAATGCACAGTCACTGGATGACAAAGTGCTTATGACCGTAGCCGGACAAAAGGTAACAGCCGGAGAATTCATAAGGATGTACAGTAAAAGTCTGGAACCGGGGAAGCAGGGAAATATAGACGAATACATTCAGCTTTACACGAACTTCAAGCTGAAAGTTGCAGATGCCGTTAATGAAGGCATCGACACCACCAGGGCATTCCGGACCGAACTGAACGGATACAGGACTCAGCTGGCACAAAATTATCTTACTGATACAGATACAAAGGAAAAGCTTCTTCAGAAGACATATCAGAGGTACCTGACGGAAGTAAATGCATGGCATATACTTGTAAGCTGCCCCGAGGGTGCCAAACCCCAGGATACCCTGACTGCCTGGCAGAAAGCTGCCGATATAAGGAACCGCATCATTGCCGGCGAATCATTTGAACAGGTGGCAAGAGGCACATCAGACGATCCATTGGTTAAAATAAACGGAGGTAACCTCGGATATTTTACTGTCTTCCAGATGATCACTCCATTTGAAGACGCCGCATACAACCTTAAAAAAGGAGCTATTTCCCAGCCGGTAAGAACACCTTACGGTTATCATATTGTAAAAGTAGTTAATAAAAGAGCGTCCAGAGGAAAGGTCCTTACTGCGCATATCATGAAGGTCGCTCCTCCCGGAGCAACAGAAAAACAGGCCAAAACAGCCGAGGAATCGATTAATGATATCTACAGGCAGCTTCAGGAAGGAGCATCATTCAGCGAACTTGCTGAAAAGTATTCCGACCATAAGGAGTCAGCTGCACGGGGAGGGAAACTTGATTGGTTCGGAACAGGTGAACTGATCCCTGAACTGTCTGAAGCTGCATTCTCAATTCCTGATACCGGGAAATATTCAAAACCTGTCAGGACTATCTATGCATGGCATATAATAAAGCTGCTCGACAGAAAAGCTCCGGGAACATTCGAGGAGACAAGGTCCTATCTGGAGAGCAAGATCAACCAGTCGTACCTCAATTCCCTCAGCAAAAAATCGTTCATGGAAAAACTTAAGAAGGAATACAGTTTCAGCATAAACCAGAATGCCTTCAGATGGTTTGTCCAAAATACAGATACCCTTATTATCAAGGGTTTAGCTAAATACAATAAGGAAACGATACCTTCAGGTTATCTTTATTCATTTGCAAACCAGCATCTTACTACAAAGGATTTTGCCTCATATATAGAAAGGAGAGGATCTATGATCGTCACCAGTAATCCGGAGTATTTCATCAAACAGTCAATTGAAGCAAGGATCTCTGATCAGATAATGAAATATGAAGATTCGATGCTTGAGAAGAAGTATCCGGATTTCAGATATCTGATCACTGAATTCCATGACGGGATCCTGCTTTTTGAGATCTCAGGCAAGAGAGTCTGGAACAGGGTACAGGAAGATTCTTCAGGTCTTCATGTTTACTACGAAAATCATAAACAGGATTTCCTGACACGAAAGGCTATGGATGCAAAGATTTATACCCTCCGCACTCCTTCAGGTGAAAAGAAACTTTTCTCTGCCTACAAAAAATTTTCCCGTAAGCCCGGTTGTGATTCACTGATGCTGCAAAAGTTCAATAAGAACAATGACTCACTGCTGGTGATCAGGGAAGGCAGGTTCGAATTGGGCGATGACAAGCAAATTGATAAAATCCAATGGATCACAGGAACCCAGTCGGTGAATATCAACAACTACCCCTCAGTTGTAGCTGTGACCAGGATTTACGAACCTGTCCCTCGTCCCTTTGAGGAAGTACAGGGAGAGATGATGACAGGATTTCAGGAGTTCCTCGAGAATGAATGGATAAGACAATTAAAGGAAAAATATACCGTTAAAGTTGACAACCTTGTTCTTAATGAGATTAAAAACAACATTAAAAATTAACAGGATCCTGGCCATTGTGCTGATTTTTGTAATGGCGGCAGGATGTAAGGACCGTAATAATCCTGCCAGAAGAATAGCAATTGCAAAGGCCGGTGATGCCGTACTTTACCTCGACAGGATACCTTCCCTGGTCAAAGCCGGGACCTCTGCAACTGACAGCACCGCCATCGTACAGGATTATATAAATAAATGGGCCAGGAAAGAGCTGATGTTCCAGAAGGCTGAAGAGAATCTCTCTCCCGAACTTAAGGAGGAGATCGACAGTCAGCTTGAGGAGACAAGGTCAGACCTCACAATATATCAATATCAGAGGCAAATGATGCTTGAGAAAATGGACACCATTATCAGCGATGTTGAGATGGAGAACTATTACATCTCTAACAGTCAGCATTTTATTCTTGGATACAATATTGTAAAAGCATTATTCATCAAGCTTCCTTTCGAAACGCCCAATCTAAGCAAAATAAGGATGCTTGCGCGTTCCAATGTGCAAAAAGACTTTCAGGAGCTTGAAACCATCTGCTATCAGTTTGCTGACAGATTCGATGATTTCAACGAGCAATGGATCCCGCTGGACAGGATATCATTAGAACTACCTCGGAAAATAGACAATGAAGAATATTTTCTCAGAAGGAGCTCTTTTTATGAATCAACTGACTCTATTGACATGTATTTCCTGAAGATATTGGATTTCAAGCTGAAGTCAACACCAGCGCCTTTCGAATACGTGAGCGAAGACATTAAAAGAACCATCTGGAATACGAGGAGGATTGAGTTTATCCAGAATCTTGAAAACGGAATATATAACAATGCAACTGAAGAAAACAGGTTTACATTATTTAATAATAAATGATATAGGATGAAAAGAGGTTCAAGATTATCGCTGATACTGGCGGGTTTGTTGCTTTCAGGGATCACGGCGATCAATTCGCAGCAAGTGCTTGTGGAGTCAGTGGCAGCTATTGTGGGTAATGAGGTCATATATCTTTCCGATATCGAAAATATGACAGCTGACGCTAAACGCGGCGGGAATAAAACGGCGATTGAAAACCTTCGTTGTGAAGTTCTCCAGCAGCTGCTTGTTTCAAAACTGTTTCTCGACCAGGCAAGGATTGACAGTATTACTATATCGGACAGTGATATTGAAGGCGAACTGAACGTGAGACTTAATGATGCTTTAAGAAGTGCAGGAAGCGAAGAGGCACTTATCGGTTATTTCAAAAAAAGCCTCACTGAGATTCAACAGGATATACGGAAAGTACTTCTCGAACAAGCAACCGTCAGAGAGGTTCAGAGGAACGTTGCCAAAGATATCAAGGTGACACCCAACGAACTAAGGAAATTCTATGCTGCCATACCAAAGGACAGCCTGCCGGTCATACCCCAGAAAGTTGAAATGAGCATTATTCAGCTCGATCCACCTCAGAATGAGGAGAATAAAGCTGAAGCACGACAGAAGCTGCTTGATATAAGAAGTCAGATACTCGCAGGAAAGAGCTTTAATATTCTTGCCATCATGTACTCTGAAGACCCGGGAACAGCTTCACGTGGAGGTGAATTGGGCTTCATGATGAGGGGAGAACTTGAGAAACCGTATGCTGATGCAGCATTCAGCCTAACAAAAAATACAGTTTCAAAAATAGTAGAATCCAGGTACGGATTCCATATTATCCAGCTGATCGACCGTAAAGGCGACCTTATAAACACCCGTCATATTCTCATAAAACCAAGAGTAAGACCAGATCAGGCTGCCAGGGCAATATCGAAACTTGACAGCATTGCGAACCTGGTAAGGAAGGACAGCATGAAATTTGCTGATGCCGCTATCCGATTCTCAACCCATAAGGACAGCAGGATCAACGGCGGCAAGTTTGTAAGCACTGATCCGTCGGAGCGCGATACATGGTTCACGCTCGAAGAGCTTAATCCTGAAATGTATATCAAGGTAAGGGACCTGAAAGTAGGCGAGATATCAGATCCTTTCAGAACTACCGATGAAAATAACAACATTGTTTTCCGGGTCGTGAAACTCGACAATGAAATACCTGCCCACCGGGCCAACCTTAAGGATGATTACCAGAATATGTATAGTGCCGCATTGTTGAACAAGCAGAATAAAACCTATGACGAATGGGTGAAAAAGAAATTAGAGACTACCTATATCAAAATAAGCGATGAATTCAAATCATGCGAGTTTCTGAAGAAAGGATGGATAAAATAAGGTATTTGATCCTTATCGCCATTTTATTGTTTTTCCCCCTGATTATTTCTTCTCAGGATCACTCTTCCAAACCACCCGCCAGAAGGATGATCTATCTCCAACATGCTGACGTAGGTTTTGCAATGAGAGATAAAAAAACCGGAAAGGACTGGCAGCGCCTGATAGGAAAAGTGGAACTTAAACATCAGGAAATAACCATGAAGTGCGATAGCGCGCATCTCTTCCCTGACAGGAACCAGGTTACGGCATTCAGCAGAATCCATATAGAACAAGGCGATACACTTGATATTTACGGCGACCATCTTATCTATGACGGAGGTACTTCAATTGCAGTACTTACAGGGAAATGCGAACTTGTTGATAAAGAAACTCATCTTTATACAAACGCAATTACCTACGATGTTAATAATGAAATAGCACAATATTCTGACAGCGGCAGGATAACGAACGGAGATAACAAGCTTACAAGCAGGATAGGAATATACTACGTGTCTCAAAATCTCTTTCATTTCAAGGACAGCGTTAAGATCGTCAATCCGGATTATGTGATGACTGCTGACACAATGGATTATAACACCGAAACAGAAATTTCCTTCTTCACGGGTCCGTCAGAGTTGGAAGGTGACAGCATTTACCTGTACTGCGAAAAGGGATGGTATGATACTAAAAATAATATGACGCGGATATGGAAGAATGCTCTCATAGATAACAGGCAGCAGATCATTACCGGCGATTCTCTTTTTTATAACGACAGTACCGGGTACGGGCAGTCTTTTATGAATACTACTATCGCTGATACCAATAACCATATCCTGGTGAAAGGTAATTATGCATGGTATTATAAGAAGCCTGAAAGATTTCTGGTCACTGACAGGGCCATGTTCATCCAGATAAATAAAAACGATTCGCTTTTCCTTCATGCCGATACAATAAGCGCAATAACCATAGCTGATACAACTCCCAATGGCTACAGGCTGATGAGAGCCTATTATGGCTGCAGGATATTCAGCAAGGACCTGCAGGCAAAATGCGACTCCCTCTCCTACTCATTTCAGGATTCGGTAATAAGGCTTTACGATGCGCCGGTTCTATGGTCTGAGGAAAAGCAGCTGACCTCAGACTCAATGGCTATCTTCACAAAGAACAGGCAGGCTGACAGGATGGAACTCTACAATTCGGCATTTGTTGTCAGCCAGGTTGATACATTGAGGTTCAACCAGCTAAAAGGCAGATCCCTTATTGGATATTTCAGGAAGAATCAACTTTACAAGATAAACATTGAAGGCAACGGTGAATCAATTTACTATCTCATTGACGGGGAGGAAATTGTTGGAAAAAACACTACACGATGTGCGAGGATAGAGATCTTTGTTTCAGACGGCAAGATTACCCAGATTTATGAATACCAGAGCCCTGAAGGAGTAATAGATCCACCATCAAAAACTCCTGCAGAAAACCCCAAGCTTAAGGGGTTCAATTGGTTCGATGCTATAAGGCCGAAGGAGAAATTTGATATATTCAACTAAGCCCCTAAATCCCCGAAGGGGACTTTAAGAAGTAAGATTAACGAACAAACGAACGGCGAAGTGCTAACTTCTTCATTCAATATTCGCTTGTTCAAATGTTTTGATTTCAAATAAAAAGCCCCCCTTCAGGGGGGTTGGGGGGCCCATAATAAAAAAGGGGCCTCAGCCCCATAGTCAATATTCATCTTCGTTGAAGAAGAAATCGTCCTTACTGGGATAATCAGGCCAGATATCTTCGATACTCTCATAAATATCACCTTCATCCTCTATTTCCTGGAGGTTTTCTATAACTTCCATAGGAGCACCTGACCTTATGGCGAAATCAATAAGCTCATCCTTGGTTGCAGGCCATGGAGCATCTTCAAGTTTTGATGCTAATTCAAGGGTCCAGTACATAATTACATTTAGAATTAACCTTTTTTGAAAGTCTGCAAATATATATATTATTTAAATTAAATAACAATACCTTATTTAAAGAATTTTAACAGATTAAACAGGCCATTTAATCTCTTCATTATCAAGCTCTAAGCTAATTAACCGCGAAAGCACGAATAAATAATCTGAAAGACGGTTAAGGAATTTATTGATTATTTGTGGAGTTTTTTCTGTTTGATTGAGTTCTGACACTGACCGTTCAGCTCTCCTGCAAACACATCTTGTTATATGACAATATGATATATATAAATTACCGCCGGGAAGCACGAAACTATTCAAAGGAGGAAGAATCTCTTCCATTTTGTCTATCTCCCTTTCAAGCTTAATGTCACACTCAGGATCCACATGAAGAATTGGTTCTTTATCTCCTTCAGGATCCGTTGCGAGTGCAGCAGCACATATCATCAGCTGATCCTGAATATAAACAAGTATATCTTTTCTGGAATCATTTACCGGACATCCCCTGAGCAGTCCCACCCATGAGATAAGCTCATCGACTGAACCATAAGCCTCAACCCGTGGATGAAATTTAGGTACTCTCCTGCCACCTGACAGTGAGGTAGTCCCATCGTCGCCGGTGCGGGTATAGATCTTCATAAAAGTCAATTATGAAACTGATCTGTAAGATAGGGATATTAATTAGAATGGACGAATGGTCTGTACTTTTCGTTCGGGATATCTGCAGCGACTTCTCCGTCAAATAACCTGATGATCCTGGCGGCATGACGTGCGATATCTTCTTCGTGAGTAACAACAATAACAGTATTTCCCTTATTGTGAATTTCATCGAGAAGGCCCATAATATCAAGAGATGTTTTGCTGTCGAGGTTACCGGTAGGTTCGTCAGCAAGAATAATGGATGGCTTGTTCACCAGAGCCCTGGCGATTGCAACACGCTGCCTCTGTCCGCCTGAAAGCTCATTTGGCTTGTGTTCCATCCTGTCAGCAAGACCTACCTGATCAAGTGTTTCAACAGCCATTTTCTCCCTGTCTATTTTCTGGATCCCCGCATATATTAAAGGCAGTGTGACATTCTCCAGTGCTGAATACCTTGGAAGAAGGTTGAAAGTCTGAAAAACAAATCCGATCTCCTTGTTCCTGATCTCTGCAAGAAAATCGTCCTCCATCTTGCTGACATCCGTTCCGTTCAGGATATATGCGCCGCTTGTCGGAGTATCCAGACAGCCGAGAAGGTTCATAAGCGTTGATTTGCCTGAACCTGATGGTCCCATTATTGCAACATATTCATTCCTGTTTATATCTATGGATACTGACCTTAAAGCTCTCACAATCTGTGTTCCAACCTGATAGTTCTTTACAATGTTTTGAATCTCAATTACTTTGTCCATAACCTCTGAAATTTGAATTGTCGAAATTAGATTAATTTAGTTAAATACGAAATTATAATATCTTAATTTTTGTTAATACCTGATAATGTAATTAATATGATTTATTCCTTTCCTGAAGAAAACCATTCCCATCCTGAATATATCAACAGTGAAGGATACATTTTTATGCTCTTTTATTTTCTCCCAGGCTCTATCCATTTCACCGGAACTATGTATATCGTCAATGATTATCACCGTATCTTCTCCTGCGATCTCAGACATAGTGCTGAAGTATTTCATCAGCGGTTCCTCCCTGTGATCGCCATCAATAAATACTAGTCCCGGATGTTTATCTAAGTCATTTATCTCAGGCATAAGCCCGTCGAAAGAGCCATTCATAAGCCTGATATTCTCCAGACCGGATTCTCTGAAATTCTCCCGGGCTATATGAGCAGTTTCAGGGCAACCTTCCATAGTATAGACCACAGCTTCAGGGCATCCCGAGGCAAGATACATTGTGCTGATCCCCAGCGAAGTGCCGAATTCAACTATAGTCTGTTTGCCGAACTCAGCAGCCATGCTGGCAAGCAAAATCCCATATTTGCCCGGAACTGATGAATATCTGGCTATATCTGACACTTTTCTTGAATTGTCTTTCATCCGTGAAGATCCGGCTCCGAGGTCCAGAACATCAATTGTCCTGTTGTCGCTGAGATTCTTCCTTCGTATGCTTTCAATAGTAAAGACAATATGAGGATCAATTTTATTCCTGAACACGTTCGAAATAAGCATAAAAACGAACGGACTGTGAATTCCATGACCCTTTCCGTGACGGGAAAACAATTGATACTTCACCAATTTCAGGGCACCGGAAAAATTCATTTCGTCAGAGAGAATATTATTAGGTAAGGTTCGCAAAAATAAGTATTTTCGGTCATCTTTTAATTTGTCGGGCCTATAGAAATTATGCAAGATTCTCTTGATACAAACATTACCTATCTTCCGGGTGTCGGTCCTAAAAGAGCCGAATTGCTGAACAGGGAGCTGAACATCTTTAACTACCGTGACCTCCTCTATTATTTCCCGTACAAGTATATCGACAGGACAAAATTCTACAAGATATCTGAGCTTGACACTGAGCTTCCTTTCGTCCAGATCAAAGGTTCAATAAAAGGATATACCACCGAGGGACGAGGAGCAGGAAAGAGGCTTGCTGCAGATTTTCAGGACGATACCGGTTCAATTAAGCTGGTCTGGTTCAAGGGTGTGAAGTGGGTCACACAGAGCTACCCTCCAGGCGGAGAATATATTGTATTTGGCAAACCGGGAATTTTCAACGGGATTATCAATATTATCCACCCCGAGATCGAAGCTTCAAGCAAGGTTGCCGAAAGACTTACCTCTGCCCTTCAGGCGCAATACAGCACAACTGAAAACCTGAAGAATCATTTCCTCGCATCAAAGGCGATCAGCAAACTGATAGGTACACTCCTTAAACAAATGACATTCCGTCTGCCTGAAAGCCTTCCTGCATGGATGGTCACGAAGTACAAGCTGATGGAACTTCACCAGGCTCTTCAGAAGATACATTTTCCGTCTGATCCGGAGGAGCTTGAAGGAGCAAGGTACCGCCTTAAGTATGAAGAGCTTTTCTTTATCCAACTTAACCTC
Organism: Bacteroidia bacterium; assembly: GCA_026391595.1. Lineage (GTDB taxonomy): Bacteria > Bacteroidota > Bacteroidia > Bacteroidales > VadinHA17 > LD21. Next base: position 13,649 of record JAPLDY010000163.1, read on the forward strand.
CTAAGATTCAGAAACAACCGTATCCTCAAATTCAAGGGCTTTGTATTTTCGACTGTAGGGGAGAAATTCAATAACTTTTATTTCAATAATCTCCCTTTCAAGCTTACGGAAGCGCAGAAAAGAGTGATGAAGGAGATCCGCAAGGACCTGGGTTCAGGAAGGCAGATGAACCGGCTGCTGCAGGGCGATGTAGGCAGTGGAAAGACACTGGTTGCACTGATGAGCATGCTAATAGCTATTGACAACGGATATCAGACATGCATCATGGCCCCTACAGAAATACTTGCTGCACAGCATTTTGATACGATCTCTAAGATGCTTGACGGCATCAATGTGAAGGTGAGACTTTTAACCGGCTCATCAAAAAAATCATTGAGGAAGGAAATAGAGGAATCGCTTCTGGACCGTTCTTTGAATATTCTCATAGGAACCCACGCTCTTATCGAGGAGAATGTCCGTTTCGACAACCTGGGTCTTGTAATAATTGACGAGCAGCACAGGTTCGGCGTAGAGCAACGGGCCAGGTTATGGCAAAAGAGCCTCAATCCGCCTCATATACTTGTAATGACCGCTACTCCTATCCCGAGGACTCTTGCGATGACTCTTTATGGAGACCTTGATGTTTCTGTCATCGACGAACTTCCTCCGGGGAGGGTACCAATTAAAACAATGCATTACTTCGATTCAGACAGAAATAAAGTATTCGGCTTCCTTCGCACACGGATCGCCGAAGGCCGCCAGATTTTTATTGTATATCCGCTTATCAAGGAATCAGAGAAGATGGATTACAAGGATCTTGAAGACGGATGGGATACAATTTCCAGGGTGTTCCCTCCTCCGGAATATTGCATAAGTGTAGTTCACGGAAAGATGACGCCAGCGATCAAAGATTCATCGATGAGACTTTTCAGGGATGGTAAAGCCCATATTCTTATCGCCACCACAGTTATTGAGGTAGGAGTTGATATCCCCAATGCCTCAGTGATGGTAATTGAAAGTGCCGAACGGTTCGGCCTGTCCCAGCTTCATCAGCTAAGAGGCCGTGTTGGAAGGGGCGCAGAACAGTCATACTGCATCCTTATGACTTCGGGAAAGCTGTCGAAAGAGGCTATCTCACGACTCGAAGTGATGATCAGAACAAATGACGGCTTTGAGATAGCTGAAACGGATCTCCAGCTCAGGGGCCCGGGCGATATAGAAGGGACTCAGCAAAGCGGGATCCCTTTTGACCTTAAGATCTCTAGCCTTAGCAAGGATGGCCAGCTGATAGAATATGTAAGAAATATTGCTGAAGATATTCTGTCTAAAGATCCACTTCTTGAGAAGAATGAAAATGCAATACTTGTAGCTGAACTAAAACGAATATTCAGTAAAAGGCAATCGTG
>JAPLDY010000223.1 GCA_026391595.1 Bacteroidia bacterium
TAATGCCAAAGCAAAAACCAAGATTGATGATCTGATAAAAGATGATTCCATAATTATAATGTTGCTGGTTAATATTTACTTTTTGACGGTCGCAGTTTGCTGGATTTCCCTGTTCGTGAAATTATAAAAAATCGTGAAGCAGATCGCAAAAATTTAATAACATCTTCAACGCCGCTGGCGTTGTAACAATAACTGACTCATATGCCATGGATATCACTATGGATATGGGAATTAGACGCCGCCGGCGTCAGAAATTGTTAGGATATTGCTAGTCGGTTACCGGTAACTTTGAAAATACAAAATATTATGGACGATCTGTCAACAAATCTGTACAACTTCCATATTGAGCAGATCTCCCAGTTTTTTGATCTTTGATGCTATATGCCCCACCCCTGCAGCACAGTGATGAGCCGGTCCATAGCTGTTCCATGTGTTGACGAAATTCTTAACACCGATAGAAAATTTATACCGGCTGTTTGTATTGCCTATCTCAAGAATCGGTCCCGGAACAGACTCTCCTTCGGCAACTAATAGCAAAAGCTTGCCATCAGGTTTTTGAACAACTGAAAGTAGAGTGACAGGTCCGTGTTTAACCGACATCTCGACTGACAGGCCTTTTCCCACCTTACCATGATAAACCTCAAGCGGCTTAACCTTGGTCTTTCCTTCGGCAATAGCCAGATGTCCCGGGCCATCATGCCCCATGAGCACGACATCATCCTTGAAATCGAGAGCATAAAATTCTGTGAATGAGCCACCTGCACCCATACAATCCATGATCTTCATCGCCTGGACATTCTTTATTTCATATTCGCCGGCAACCGGTATGCCGCGGGAGGTAAGCAGGGAATTAGCCAGGATTATCGAGCTGATGGCGTCTTCATTTTCCCGGACTCCCGTACCGCTGTAAAAATATGCCATTGACCCAAGGTCATGCTTCCTGACCATCTTATCGAGTGCAACTGATGTCCGCGCAGCCTGCTTAAGATCATCATCAGAACAATGCCTGTCAATGTTAAATTCTTTGTAAAACAGATTAACACGATCAGTAATTTCCTTTGCTGTCACTTTCCTTCTCAGTTCCGCAAGCTCATCAATCTCAAGCATTTCAATATGTCCGCCGAATGATGCCAGCTGTAGCGTCAGGTCAGTGTAAACATCCAGCATCCCTCCATAATAATGACCCATACACCCAAGCCTGTTATGAGCCATTCTGTTTGCAACAGATGCCGCATCGATCCATTCTTTCACTTCATTCCATACCTCTTTGTCGCCATGCAACACCCCTGTGATCTGATGGAATTTTATCCCAGCCCTGAGAAATACATTTGCTATTTCAGGAACCGGACATGCAGATACATTTGCCAGCCATTCGCCTGTCATCCTTGTCCTGTCGCTAAGATTATTAAAAGTCTTGTAATCAATAGCTTTTTCAGGAGAGAGGTTCAGTATTATTACAGGTACTTTTGCTCTCTGTACTACCGGTAAGACCGTTGAGGAGAGTGCATAGGTGGTCACATATAGGAAGATAATGTCAACATCGGCCTGCCGGAATTTGTGTCCCGCCTCCATGGCTTTCACCGGATCATCAATGAGCCCGAGATTTACAATATCGGCACCGAAGCTTTCGAGCTTCTTATGCACTTCCTGAAGATATTTCTCAAGCCTCTCCTTTAATCCTTTGAACTGAGGCCAGTAGGCATCCAGACCAATTCCGAATAGACCGATTTTAAGGTTGTATTTTTCTTTCAATCTTAATTATTTTTAAAAATTACATAAAATCTTCTCAAGCTTTTGACTTCTTCCAATCTCCTTGCCATCAACAAGAATGAAGAGCCCTTTTCCTCTGTTGTACCTGGTTCCGTTTCTATCCCAGCAGATGGTAAGCGACTTCCCATGGTACTTTATCCGGTCAAGACAGAACCAATCCCATTTTCCTTCAGGTAACAATGGGTTAACTTCGATCACATCGTCAGCACGGGGACGTAAGCCTGCAAGTCCTGTTATTATCAGGTCGTTGAAAGTGGAATGATTATAATAACGGCTTCTTTCCTGATCGCCTTTCAGCCAGTAGCCTGTCTTTTCATCGAGGTATTCACCGATATATGGTCTCCCGCGATAATATTGTGATTCAACATAAACTTCCATGGACCTGAACCAGACTGAATCTGAAATAAAAGTCTGATTGTAATTATTAAGCAGATTTGCCATTGCGGTAAGTGTCTGTGAAGTTGCAAAAGGCCACACTGCGCCATCCCATTCACAGCTGCAGCAGCCATGTGTCCTGAAGTCAGGATGACGCCGCTCGGCAGTTGTCAATCCGAATGGAGCATTGAAACCTTCTCTGTCGGGTACCTGTTTCCATGAAGCTTCAAAACCTTCACCCGGAAGGTTGAAATACCACGGAATGAATCCGATTTCCTCTCTTACATTGGCAACATTGCCATCCTCTTTTAAAGTCTCAAAAAACTGATCCGTGCTGTTCCATAATCTCGTCTCAACAAGGTTTTTCAGGGTATCGGCTTTGGCAGAAAAGAATTCTTCCAGTTCAGAGTTCCCGGCTAAACCGGCAATTTTCGACAAGGCTACTGCATTGCCATACATATAGCTGTTTATTGTGGGGCGGGCATTCCTGACTTTTCTTCCGCCGCTGATGCTCTCCTCCATCCCATCCGATACATCCCTCTGCCAGAACAACCCTGATGAAAGCCGGTGATCTCCTTCCCATTGATTATACTCTTCTTTCAGATCCGACAGCATATCAATAAGAAATTGACGATCGCCGTTCACCAGGTAACCATTATATATTGCATCTGCATTCCAGCTGCTGAAATTCCTGAGATATTTCATTTTGCTTCCTCCATTCCCACGGTACCAGACATGGACATCATCCATAAGGTAAACCGGATCGCGAAGCCATCGTGATTCATAAATATGATGTCCGAGGGCACAGCTTATAAGGTTGTACTTGTCTGCATAGGAGCGGGGCACGAGGAATTCTGTAAAAGCATAACCTGATGGTGTTTGTATAATATGCTTCCTGAGTGTCCACCACCGGTAATAATAGATCTCTTCAAAATTATCCTGCGGACATTCAAACAGTGGAATATTCTCTTTCATCCAGTCCCATGAGCTGGAATTTGGAATGAAAGTGACAATGTTCTCATCTTCCATCCGGTTAAAAAGGTCAGCGTAATGTTTGAAATTGCCAGAATTCAGAACGGTAGTCTTAGATTCAGATTCTTTTAAAAGTCCTTTCAGGATTTCCCGGTCTGCCTTAAATATGGTTCCGTGCTTATGTCCTGCAGACAGGGAAATTTCCCCGGAGACATCTGTAAACGATTTAAAATCAGATGTTTTTACTGCGCCAAACACTTTTTCACGGTAAGCTTCGAAATATATGAGCCACTCTTTTCCAAGTTTAAGAACAGTTGGTCCTTCAGTATACATCCTTGTGAAAGTGGGTGAGATATTGGTATATGGACCGAGAGGCCCGTCAGAGAATGCTACCCTCATATTACGGTTTGGCCGGGTGTTATCCTTCATTACCAGCACATAATCTCCTTTCCCTCTCCTGACAACCACTGCATCAATCACGCTGAATCCCGGATCGAGAAATAATTTAGTGGGAGAAAAAGTTGAGAAATCCTTTGTTTTAGTATAATATAGCCTGTGATTGCTCAATTCTTCTTCTTCACCTTTTTCAAACCTGAAGGGAATGCATGAGGCCCAGATGATAATGAACTGATCCTGTTCATCATCATAATACAGCTCAGGAGCCCATACATTGGCAGTAGCAGGTTCATATTGCATAACCGGCAGCCATTTTTGTTGAGACCAGTGAATGAGATCCTTGGAGCTTGCATATCCAAAACCCTGATCATCCTTCCAAGAGGATGTCCAGACCATATGATAAGTGCCGTCAGGTCCGCGCAAAACCGAAGGATCACGCATGACTTTCCCGTTGCCCACTTCAGGCTTCAGATATGGACCTCCGAGATCATTCCAGTGATAACCATCTTCGCTCCATGCCAGGTAGAGACCTTCTGTCGCCGGCTCACGGAAAGTGCTGAAAATATATACTTCATTTTTCTTAATGCCGGCTGACAATGAGAAAATTGCAAGGAGCAGGATGAATGATTTTTTTATCATATACATTAAAACCTGGCTGATAACCTGAGACTGTAATTTCTCTGAGGCTGGATATCCCCCGGTCGGCCTATATATTCCGTGTTTGTTATATTTTTAATTGCGATGGAGAGAGTGAGCATTTCATTCATTTTGTATCCGAGGTTCCCGTCCATTAGAAAGTAGCCGGTATTGTGTCCTTCCCAGTAACCGGGGAACCCAGGCAGGATGGCTTCTCCAGTCGTTTCATTCAGGAAGAAGCTGTCGATCCTCAGTATCTTCGACCTTGCATAAAAGCTTATCTCTGATTCAAGTTTTTTCCATGATGCATTAATGGATAATTTTCCTGAGTGTTTCCTTCTGTATTTAAGATAATCACCAGTATTCTTATGGGTGACAGGGCTGTATTCTACAGGAAAAATATAGGTATAACCACCATTAAGTGAAGTATTTACCCTGCCAAAGGTGCCGTTAAGAATTATTTCCAGCTCTCCGCCATAAACTCTTGATTGCTCAATATTCGTAGCTTTGAAACCAGTAGCGGGAATACCTGTCTCCGGATTCGGATAGACTGCCAGGAAATACTCTATCATGTTCGTATTCTGCGACAGGAAGACCGAAAGGTCGGCCTGACCTGCAATTTTTCCGAATGCTACACCCTGCTTGATACCTGCTTCAGTACTCCATCCTGATTCTGGAAGAACATCAGGATTTGGAAATATCACAACCGATCCCAACGTTGTCGAGGCATACTTTTCCGCTATCGATGGGAACCGGTATCCTTGCCCGAATGAGGCTCTTAAGAATGTGTAATCTGCTGCCTGCCAGTTAAGTCCTGCCCTGAATACCGGGACTATCTTGTCGTTAATGCCGTCAAGAGAATTATTTTCGATCCTGACTCCGACAACTGC
>JAPLDY010000024.1 GCA_026391595.1 Bacteroidia bacterium
TGGAGAAATCATCAATAGAAACTAAACTTCTGATTTTCATTGGATTGGAACATTATGAAATAGACCCTGATCTCAGCTTAAAAATACTCAAGATTATATAAAACATAGGATAAATGTTGATAATTAATTAACAACTTTTGCTCATGGATCAAAGTGCTAATTGACAGACAGAAATTTGAACTTTAATCTTTCAATCCTTGAGAAGCGTGCAAGTATCTTCTCTCTGGCAGCGAGCCTGAAACTGATAGTGATCCTGCATTCCAGTTCAAAAATTTGGTCTGATTGTCCGATTTCTTCTTCCTTGATGATCTTCATCACATCGTTCATTGCAGCATAAGGATAGTTAATCACATAGTATTCATGGATTGTGTGATCAATTTGCTCTGCATTTGAAAGCGAAGATTCTGCAGCAGTACGGTAAGCATTTATCAATCCGCTGACACCGAGGAGTGTCCCTCCGAAATACCTTGATACAACAATCAGTACATTTGTCAGCCCTGCCGACTTGATCTGTCCGAGTATAGGACGTCCGGCTGTTCCTGAAGGCTCTCCGTCATCATTGGCTCTCCATATCTCCTGTTTTGCACCCAGCAAATAAGCATAGCAATGATGACGCGCTTCATGATGCTCTTTGCGGATCTCTTCTATAATTGGTTTGATCTCTGATTCTTCTGAAACCGGCAAGGCTGCCGAGACAAACCGGCTTCCTTTTTCCTTGTAAAGACCGTTGGAAGCAGTTTTGATGGTCCTGTATGTATCGGGTTCTGACATGAGACAATCTCAGTTGGGCACAATATCTGCCAGCAATATTAATAAAACTGCCTGTTAGATCCCCCTTTTCAATAAAAAATAATAAATTTGTTGTAACTGAGGAATGTTATGAGTGTATTACTGAATGAAAAAGACCTGCAGAAGCTTATTGTGATAGGGGACAGGATCCTTATTAAGCCTAAGACTCCGCAATCGAAGACAAAAAGCGGATTATTTTTGCCTCCGGGAGTGAATGAGAATGAAAAGGTTCAGATAGGTTATGTACTCAAAGTAGGCCCGGGATATCCGATACCCTCAGTAAATGACTCTGATGAACCGTGGAAAAACAGGACTGATGAACCAAAATATGTTCCCCTGCAGCCACATGAGGGTGATCAAGCTGTTTACCTTCAGAACAGCGCCATTGAGGTCGAATTCAATAATGAAAAGTTGATGGTAGTCCCGCACTCGGCAATTTTGCTGCTTTTGCGCGATGACGGCCTTTTTGAATAAAACAGGTAAAAATGAATTCTGAAGTTCTGAAAGGAAAGAAGATTCTGATTGTAGAGGATGACATGTCGAGCAGACTCTATCTTAATAAGATCCTTGAAAAGACCGGAGCCCTCCTTTTTAATGCCAACGATGGAAGGGAAGCTATCGAAATAGTTTCCGGAGAACCCGGGATAAATGTGATCCTCATGGATATCCAGCTGCCGGTCATGGACGGATATACTTCAGCGAAGAAAATCAGGGAACTTGGACTCGACATCAAAATAATCGCTCAGACAGCCTACTCTTTGTCAGGTGATATGGAAAATATCCTTTCCTCGGGATTTGACGATTATATCCTCAAACCTATCTATTCAGGGCAGCTTATTGAGAAACTGACATCCTTCCTGAAATAAAAAACTTAAAGCCTGATTACTTATCCGGGATCAATCAGGGTATGATGAAAACTTGTCAAACTCCTTTCCGAATTCTTCAATATCACACCTCCAGCGGGCTTTTTCTGCCTTTAAATCAAGTCTGTTCCGGAGTGTATCTCTCATACCGTCATCGCCCGACAGAATGTCAAAAGGCATCAGCTTCTCTTCATACTCATATGGAGGCTGATTGAACTGAAGTGATCCCGTGTGAGAAGTCTCAATGATCGCATCAAAGATGTTCATTGCTGCGGCAACTGGATAATATTTACCCGGATCTGTAACATGTATCTGAATTCCATGACAAATAAGCCCGGCATATTTATTGAATGTCGGAATAAAATCATGCGCCCTGAATCTGCATCCGCTGATATTACGGTTTTTAAGGTTTTTCAGCAGTTTCTCTGAATTGATAAAAGGCGCTCCAATGAGTTCAAATGGTATGGTTGTCCCTCTGCCCTCAGAAAGATTCAGGGCTTCAGTAAGAACAGTTCCCGGATAGACAATTGCTGTCTGAAGCGTCGGCATATTGGGTGAAGGAAGAACCCAGGGGAGACCTGTCCCTGAAAACAATGAGTTTCTTCTCCATCCTTTCATCCATACAATATTCAGGTCGCAGGAAGGATAGTACTTCTCCTTTATCCAGAGAGCCATTTCACCCATCGTCATCCTGTGGCAGAGAGGGATAGAGGCCCCACCAACAAAAGTAAAATAGTCTTCCTTGAGAACAGGACCATCCAATGGTAATTTCCCAATTGGATTGGGTCTGTCGAGTATCCATACTGCGATCCCTGCCTCTGTGCACGCTTCTATACAAAGCTTGACTGTCCAGATATACGTATAAAGTCGAGCTCCAACATCCTGAAGATCAATTAACAGCACATCCATCTCTTTCAGCATGAGGGGTGAAGGCTTCCTGTTCTTTCCATAGAGGCTGAACACAGGAATTCCAAACCTGGGATGCCTGCTGCCTTCCCATTCGATCATATTATCCTGTGTCTGCCCGAAAATTCCGTGCTGTGGCCCGAAGATAGCAGTGAGTCTGCAATCTCTCCTTCCTGCAAGAATATCAGTGATATGGATAAACTTTTTTGTTACGCTAGGCGCATGGCAGAGCACGCCAATGCTCTTTCCGGAAAGTTTGCCTGGAAGTTTATTCGCTAGTATCTCTAGTCCTGTTTTTACCATAAGTACTCATAGATACACAAAGATAAATTTTTCAAAATGAATTGTTATCTTGTATATTATATATTTGATTGTCAGATAGTATCGAAACCAAGGATAAGATTCTTCGCTTCACTTCGTTTCGCTCAGAATGACAAGTATTAATGTAAATTGAGAGAGGGTAAAATGGCGGCAATGCCGCCATTTTACCCTCTCTCTTGGGAACTCCCAGAATCCTTGTCATTCCGAACAAAGTGAGGAATCTCCTTCTCTGCCACAATTCATTATGAGGGATACATAAAAGGGGATTTTTAATAAATTTGTAATTTCTTTTCATTTATCTTTTTTATGTTCATGCATTGAAAAGTCTGAAAATATGAAGTATTTTAAATCACTTAAGCTTGCTGCTTTCCTGCTGCTCTTTTTGTCATCATGCGGAAAAACAGGGAAACAGAGTATTATAATCCTTGAGACAACAGATACCCATGGCGTGATAATGCCGTATGATTACATCGAGAACGAACCTCTTGATGCTTCTCTTGCAAATTCCGCAAGCTATGTGAGACTTCTCAGGAACCGGGATAATCCTGTTTTTCTTCTTGATGATGGTGACAATCTCCAGGGCCAGCCTGCAGTTTATTATTATAATTTCATAGATACTCTCTCCCCTCATTTCCTGTCAGAAGCGATGAACTGGCTTGGTTATGATGCAGGTACAGTGGGAAATCACGACATTGAGGCCGGGCATGATGTATATGACAGGTTGTCAAAAACATATAATTTCCCGTTACTTGCAGCCAATGCTGTAGACAGGAAAAGCGGAAAGCCTTATTTCACACCGTTTGTAATCCTTGAGAAGAAGAATGTAAGAATAGCTGTGCTTGGTCTCATAACACCTGCAGTTCCAACCTGGCTGCCGGAAGAACTCTATTCAGGAATTGAATTCCGGGATATGATTGAAACAGCAAAGCTCTGGATGCCGGAGATGCTCAAGCAGAAACCCGATCTTGTCGTCGGACTTTTTCATTCAGGATGGAACAGGGACGAAAAGGATTCATCCGCCAGGAATAGGATGAATGAAAATGGTTCCGCTGCAGTCGCATATAATGTACCTGGATTTGATATTATATTTTGCGGACATGATCACCGGCTTGCAAACGAGAAATTTGCCAATATACAGGGCGATTCGGTTCTCATTCTCAATGGCGGCAGCAAATCGCAGAAAATTGCGCAAGCTGATGTGACATTTTCGAAGAACAGAATTACCGGTAAAAAACGTAAAATTATTTCAGGCAAGATCATTGAAGTAAAAGACTTCAAAACGGATCCTGATTTTATAAGGACTTTCGCAACTCAGGATGAAGCCGTAAAGAAATACGTAAACAAGGTGATCGGTAATTCAACAGAAACAATCTCATCAAGGGATTCATATTTCGGATCCTCAGCCTTCGTAGATATGATACATTCTATACAGTTGGAGATTACTAGTGCCGACATCTCATTTGCAGCTCCATTATCTTTGCCGTATAATTTTGATTCTGCGACAGGGATAGAATATATTGTCGATGCATCGCAGCCCGAGGGACAACGGGTAAATATCCTGAAGATGAGTGACGGCCGGAAATTCGACGATCAGAAAAAGTACAGAGTAGCAGTAAATTCACATAGGGGAAACGGAAGCGGAGGACACCTGACTGAAGGAGCAGGCATCAACAGTATTGATCTCATGTCAAGGGTGCTTTCGTCCACTGAGAGAGACCTAAGGTACTATATTATGAGATCAATTGAAGAAAAGAAAACAATTAGTCCGCTTCCAATGAATAACTGGAAGATAATTCCGGAAGAGTGGGTGAAAGCTGCTGCCCAAAGGGAATATGTTCTTCTTTTTGGAAATATAAAGTGAATTAATTCTTCTGAGAATCAGGGGGTAAAATATGTCTGTCAGATTTTACGTTATTAATAATGAAATGTATCTTGTGATCTTGTTTTTATTAACGACCAGGCAGGAGTGGAAAAAAATATAAGAAAAGAGAGCGGGATTATGCTTCCGCTGGTTGAAGAGTTCTATTCGTTACAGGGAGAAGGTTATCATACAGGCAAGGCTGCATATTTTATCCGGCTTGGAGGTTGCGATGTGGGATGCAGCTGGTGCGATTCCCGTTTTTCATGGGACCCGGAGTTGCATCCGCTGGTGGAAACGGATGTTCTTGTTGATCGGGTACTGCATTCAGGAGCCGATTCAGTGGTCGTTACAGGCGGAGAACCTTTGATGTGGAATCTTGACCTACTGTGTGAAGGATTAAAAAGGAATAATATTTGTACATACATTGAAACTTCAGGAGCATATCCTGTGAGTGGTAAATGGGACTGGATTTGTCTTTCACCAAAGAAGAATATGCCCCCGGCAGACAAAATTTGCCGGATAGCCGATGAGCTTAAAGTTATAATTGAAGAAAAAAATGACCTTAAGTGGGCAGAAAAATACAGGAAAATGGTGGGTAAGAAATGCCATCTGTACCTTCAGCCTGAATGGAGCAGGTTTGAAACCATTATTCCGGAAATTGTCGATTATATCAGGAAAAACACAAGATGGAGAATCTCACTTCAGGTTCATAAATATATGCATATACCTTAATACAATAATGAAGTATTGCGCTGTAATAATGCTATTTCTGTTCTCCTGCACTGTTGCACGGGAAAGCTTTTCGCAGGGGATGCATACATCTTCAAACAAAGCATTAAAAGCATATACTGAGGCTTTACCCTTATATGACTATAATAATTTTTCAGAGGCAGAAGCTTTGTTAAGGGAGGCACTTTCTTATGACAACAGATTTTACGAAGCGTATATGATGCTTGGAGAACTTTTTACGAAAACGAGGGATTATGCCAAGGCTGCAAAAAACTATAGTGAGGCCGTCAATATAGATTCCACAACTTATAAACCTGTTTTCTTCAGTCTGGCCAATGCTGAAATGATGTCTGGTGATTATAGCAATGCACTAATTCATTTTAAAACATATCTCAGGTTCAAAGGAGGCTCTGAAAAAAACCGGACTCTTGCAGCAAAAAGTATAAATAACTGCGAGTTTGCAGTAGAAGCTGTCAAGAAGCCCGTGCTGTTCAATCCTTTAAGTGTCGGGTCCAATATCAATACTACGGATGACGAATATTGGCCTTCAATTACTGCTGATGGAAAGACGCTTATGTTCACACGCCAGATTAAATCCAGTTTTTATTCTCCCCCGGGAATGGGACCATCACAGGAAGATTTTTACGTAAGTTTTATGACAGACACGGGATGGGGAACAGCCTATAATGCAGGAGAACCTCTGAATACAACGTCAAATGAGGGCGCGCAAACTCTCTCCTCAAATGGAAAGCAGATGTATTTCACAGCCTGTGAGAGATCAGGCGGACATGGGAGCTGCGATATTTACTTCTCAGCATTCAGCAACGGCAGATGGTCAATCCCGTACAACCTGGGCTGGCCGGTGAATACGGCATCCTGGGAATCAACTCCTTCAATTAATGCTGACGGCAATCTGCTTTTCTTCACAAGCAACAGACAGGGAGGATTCGGGGGCAAGGACCTCTGGTATTCAGTCCTCACAAACAAGGGAACGTGGTCTAATCCAATCAATCTTGGTAAAAAGATAAATACTGATGGAGATGAAATGTCGCCCTTCATTCATTTTGATGGGAAGACACTCTACTTTGCATCAAATGGACTTCCGGGAATGGGGGGTTTCGATATATATATGACGAGGATGAATGAAGACAGTACCTGGACTGAACCAAAGAATCTGGGATATCCAATAAACACTGCCAGTGATGAAACTGGTCTTGTTATTGATGCGGATGGACAGAAAGCCTATTTTTCATCCAAACGCGATAATAAAAATGGTAAAGATATATTCTATTTCAAGGTAGATGAGTCGGTGAGGCCGGATCCGGTCGCCTATCTCAAAGGCAAGGTGACTGACAGGGAAACCGGAAAATTATTAAGGGCGGAATATGAACTAATCAACCTTTCTTCAAATAAGGAAAACATAAAGAGCTCTACAGATGAGAGCGGTAACTTTCTGGTATGCCTGCCATCGGGTTATAATTATGGTTTAAACGTTACAAAGCCCGGGTATCTTTTTTATTCCGAGAATTTTATGTTTGAAGGTATCCATTCTGTTATGGAGCCGCTGATAAAAAGAATTAACCTGAGTCCTGCAAAGGTAGGAGAGACAATGCTGTTGTCAAATGTGTTTTATGAAGTTGATTCCTGGGAGTTGAAATCAGAGTCAATGGAAGAGCTTAATAACCTCACAGATCTTATCCAGTACAACAAGGATATTATTGTAGAGATTGGAGGATACACAGATTCGACAGGCACCGATCAGCACAACCAGGTACTGTCGGAAAAAAGAGCTCTGTCCGTGGTTAACTATCTCATAAGTAAAGGAGTATCGCCAGAGAGATTGCAGCATAAAGGTTATGGAAACAGATCGCCGGTCGGAGACAATGTCACTCTTGAAGGCAGGAAGCTGAACAGAAGGACAGAAGCCAAGGTGGTCGCACGCAAGTAATAAAAAAATGGCCGTATTGGTGACGGCCATTTTTCACTCATGCTTGATTGAAAATCAGACATTGCTAAAAAAAAGAACATCAGATTGCGATCATGGAATTGACAAATTTATTTATGCTGATATCTGAGTTTCCGGCGGCTTCCTTCACAGGAACCGAAAAGTAGATGCCGGTACCTGTAAGTCCGTTGCATTCGATCCACACGGATCCACCCAGAAATGAAATAATTTTCTTGGCCAGGGTCAGACTAATCGCTGAAACTGTATCATTATAATTGGCTAGCGATTTATTAAGATCCTCAGTATGAAGAAATTCTTTACATTTGAAATAACCCTGGCCGGAGTCTAGAACATGGAAGGTTAATTTATCGTCCCTGAATTCGTAACCTATCCTGATATACCCTGATTTGGTGTTTTTTAATGCATTCTGGAACAGGATGCGAATTACCCTGAATACCCTGTCAGAATCAATAATTACTTCATTTGAATCGGAGCAACTGTTTTCTGTCACCAGGACAACATTTGACTCTCCTTCTCTTCTTAAAATATCCCTGAATTCAGAGAGAAGTTCATCGAGGATGTCAGTGAGTCTGCAAATTCTCAGATCAGTTTTCTGATTGCCCGATTCAATTATTGCCGAATCAAGAAAATTGTCCAGTAATCCTATTAGCTGTTCACACGAGGTTAGTATCTGGTTGCTGAATTCCTCCCTCTCGGAATCATTGCTTGAATTCCGGTTCATGAGGTATGAAAACGCAACTATTGCATTCATGTGCGTTCTTACTTCGTGTGACATCCCTGTCAGGATTGTTGGGCAATTTATCATACTCATATTTGTTAAAGCTTCAACCTTACCACTACTGCCTTCATTTTCAATATTCTCTCCCCCCGTACCCATATTATAAAAAGTAAGGTTTCTCATTGTTTAAGAAAACAACTTTATCTATCTTATTCTTCTCAATACTTTTCTTGCATCAGTCCTGTAGAGGCTTTCTGAGTTCCTGATCATAGACAACTGCTCAACTGCCCTGGATTTCTGATCAGTCTGGATATAGCATAGTGCCAGATACCATTGGGCATCCTCTATGTACAGGTTCTCATTGTTGCCTACTACCATGTTGAATGATTGTTCTGCCAAAGGATAGTTTTTCTCCTCAAAGCTGGATACACCATAGAGCATGGTTGATTCCATATCTCCGGGATTGCTTTTCAGAACTTTGCTGAAATAGAGGGCGGCTGTATTATAATCGTGAATGTTATAATACTCAACTGCTTTTCTGTAATCATTGTTTGTTATGCTCTCCGTTGATCTTGAAGCTGAAATCCCTTCATAAGGAGTTTTAAATTTGTTGATAATCTCATTTCCGGACAGATTGCGGTTATTGAACAGGAATATGCTTCCAAGCAAGACCAAGACAGCGATGACTGCAGCATATCTTATCGAAGATTGTCTGCCAGAATTTTTGGAAGTCATTCCCTCTGCTCTCTGCTTTTCTATTTCGCGAAGCTTTCTTCGCAGCAGGAGCGAAGGATGGTTGTTAAGGACAATTTCGGTCTTTGCCCTTAGTTCAACTTCTTCCCTGAGTTTGTCATTTCCTTCAAGTTCCTTCTGGAACCATTGTTTTTCAGCATCAGTCATCTCTCCGGCATTATACCTCTCGATGAAATAGGAAAAATCAATTGTTTTCATAGACTTGCAATATTTAATTTTTTACTCATTATTACCATATCAGAATTATTCTAAGTTATTGTATATCAAGAACAACTGTGTTATAGAACGCATTGTTTCTTATGTACTTATCCACGTCGGGCCATTTAACCCGCATCATAAAACCATCCGGTTGCCGGATGTTTCTGTATTGGTCATCCTGTAGTTATTACAGGATTATAATTGTGTTATTCAGATCTTTACCGGAGGTATAGGAGGCTTTATAGTTGGATCTGCTCCGTCACCGCCACGTACTTTAATCATTTCTTCTTTTGAAAGAGTAAAATCAGCAAACAGGTCATTCGTGTTTTTGAAATTCAGGGTTTTCATGTCTTTGATTTTTTATTATTAATACTAAATTCAGGGTGATTCTTTTTAATGTTTTCCAATACTACATGTAATAACCCCCCGATTTGTGACACGAAAAAATCAACTATTTTTAAAGTATTTTTTATAAGCCTTATATTCAATAACATACAAAGGCTGTTTTTTTATGAAAAAAGTGCACAATTTGATAATCAGGGATATTTTTAAGATATTTCGGCGGGAAAAACAATTGAATCTGATGCTTAAAAGGCTTTTTACCTGTGGAATTTTATTCTGCGCGACCTGTATTTCAGGTTCCGGATCTAATCCTTCCCAGTTCCAAAAACTTGGCAGTAGGATACAAAACCTTAGTTCTGCAGGTAATATTTCAGGTTTACTCAGGCTGGCCGACAGCCTGCAGAACTCTTTGCAGTATCATCTTGCAGACACTGCTGCAATAGCTGAAATCAATTATTATTCCGGTGTGTGTTTCCTGCTTACAAAAAATAATGACAAAGCTCTGGTGAATCTGAAGAGGTGTATAAATGCCAAACGACAAGCCGGGATATCAGATGAAAACTATTTAAAGGCTCTCTTTAATGCTGGTACAGCCTGCAATCTGTCAGGGGATTACCTCCGGGCAATCAGTTATATGAAAGATTATGTGATCCTTGCTGCCGATATGTATGGAGAAAATACCGGAGAGGTAGCCGATGCGTACTCAATATTGGCAGGTGCATCAATAGAATGCATAGATTATCAGGGATTTATAGAATACTCCTTCAAGGCTCTTAACCTGCTTGGTATGAACAAGGATGCACTTTCTGGCATTGGACTCAGCAACCTTTATAATACAATCGGGGTTGGTTATGCCAGAATGGGCGATTTTGCAAAAGCAAGGTTGTACCTTGAAAAATCTGAGCTATTGACAAATGAATACAATCTTCCCCATGATGAAAACTATATCAACCTGATAAACAGTCTTGCGTATACGTATGGATCGATGGGGCTGACTGATAAAGAAAAGGAATATTATAAAAGGGGGATCGATCTGGCTATCAACAATACCTCCATCATGGCATTTAATCTTATCAACTCATATGCAATTAATATCGGAAAAACAGGAAATGTCAGGAAAGGAGCAGGTTTGCTCTCTGATATAGTCAAAGAAGCAAAGCAAGTGTATGGAATCGATTCACGGTTATATAATGAAGTGCTGAATAATTATGCCACTTATCTTGTTACGTTTAATTATGAAACAGCAAATTCAATGGAAGTATTCAGAACACTATTGGGTTATCTTAGCAGGCATAAGAACGACGTTGTAATGCGGCAACAGGTTTTGTGGGGTTATGCAAAAGCACTTCATGAGACAGGGAATAATGAGAATGCCTTGAATGTAATCCGGGAGTTGCTTTTCAGGCCAGAACTGACAGCCCCAACCCTTCAGTATGAAAATCCGGTTTTAGATTCAATTACTGCTGACAAGAGCTCTCTCAAGGTCCTTCAGCTGAAGTACGATATATTGTGGAGTTTATATAATGGATCTGAAAAACAATATATTCTTGAAGCTGCGGCAGGAACCTCTGAATTGATTATCGCACTTATTGAGAAATTAAGGCTTAGCATCAGTGAGGAAGAAAGCAGGATAATACTGGGAGACCGCTACAGGGATTCTTATTTGTTTGCTATCAGAGATTTTGAATTATGTTACAGGAAAACAGGCGATCAGCGATTCCTGGAGAAAGCCTTTGAATATGCAGAAAAAAGCAAAGTTGCAGGTTTACTGGCAGCAACGCGTCAGATGAAGGCTGTAGAGTTTCAAATACCTCAGCAACTGGCCGAAAGAGAGAAATTACTTCTTCAGGAGATCGGATTTTATAACTCAAGAATATTTTCCGAGAATGAGAAAGAAAAGCCTGATAAGTCTATAATCGCCGTCTGGAAAGAGAATCTGCTTGTTGCAGTTGCCGCCCGCGACTCTCTTGTGATGAGATTTGAAAGGGACTACCCGGGATACTTCACCCTTAAATATAATAACCGAGTGCCGCAGATGGATGATATCCCTTCAATTATAGGCAGAAACTATAATTATATCAATTATGTCGTGTCAGATTCAGTCCTTTTCGTATTCCTGGTAAACAGAAAGTATCAGAAATTGCTCACCTTCAGTACCGATTCAACATTCATAAAGAACCTGTGTGATTTCAGGAATCTTCTTTCTGATCCCTCACAGTCGGAGGCAGCCAGAACAAAATTCAATAATTATCAGCAAATTGGCTTCGACCTGTACAGGATACTGATAGAACCCATAAAAAAATATTTTATTTCTGACAATCTGCTTATATCTCCTGATAATATCCTTTCATATCTCCCCTTTGAGACATTTCTTTCATCAAAATATACCGGCAGTGGTATTCTTTACCGTAAACTCGATTACCTTATGAATGACTATAACATTTCATACGCTTACTCGGCGACATTCATGAAGGAGACGATAAAAAGGGATTTTTTCAGCAAAAACAGACTGATTGCTTTTGCACCATCATACTCACCCTCATTAAATATTGATTCATTGATTTCCGAAAGAGAGTCGGAAAATATCCTTAATGATCTGCCCTATGCACGGCAGGAGGCAGATTATGTGGCAGGAATCTCTAATGGTCAGCTTTATCTGAATAATGAGGCCAGTGAAAGAACGTATAAGTCCGAAGCTGCAAATTACAGCATCATTCATCTGGCAATGCATACAATTGTCGACGACCAGAATCCGATGAATTCCGCAATGATATTTGCACAGGTAAAGGATTCAATAGAAGATGGGCTGCTTCATACTTACGAAGTTTATGGCATACCACTCAAATCAAAAATGGTAGTGCTGAGCTCCTGTAATACAGGAATCGGTACGCTCTCTTCCGGAGAGGGAATATTAAGCCTTGCAAGAGGATTTTTATATTCAGGCAGCCAGTCGGTAGTAATGTCTCTCTGGAGGATCGAAGACCGGTCCGGAACTGATATTATCAAAATGTTCTACAACAATCTGGAAAAGGGAATGTCGAAAAGTAAGGCATTGCACAAGTCCAGACATGAATATCTCAGAACGGCCAGTCAATTAAGGTCGCATCCATATTTCTGGTCAACTCTGGTTATTTTTGGTGATGATGCAGCGGTATTCATCCCCTGGAAAATAATTACAGGCAGCTCTATTCTGGTGATAATTTCAGCGCTATCGGTTTTCTTTTATTTCCGGAAGCGCAGATACTCCTGATATTCAGGATCTTCCTTGATCTTTTCCATTAGTGCTTCCTTACCAAGATATTTTTTTCTTCTGGCATAATTCTCATTCTTCATCTTTAATTTGCTCGCAATTACTTCATAAGAATTGCCTTCGGAGAAGAGGGTCAGGATCGTCTGATATTCGGGACTGATTCTTTCGAAAGCCCTGCTTACAACTCTTTCGAGCAATTGATCATAGCCATCTTCAGGGTAACTTTCATCCGGGAAATCGGCTTGAATTTCATCGGTATCCTTTTTTAAACGGAGATTATTGCTCCAAATGTTCCTGGCTATGCCAAAAAAATAACCTTTCAGGTCAGCTGAGAGAACAAGCTTATCTTCACAGATCTGATTGTAAAGGATAATAATTGAATCCTGGAATACATCCGATACGTCATCAGCGGTACCGCTGTTCTTGATTATATGACTTTTGACTGTCTGATAATAATTGTCATATAACCAGTTCAGGATTTTGTCGTCCTGTTTTTTGATACCCGCAATAATGTTTTTATCTGATAATTTTTTAAACAACCCCTTTTGGATAGTGGATCAAACCGCAAATATAGCATTTCCAAAAAGTAAAACGTCCTGTTAGTTCTGAAGGTTCGAATTTATAATGGGTACCGCTCTGTCCTTAGCAAAATATAAATATCTTTACTCATTAAATTTTCCGAAGAAACCAAATGTCATTCCCTTTTGTAAAACAGCCTGATGCCATGGATTGCGGGCCGGCGTGCCTCAAAATGGTCGCAGGTTTCTATAAGAAGAATTTTTCGCTCGACACGATCCGGAGGAAATGCTACATCACAAGGGAAGGAGTGTCGTTCCTGGGCCTTTCGGAAGCTGCTGATTCACTTGGATTCAGGACAATTGGAGTTAAGATCCCATTTGAAATGCTTGCCGATAATGTTCCTGTGCCATGCATTGTTCACTGGCGTCAGAAACATTTCATTGTTGTATACAAGATAAAAAATGATAAAATCTGGGCAGCTGACCCTGCTGTCGGACTTGTCAAATACACACGCGAAGAATTTCAGAATAGCTGGACTTCGACGGTTACAGAAGGAAAACCTTCAGGGCTCGTTCTCATAATTGAACCTACCCCCTCACTTTCTGAACAGGAAGGCGGACAGGAAAAGGACCGGGGCTTCAGGTTTCTTCTGAAGTATTTCAAACTTTATGAGAAATATATTTTCCAGCTTGTGCTGGGTCTTCTGCTTGGAAGCTTAATACAGCTTATAATTCCCTTCCTCACGCAATCGATAATTGATATCGGCAT
>JAPLDY010000186.1 GCA_026391595.1 Bacteroidia bacterium
AGAATTAGAAATAAATATTACTGACCTACATTCTTAACCCTTCCCTATTCAAATATAAAAGGACGTAAATACCTGATCCATAAATATTAACCCCCTTCCATTATCATTAAGGGAAGGGGGTCTGGGGGTAGGGTTTATTATACTATCTGATATCATTATCGGCTAGTCCCCTCATATCTTTTACAGTAGTGATAAGCCTTATCATTTCGGCTCTGTAGCCATCTTCGTCTTCACCTCTGGATAATCTTGCGAGCCTTGCAGCACCCTCGAGCGTTGAAGTGCCCTTGAACTCTGATTCCCTTAGTATCATGCCGAATTCAACAACTGCAGCAGCAAACTTCAGGTTATCAGATACTTCTTCAATGGAAACAGGAATGCTCCTGACAGGTTTTTCAAGCAGCTTGCTGGTATTTCCGTCAGGTTGTTTGTAACGAACCTTAATTGTCAGCAGTTCATCAGAATAGTCTTCTTCCTGACTTTTATGTGATACCTGGTATTTGAGTGGATCAACTGAAGGGATTCTCTCACCTGAACCTGCAGGTACTATTTCGTACAGTGCAGTTACCATGTGACCGGAACCCATTTCGCCTGCATCCTTCGTGTCGTCGTTGAAATCCTCATCGTTGAGCAGCCTGTTCTCATAACCTATGAGCCTGTATGAATCGACCTTTGCAGGATTGAACTCAAGCTGGAACTTGACATCCTTTGCGATTGTAAAGAGTGTACCTCCGAATTCGCGGACCAGTACCCGACGAGCCTCCTGAAGATTATCTATATACGAATAATTGCCATTACCCTTGTCGGCGATTATCTCCATTTTATCATCTTTATAATTACCCATTCCGAAGCCAAGGACTGTGATGAATACTCCAAGCTCACGTTTTTCCTCAATAAGCCTTTCCATACCGCCATTGCTTGATTCACCTACGTTAAAATCGCCATCGGTTGCAAGTATGATCCTGTTATTGCCACCTTTTACAAAGTTCTCCTCAGCTTCCCTGTATGCAAGTTTCAAACCTGCGCCGCCAGCCGTTGAACCTCCGGCTTCAAGGTTATCAATAGCACTCATTATCACTTCCTTTTTATTGCCGGGAGTCGATTCAAGGACGAGTCCTGCAGCACCTGCATAAACAACTATCGCCACATGATCCTGAGGTCTCAGTTCGTTTACCAGAAGGCCGAAAGCTGACTTGAGAAGAGGCAGTTTATTTTGATCACTCATAGAACCTGACACGTCGATCAGAAATACAAGGTTTGAAGCAGGAAGAGAAGATTTGTCAATGCTCTTGCCACGCAAACCCACCTGAAGCAACAGATGTTTTGTATTCCAGGGGCATGCTGCAAGTTCTGTATAGACTGAGAACGGGTGTTCTCCTCCTGGCTCGGGATAATCATATTTGAAGTAGTTTATCATCTCTTCAATCCTGACAGCTTCAGCAGGCGGCAGGCTTCCGGAGTTTATAAACCTGCGGATATTTGAATATGAAGCATTGTCGACATCGATGGAAAAAGTCGATAACGGATTGTTTTTCACGTTCTTATAACCGTTTTCATTTACTGAAGCATAACCTTCAGTATTGAAGTTGTTATTATAGCGCTGAAAATTAGCTCTTGATCCATAACCGGTCCCTGCTGACATAGGGGCTGCCTTGGAAGCGAAGTCCATTTTATTCTCGGACTGCAACATTACCATATCCTCCACTACTGTCATCTCCTGCTTCATTGTCACATTGATTATACTCCTGTCGCCGATCTTCTGTTCAACAGTCACATACCCTGTTAGAAAGTAAACAAGAACTTTGTCTTCCTGACCAATGGAAATTTTATAATTGCCTTTAAGATCAGTAATAGTTCCTGCCGGATCGCCTTTCACCTTAATTATTACATCGGAGAGAGGTGTTCCCTGATCATCTGATACCTTACCTGTAATGGTCCTTGTCTCAATGAAAGCGATCATTACCGTTGCAAGGATCAGTATTACATAAATTTTAAAACTGTTTTTCATAATTATAAGTATTTGGTTAAACTTTACTCATAGGATGCAGAAGTTTCCCAAATTCCATAAATGATTATGAATTATTAATTAGAATCAAATGAAATCCATTAACCGCAAAGAGCGCAAAGCCAACCTTCGCTGACGCTGCAGTGGGTAAGTCCACGCAAAGCACGCAAAGAGATTCTGAAAATGGTATTTCTTTGCGTTCTTGGCGTATTTCCTTTCGAAGTCGAGATTTGGAGGGACGAAGAAAGGCTTTGCGGCCTTTGCGGTTAAAAAACTCTATCTTTAATATCTGAAAAATCTGTTTCCAGTAAATGATTTTTAAGTTTCCGGGAAAAATAACAGAGAAGCGATCAGATGAGGAGATGATAGATGAGTTCAGCTCCACAGGAGATCTTAAGGTACTCGGAGAGCTCTATTCTGATTATATGCACCTTGTTTATGGCGTTTGCATGAAGTACCTAAAGGACAGGGAGGAATCTATGGATGCAGTTATGCAGATCTTCGAGAAGCTCATTATTGAGATACCTAAACAAAAAATTGAAAATTTCAGGAGCTGGCTTCATGTGATAACAAAAAACTATTGCCTCATGCAACTGAGAACCAGAAAGTCAGACGACCGGAAGTTCAACGAATGGACGCTGGATACAGAAAATTTTGTGGAAAACGGATCATATCTGCATCCTATTGACAATGAAGATCATGAAATTGACAAAGTGCTTGCAGATTGTATTGAACGGCTGAAGGATGAGCAAAAGGAATGTATACGTCAGTTCTATTATGAAGACAGATGTTACAGTGAAATCGCAAGAAATCTCTGCATTGATGAAAAAAAGGTGAAGAGTAATCTTCAGAATGGCAAAAGAAATCTGAAACTTTGTATTGAAGAGAAAGATGAAAGAGGAAAAGAATAAAACGAGTAAGCCTATCTCAGAATTTCAACGTTATGTACGGGGTGAAATGACAAAGAGACAGGAAAATGCTTTCCAGAGAAAGCTTCAGAGGGATCCATTTGCTGATGAAGCTGCTGAAGGTTTTTCTGAAATCTCCCCCGTAGAGGCAGACGAAGATATTGACCGACTCGGAAAGCGCCTTAACAAAAGGATCGCGGGCAGAAGAAAAATAATTTATTATCGCATTGCTGCTTCAATCGCAGTTCTGATGATTATCTCATCTGTGTATTTATTTATAAACAGGAACAAACCGGCCAGCGAACTCAGCAAAGGCACCTTCACTCCTGCCGGGAAGGAAGTAATTGATTCAAAGAAAACTGCTGAACCTGCTTTACAGGTATCAGAAAATGCAGTGGTACCAACGGAAGTATTATCTGAACTGGAGAAAGAAAATGAAATTAAGGACAAGTCCATTCCTGCCATAACAGATGCTGCTCCTTCGGGAGCACTTGCAATGGCTGAGAAGAAAGATTCTGTAGTATTAATTGCAGCAGATCAGATTGCAATGGCTGATAAACAAGATTCTGGAGTATTAATTACTGCAGATCTGGTTGCTGAACAGGTCGCTGAAGTAAAAGAACCGATCCTCGCTGAATATAAGGCAGAGACAAAAAACGCAAGGATTGCAGGAGTTGAAGTTACAAAAGCTGCATATATGGAAGCAGTACATACTCCTCCACGACCGGTAACGGGGAAAGAGAACTTCGACAAGTATATAAGTGAGAACTTAAGGAGACCGGCCAATTTAGCTGATGGTGACAGTGCAGGTGTGGTTGTCAGTTTTACAGTAAAAATAAGCGGTGCAATCGACGATTTAAAAGTGATCTCTAGTCCCGGAGATGAATTTTCGAATGAGGCAAAAAGGCTTGTATTGGAGGGTCCGGCATGGGATCCTGCAGTAAGTAAAGGCGAAAAGATTGACGAAGAAACCCGGTTAAGAATTATTTTCAAATAAAAGGCACCTTCGTGCTCTTAGTGTGTACATAAAAGGATAAATATATGGGCAGGAGATTTAAAATTTTAGTATGTACACTCTTTATAATTCTTCCAGCTGAACAGAGAGTTTTCTCCCAGCATGTAGATTCAACATCCTTTACGCTAAACTCCAGGTTAAGTTTTTATTCATATGAAAATAGCGCTGAGATGCTTCTTCATGTTCCTCAAAATATGATCTACAATAGATTAGGTGTATCACTGGTATCAGGCGGAAATGAATTAATCACTTGGGAGGGTGTGCCAGGTAAAAAGATTGTCAGGATTAAATTCAGCTTCGATCTTGTTCCTTCTATTAATAAAATTAATGCTACGATAAAGGTTTCCGGGAAATCAACCATTTATTATTCATCAGCAGAACTTATTATTCTGGGTTATAAACCAAATGAAGTCAAGACCGACAGATTTACAGGAGGTCTGATAGTAAATAAGAGACAATTCTTCCCATTCGGATTTTACACCTATACCCCCGTTCATACAACACTTCCGGAGGAGGAGGTGGTTAAAGGCTTCAATATGATCTCTCCGTACCAGAGGATCCTTCCGGAAACTTTCCCTGCCCGTAAAGAATACATGGATCGCTGTGCAAGGCTGGGATTAAAAGTGCACTATAACCTTCTTTCGGTTTCAGGCGGCGGTGGTGTAAGTTCAAAACTCGAAGGCCTTTCCGACCTTCAGAAAAAGGAGCTCCTTATTAGCGAGATAAAAGCATTCAGGGACCACCCTGCCCTTCTTGCCTGGTATATAGCCGATGAACCAAACGGCTTCAAAATAAAACCCGATTCCCTGATAAAGATCTTTAGAATGGTCAGGGAACTCGATCCATGGCATCCTGTCTCCATTGTTTTCATGGCGCCATTCATTTCTTCACGTCAGTATGCGGATGCTCTTGATATTGTTATGGCCGATCCTTATCCGGTACCCGACTCTCCGGTCACAATGACAGGCGATGCTGCCGGTCAGCTGGCAGGAGAATTTGGAGGCAGGAAACCTGTATGGATAGTTCCCCAGGCATTTGGCGGCGGAGAATGGTGGGGTCGCGAACCTTCCCTGCAGGAACTGAGGTCAATGACGTACCAGTCAATAATCAAAGGCGCAAGGGGAATACAATACTTTGTCAGACAGGGACTTAACCTGTTTCCGAAATCGACCGCTGCCTGGGGTGAATGCGGGAGAATGGCTGTTGAGATAGCAGAGCTGGCTCCATGGCTTCTGTCGGATGAAGAGACTATATCTGTACGTTCTGGTTCTTCAAGCATCATAGCATCATCGGCACTTCACGATGGTCAGCTTATAATAATGGCTGTCAATAAAACTAATTCTCCTCAGAGAGCTGACCTTTCGATTGCAAAGCCCCTCTCCGGAATGGCAAAGGTTTTGTTTGAAAACCGTAATGTCAGTTTAAGTGGAGGTTTCCTCTCCGACCAGCTGTCTGCTTTCGGATCTCAAGTATACCTAATCGGACTGAAAAATGACCGGGAAGATAAAAAGCCGTGGACCGAAAACCTCATCAGGGATCCGGGATTTGAAGATTTTTCGAGTCCGGGGGTACCGGCTTCATGTTATGCCCGCGGCGGAGGAGATAGGGGTGCCACATATTTCCTTGATTCAAGGGAACATATCGAAGGAAATCATTCAATCAGAATGATCACACCAACAGATAACCAGAGCGTAAAACTCAGGTTCTTCCCTTTTAATGGCAGGAATGGTGCTGCCTATTATATCTCCGTGTGGGCAAAAGCTGATCAGGACAAAACAGAGTACTTCGAAATCTCTCTCGGCGATTACGGGAGTACCCGTTTTGAGCTGACCGGCGAATGGAAGGAATATGTAACAAATATTACAATTCCGTATTACAACGATCAGCCTCCGAAAACAAATGTCATCCTGCAAATGCCTTCAGCTGGTGTAGCATGGTTCGATATGCTTCAAGCTGTAGAAAGTGCAGATATTAACCGGAGCATTAACCCGGAACTATCATTAAATGATCTTAATTAAACCCATGAAAAATATACTCATTACAATCATCAGCGTAATTTTCATATTATCAGCTGGATGTACAAGCAGAATTGAAAACAAAAACTATAAAGGCAATCCTGAACCTTTGATGCAAAATGCATATATAAAATTACCGCTTGGTTCTATTAAACCTGAAGGGTGGTTGAAAGCCCAGCTCGAAGCACAGGCTGCCGGGCTTACAGGCAAAATCGATGACTTCTGGCCTGATCTGAAAAACTCTGCATGGCGCGGAGGTACCGGCGATGCATGGGAAAGAGGTCCATATTTTCTCGACGGGCTTGTTCCTCTTGCATACCAGCTGGATGATGAGCGTCTGAAAGAGAAAGTAAAATCATGGATAGAACCCATCCTTGCAAGTAGCAGGGATTCAGGCTGGTATGGCCCGTTAAAAAATACCGACAGATGGCCTCTGGCTGTGACAAACAAGGTCCTCATGCAATATTATGAAGCCACCTCCGATAAAAGGGCTCTCGACGTAATTATAAAATATTTCAAATATATCCATGGTACTCCTCCCGACTGGGCCGACAAGGAATGGCGGGGAGTAAGGGCAATGGAAAATGCCGTAACAGGTTACTGGCTGTACCGCCAAACAGGTGAGGAATGGATACTTGAGGCAATTGAGTCGATACAAAAGAACAGCTCCGACTGGACAAAATATTATGAAAACTTCCCCTGGGACTCTGCTGCCATGGCAGATAAGAAGATACCACTGAATTGGAAGGAAGATGGACTAACGGCACATGTCGTAAATAATGCCATGGCAATAAAATACCCGGGATTGTGGTATCAGCAGTCAGGAGATGAAAAATATAAGAGAGCTGTTTTTGCAGGTATACAAAAATATAACCGTTATCATGGACAGGCTGGTGGCAGGTTTTCCGGAGATGAGCACCTGTCCGGCACTACCCCTGACAGAGGAACTGAGCTCTGTTCAGTGGTCGAATATATGTATTCTCTTGAAGAGCTCTATGCAATCTTTGGCGACAACAGCCTGGCTGACAGGCTTGAACTGCTGACGTTCAATGCACTGCCCGGCACTACCACTCCGGACATGTGGGCACATCAGTACGACCAGCAATCCAATCAGGTGCTTGTGTCCGACCAGAAGAGAAACTGGACCAGCAACGGTGACAAATCGAATATATATGGCCTGATGCCGAACTTTGCATGCTGTCTTGCAAATATGCACCAGGGATGGCCAAAATTTACGGCGGGCCTCTGGATGGCAAGTAACGATAATGGTCTGGTCGCAGTAGCTTATAGCCCCTGTGTGGTAAAAGCAAAAGTTGCCAATAGAGCAGAGGTAACAATCATTGAAGAGACCGAATACCCATTCAAGGGATTTGTAAAGATGAAGATCAGCACATCAAAACCAGTGAAATTCCCGGTTTACCTGAGGGTTCCGGGATGGGCCGAGCCGATGGCATTTAATTTTAAGAATAAGACGATGACAGGAATAGCCGGCCAAACAATCCGTATGAATGAGAAATGGGAAGATGGAGACATCATAACTTTCAGGATTCCAATGAATATCAGATATGAGAGAAGGTATAATAACTCGGCTTCGGTGCTTCGCGGACCACTCTATTTCTCCCTGAGGATAGAGAAAGAATATAAAAGCGTGAAGCTCAATTATGATAATTTCGGCTATAAGGGCAGCGTCGACTGGGAGATACATCCATTAAGTCCATGGAACTACGGATTGATGATCGATCCCGCAAGGAAGGAAAGAGGAATTCAGGTAATTGAAAACAAGGTGACAGAATATCCGTTTGCAGACAAGGGTGATATGATCTGGTCGGAAGAATCAGGAACATACTATCCCTGGCAAAAGGATGCGGCAATAATTATCACAGCCCGCGCTATGAAGGTTCCCGGATGGGCCATCAAGGATAATTCGGCGGATATTCCGCCTTTAAGCCCAATCAAACCTGAGAGAAGTATTGAAATCGTACAGCTTGTGCCATATGGAAGTGCAAAGCTCAGGATAACGGAATTCCCGGTTATTGATGTTACTATGATTGAGGATATAATCAGATAATTCTTCCTCTGTGTTCCTCTGTGGTCCTCTGTGGAACTCCGTGTAAGTTCTTTATTTCTTTTTGTTACACAGAGATAAAATATTAAATGGATTCTGTTTTTTCCCTAAGCCAGATCCTTTCATCATGAGTAAGAATATTACTCAATTTATCAAATACTTCAGAGTTATAGAAGTTGATCCATGCGATCTCTTCCCTGACAAGCAATGATTTATCAATCAGAGATTTATCTATATAGCACAGAGATACAGTATCAAATTTCAGGAAGTGTCCGAATTCAGTCTCCTCATCCTCATAACAGATCATTAAGTTCTCTGTCCTTATACCATATTCACCTTCCCGATAGATCCCGGGCTCGTTTGAAATAAGCATACCAGCTTCAATGATGGATTTATTATCAGCGGGACTTATCGACTGCGGCCCTTCGTGAACATTCAGGCAATACCCCACACCATGGCCTGTGCCATGACCATAATTACAGCCATTTTCCCAAATAGCCTTGCGGGCGAGCATATCAATCTGATAGCCTCGCGTTCCAAGCGGAAATTTAGCCCTGGCCAGCGCAATATGCCCTTTCAGTACAAGAGTAAAATCTTTTTTTTGCATTGCTGTCGGATTACCCAGTGAGATACTCCTTGTGATGTCTGTAGTCCCTCCCCTGTAATGGCCTCCGGAATCGACGAGCAGTATTCCAGTGTCGCCCAGGGTAGCATCACTTTCTGATGTTGCAGAATAATGCGGAAGTGCACCGTGTTCATTGTACGCAGTTATAGTTGCGAATGAAGCACCAATGTAATCCTCCTGCTGAGCTCTCAGTTCCTGCAGTCTGACAGCTATTGAAACCTCTGTCATCGGAACCAGTCCCCTGTTATTGTCAATCCAGTGAAAAAATCTGGTAAGCGCTATTCCGTCTTTTATCATTACCCTTGAGATATTTTCAATCTCAGTTCTGTTCTTCCTTGCTTTAAGTCGCGAGGGAATGCTTGTATCCTCAACAATTTTGAGTCGTGAAGGAATCGAGTTAAAGAGCGATACCGATGTCGCTGAAGGATTTATTAGTATTGATAAGCTCTCCGAAATTGATGAGAGAATGCCAGCAGTCTCTTCGTATGGAAGCATCACTATCCCCAGTCTGTCAAATTCGGAGGCAAGATGGCCGGGGATCTTACTCTCTTCAACAAAAACCAGTATCTGTATCACTCCCACCAGAGCAAAAGAGATACATAAAGGACTATAGATATGATCGTTGCCTCTGATGTTGAGCAGCCACATTATATCATCAACAGAAGTAAGGAGATGCAGATCCACTTCTTTTTTCTTCATCTCCTCCCTGACCTCAGCCATTTTTACTGAACGATCTTTTCCGGAAAATTCCAAAGTATGATCCCAAGCTTTCGATACCGGCATCAAAGGCCGATCTTCCCAGATGTCAGTTATGAGGTCGCAGTCATTATCAAATATTATGCATTTATTTTTGAGTCTTTGTTCCAGTTTCCTGAAGCCTGTAATTGAAAATATCCTCCCGTCGAAAGCAATCCTGCTGTCCGGTTTTACATTTTCTTCAAGCCAGCTGACAAAATCCGAAGGCCTGACAGATTGTGGCTTAATGAGATCAAAGCCTGAACCGGCAAGTTGTTTTTCAGCCTGAATAAAATACCTTGAATCAGTCCATAGTCCTGCAAATGAATCTGTTATTACAACAGTTGCAGCTGATCCTGTAAATCCGGTGAGCCAGGGTACTATTTTCCAGTGATCAGGGATGTTCTCACCCAGGTGCGGATCAGAGAGGGGGATAATATAGGTGTCAATGCTGTTCTGTTTTAAAGCAGCCCGGATAAGAGCCAGCCTATCAACAGAAGCATTCATAAGCTTTTTACCTCATTTACAAGGTTTTGCAATGTGCTCTTGGCATCGCCAAATAGCATCCGCGTCTTATCATTGAAGAAAAGCATATTTTCAATAGCAGCATAACCTTTACCCATTCCACGTTTCATCACGATAATGTTTTTAGCATCGCGGGCTTTCACAATGGGCATACCGTATATCGGACTCGAAGGATCATCCTCCGCGGCAGGGTTTACCACATCGTTTGCACCAATAACAACAAGAACATCAGTGTTGGGAAGATCCGGATTTATCTCATCACTCTCAATAAGCTGCTCATAAGGAACATCTGCCTCAGCCATAAGAACATTCATGTGTCCGGGCATACGTCCTGCAACCGGATGGATGGCATATTTCACCTCAACTCCCTTCTCCTCGAGAAGCTTATCGAGCTCATGGCATATATGCTGAGCCTGAGCAACAGCCAGTCCGTAACCGGGAACAATAACAACTTTCTTTGAATAGCTAAGGAGCACTGCTGCATCTGAAAGTGTAATCTCTTTTACTGATCCGTCAACTCCGGTATTTGCCTGTCCGCCTCCTCCGAAGACACCGACGATTACGTTCAGCAGCGACCTGTTCATAGCACGGCACATCAGGATTGTCAGTATTGTTCCGGCAGAACCGACAAGGATACCTCCGGTAAGCATCGCCTGGTTCTTGTACAGGAACCCGCCCATGGCTGCCGCCACACCCGTGAATGAGTTAAGGAGGGAGATAACTACCGGCATATCGGCTCCCCCGATAGGCATCACGAAAAGCACTCCATAGACCACCGCAACTGCAAACATTACATATATTAAAGGTGTAAGCTCAGTTGCTGAAGTTACATTGCGTGTCATTATGTAAACGATGAAGCCTATGAGAGCTGCCAGGATAGTCAGGTTGACATATTTCATCGCTTTTATTCTCATATCTCCTATCCATCCATAAAGTTTGCCGAAAGCAATCATACTGCCGGCCCAGGAGATGGTACCGATCATCAGTCCGAGAAGAATAGCAAGAACATAACCGTTCGACATTCCATTTTCTGCAATAAACTTTGGGCTGATATGAGGAAATTCCATCATTGATATCAGAGCTGCTGCTGCACCTCCCATTCCGTTGAAAAAGGAAACGAGCTGCGGCATAGCTGTCATTTTCACCTTTTTGGCTATAA
>JAPLDY010000255.1 GCA_026391595.1 Bacteroidia bacterium
AACTTCCTTATAGAATACTCTCTTCAAAAAATTCTTCAAATCTGAGTATACGTTTGTTGTTTTCCTTATTGAACAGCAGATGCTCAAAATCTTTGGTTTTGGTTTTCAGACCAGAATTCTTAAATAGTTCTTACTTAAGGTTATGTACTTTTCTCAGTATCTTAATGCGATTACTGAGTGCTTTGCTGCCAATACGATCAGAGAATTCCGTTAATCTTTCTGCATTAAAGTCATCCTGCATATAAGATTCATCGAGACGCAGCTCTTCAAGGTCACGTTCTGTATTATAAAATGGATAAAGATAGAGCAAGTCTATTAATGCCTTTTCCGGTGTGGCGAACATTATCCGTCTGCCACCTTCCATCTCCCTCAGATCATATCCGAACATCATGTCGTACTTGATATTTTTATATGTATACTCACCGAAATCATTGCTGAATGTTGTTGTCTTTAAAGTTGTAACGCTTGTTATCATAGGCACAGCCTCGGGGATAATCCCATAAAATGACAAAGCAGTATGTAATGATATGTAAGAGGGCTTGTATATTATGTTAGCAAACCAGAGTGCAAATTCTACTGAAGCCCTGTTTTCAGGGAAGGCATAATAACCCTGCCTGAGCCGGACGAGGTAACCCTGCTTTACCCAGCGTCCCAGATTGTTCCTGTTAAACTCAGGATACGATGCATACACCTGGTTTGTGGTAAAGTATGCAAGGGACAGGAACCTGTTTCTGAATTGGATGAAATTCATTTTATTTCTATTATGCATCAAATATAGTGCATTACAGAAACAAAAACAAAATCCGTAATCTTTTTATTATACCCCAAACTCTCGCTAATTACTTCAGAGAGTTCTTTTATCAGGTATGGAATTGGATGAAAGAAGAAGAAAACCATTTCGATATAAAAGTATATTCAAAATATGAAACTATACCCGATCAGGTATATAATTATCACAAATTCAAGATATTATACCCGTTCGGGTATATAACTTAAATATGAGTATCTATTATACCTTTAAAGATCTGTTATCCAGAAGATAATTATTTTCCAATAAAAGCAATAATCTGTCCCCGATGAACCATTATATTCCAGCGAGAAGATAAAAATTGAAAATAATTTCCAGAGAGTGATAAAAAAGCAAATGGAAGATCATACATCAAAAAAAACAGCAATTTTTATTTAATTATATTTGTATTTATGCAATATGTCTAAAATATAACTATATTTATGCAATAAAATACGGTTTTATGCAAAAGGTTTAGATTTTAAAATATTTGACGTATGTCTGAAAAACCAATAGGAAGCACATGGCTAAAACAAAACTATCAGCTTTCAAATATTAAGTTGTCTCACGAATCTTATCTTGGTACAAGATCGAAAGTTGAAGTATTGCCAGATGGGACTATAATAGAAACCTTTCAGAAGGCACAATATTCTCTTAAAGCAAATCATCCTTTAAACCATTTTGAGTTTGCTCTGAAATATGATGATGTCCAAATGAATTTTTTTCAGGCTGTTCTTAAATCTATTCCTGCAAAGGATATAGTTGAATTTATAAAATCTCAGCCGAACTTTAAATATTCAAGAAAGATTGGATTTTGGTACGAATTCTTGGTTGGAGGACACTTACCTATTGAAGACAAGCCAAACATTAACTATATAGATTTAATCGACTCTGAACGTTATTTTACAGGTGTAAATGTTAAGAATAGCAGGTGGCGCATAAATAATAATTTACTGGGAGATTTGGGATTTTGTCCTACTATAAAGAGAACGGATGTTATTTTAAAATCACTTCAGCTTAATTTACCTGAGACACTTAGGGAACTCTCAAAAAACTATTCACCAGAGATATTAAAAAGAGCCAATAATTATCTATATAAAAAGGAAACACGTTCATCATACCAAATAGAAAAAGAAGAACCAACACCAGAACGCATAGAAAGATTTGTAAGTTTATTAAGTAATGCCGGTAAGAGAGATATAAAAGATCTGCTTAGTGAGGATTCATTAGTAATGTTACAGAATCAAATTGTTGATCCACGTTTTGCAGCGACAGGATTCCGGGATTTTCAAAATTACATTGGCCAAACAACATGGAATTATGATGAGATCATTCATTACGTTTGTCCACCACCGGAATTTCTATCAGATTTAATGAAAGATCTTTCAAATACTGCCATTAAAATGGAAGGTGTTAATTCAATTGTCCGGGCAACAACTATAGCTTTTGGATTCGTTTTTATTCATCCGTTTGAAGATGGAAATGGAAGAATTCATAGATTTCTAATACATGATTTTTTATCAAGGGATAATTTTTTACCTCCAGGAATGATAATTCCGGTTTCTGCTCATATGGTAAATAATATAAAACTCTACGATGATACTCTTGAAACTTATTCTAAACCATTAATGTTATTTATCAAGTACACAAAGAATGAAGAACAGAAATTAACTGTCTTAAATGCTTCTGAAGTTGAGGGATATTATAGGTTTCCAGATCTAACCACACAAACTGAATACCTCTGTAAAGTAATCGAAGCCTCTATTTCCTACGACCTTCCAAATGAATTAAATTTCTTACAAAACTATGATGAGGCTAAAGAATTAATGAAGCAGAGGATCGATATGCCAGATAAACTTATTGATTTATTTATCCGATATACTCATCAGAATAACGGGATCTTTCCAAAAAGTAGAAGAAATACTTTCCACATGCTTAAGGATGAAGAAATAGAAGCTCTTCAGTCGATTTTTCAGGATGTCTTTAAATTAGAAAAATAGGCAAGGCAAGTTTTAAATAATTATTTAAGATTATGCAATTACTACTGGAAAAGCCAGCGGTCTTGACCATAGTCAGCCGGATAATATTGGCCACTAAAAGCCGGAGTTAAATGCCTGTCGTATAGTTATATATGTTATTCGTAATCTGACTGGCCAAAAATGGTCAAGACGTCCGGCCTTTACTGTTGGTCCATATGATAAATAAAAGGTTAGGCTTTTGTTCCTTCTGGGCAACTACTCTATTTTGGTTATAAGGTCTATTGAGATTTAAAAACATCGGGAACTGCTAATGGATCTGTTCCC
Source organism: Bacteroidia bacterium (assembly GCA_026391595.1). Classification (GTDB taxonomy): domain Bacteria; phylum Bacteroidota; class Bacteroidia; order Bacteroidales; family VadinHA17; genus LD21. The sequence goes on from JAPLDY010000255.1 coordinate 3,091, forward strand.
CATTGCTTATTTGGATAAGGACCCATAACTAATTCCAGTAATCCTCCGTTTATTAAATCGTCGTGGGTGAACCAGGGTGCATTTAAAACCCTGCCATTGAGTTTGGCACTCTGGATGTATTTGTTTCTTTCCGAACAATCCGGGGCAGAGACAATAAACTGTTTTTTATTCGGAAGGTTGATAGTAACTTTTGAAAACAGCGGACTTCCAATGGTATAAACCGGGATGCCTGGTGTAACAGGATAAAATCCCATTGATGAAAAAACCACAAAAGCCGACATACCACCACCATCTTCATCTCCTGGAATGCCGAAAATGTTGTCTTTAAACCAGGTATTCAGCAGCATTCTGATTTTCTTCTGAGTTTTCCAGGGTGAATCAGTAAGGTTGTAGAGGTAAGGAATGTGAAAACTTGGTTCATTGCCCATTGAATACTGACCAATAATACCTGTAAAATCAGGGAAGCGGGCATATAATTCATATGGGCTCCTTCCCAGGTCTTCCCTGAATAGCTGATCGAGCCGATGTTCAAAGGAAGGTTTCCCCCCCATCAGTCTTTGAAGCTCAGGGATGTTTTGCTGTACACTCCACAGGTATGTCCAGCCATTGTTTTCATCGTAATAATCGCGGCCACCCATACCTCCATCGAATTTGGGGTCGATATCTATCCATTTTCCATCCTTGTCTTTTGGCATGAAGAATCCTTTTTCTGTCCGGAAAAGGTTCTTATAATTTTCTGCCCGTTTAGAAAACAGGTTATAATCATCGGATTTACCCAGCTCCTTTGCCATCTGAGCCAGGGCCCAGTCGTCGTAACTGGCAGCAAGTGTGACAGCTACAGCCTGTCTCTTTTCAAATGAGTGTACCCTGGTCACTGTCTCTTTTTCACCCGGATGCAAAGCAGGGAAATATCCGTTTTTATAATAGAAAGAGTCTAATTCACAGGCTTCGCCCATTCTCCAGGGGACCATTGTTCCCTGAAGTGCATTCTTTTTCATCCCTTCGTAGGCCAGGATTATATCAAAATTTCTTATACCCTTCCGCCATGCATCAAGAATCATAATGGTTGAATGAAAACCATTCATTGGAGGAGTATCTCCTTCAAGCTGCGGAAATTGTGGCAACCAGCCCGACTGTTCATACATCCTCACATAGGATGCGATCATATCGGCCTCCATATCAGGGTTTAAGATAAATCGTAAAGGATGGAGTGCCAGATAGGTGTCCCAAATCCAGTCATCCACGTAAAAAGTCCGGTTATCCTTATGTACCTGTCCATCATAATTGCTGTAATACTGACCATCCTCTGTAATGTTTATCATTCGTTCCAGGCATCTGTAAAGCGCCGTGTAAAATGTTCGTTTATATGCATCGCTGCCGCCTTCGACCTGGATCTGGTTTATCGCTTTAATCCATTTCTCCTGTGCGGTACTTTTAACTTTTTCAAAATCCCAGTTCGGAATTTCCTCTGAAAGATTCTTTTTTGCCTGTTCAAAACTGATGAATGAAATCCCATATTTGAACCTGATATGATTTTGGCCTTTCTCCTGCCAGGTGATCCATGAATTTTCTCCACTTTTAATAAAGACACCCTTACTATCAAAAACACCAACAGCAAAAGCATTCATCCCGTCAAATGATTCATTCCCCATTATTGAACCGTCATCGCTCATCGTCCAGTTAACGCCACTTAATGCTTTAAGAAACAACCTTTTGGAGCGGTTATCAGGAAAATTGAATAGGTAAAAGCCTGTCTTTTCACCCGGTGAATATTCAACAGTGATATCGAAATCTTCAAGCCAGGTTGAATAATAGTATGGTGATGCTATTTCCAGCTCCTGGTCCCAGGCCGAAACAGGCACCTGATCTTCAGGGAAATCCCCTGAAACAGGTAATATATTGAATATGGGATTTGATCGATGACTCCTTACGGTAAGCGGAAACGATCGAATCTGATCGTCGCGGTAATCCTTTCGATCCGGATACATACGAACCATTGAATTTGGAATATGCATTCGGGGACGGGTAGGCTGCAGAAGAGGTGCAATTCCACCAATCTGAGGATCTACATATTTCAGGTTGTCGATCTGTCTTGTGCTCTCTTTACATGAACTAAAAAGCAATATGATGAGTATAATACATAGCTTCAAAAAACCGTCTGAAATTGATAGTTTTCTCATTCTGATTATTTTAATGTATCAAACGATGCTTCAAATTTCTGGTAATCCTCCAATAGTTCTTTTACCTTTTCAGGATTAACATTTGATAAATCAATCGACTCCGTCGGATCGTTTTTAAGGTTGTATAATTGAATTTCATTTTCTGTTTTTAAAGGAATGATCCCCGGGTACTGAGCGGGAGTTGCCTGCCCCGGAGATGCAATTATTGTTATCCCATCAGGGGCACGTGGATCAGTCCATTTGGTTAAGTCAATTTTTTTGAAATAACCAGGGTTGCGTAAAAATAGTTTCCATTCACCTTTCCTAATCGACATCAGTTTATCGTTATGCATACTAAAGACCGGGTCATGGATGACCTGATTCCCTTTCAATATTTCAGTGATATCTTTCCCGTCCAGAATATTCTGCGAAGAAGGTGAGATATTTGTAAGTGATAATAATGTTGGAAAAATATCTGGAGACCAACAAGGAACTTCAACCTTCGCATTTTCAGGAAAAATCTTTGGATATGAAATTATAAACGGAACTCTTATCCCACCTTCCCAGGTTGTTGCTTTCATACCCTTCAGTCCGCCTGTACTGCCTCCATACCATGGGCCGTTATCCGACATAAAGATGACAATTGTATTTTCCAGAATTCCAAGATCTTTTAAAGTATTCATTATTTCCCCGACAGACCAATCAAGCTCACGAATGACATCAGCATAAAGATCGTCCGGGGTTTCAGGTGTAAAAAACTGACCGGATGCTGCCAGGGGTTTATGCGGCATGGCATGGCAAAGATGAAGGAAAAATGGTTTGTCCTTATTAGTGGTGATAAATTCAATGGCTTTTTGGGTATATTTTCTGGTCAGAAGCCGCTGATCAACGGGATATTCTACAGTGTCCATATTTTCGATAATCTGGACCGGACGCATGTCGTTTGAATAGAGAATCCCATAGTACTCATCAAATCCATGCTTCCCCGGGAAATATTCAGGTTTATGTCCGAGATGCCATTTCCCGATGCACTTTGTCCGATAACCAGCTTCCCGGAAAACATTGCCAAGAGTTATTTCATTTGTATTAATCCCCACATCATTAATCCCTGCATCGGGTGCAGGGTTCTTAATGAGGCCATGTCGAAGGGGGAATCTTCCTGTAAGCAGAGTAGCCCTTGATGGCGCAGAATAGGGAGTCGGGACATAAAAATCGGTACATCTCACCCCATGTTCGGCAAGATTATCAATATTTGTTGTTTTATAGTTTCTCTGCGCATAACATGAAATATCACCATAGCCCAGATCATCGGCTAAGATAATGAGCACATTGGGCTTCTTTTCATTTTTAGAAGCGCTGTTTTTAGAACTGCAGCTTGTAATTACCAGTAAAGATGAAAACAAGATGGAGTTAATCCCTGGGAATATCAGGTCTAATCGATTAATTTTCATAGTTTTAATCTTAAGGATAAACCAGTAATTCAAAAAAATGCGTGTTGAAAAGAGTAAGGGCATGATCTGATACTGCCGATCCTGCCCTTTACTTTGCGAACCAACCTAACCTGACAAATTAACTTATTACTAGTCCTATAATTATTTTACGGTTAATTGACCACAACAGCAAACGTTTCGAACTTCATATCAGTATCAACAAAAACCAGGGAGTCGTTAACATGATATGTATTTGCACCATCTATATAGGTATAATCGAGATAAATCGTACGATGTTTCTTCCCATTATAGCTTTCAGCTTGCGCATCTGTTTTGGAATATAATTTACCCGTTCCGTTAACAGCCACTGTGGCGGCATTTCTTCTTAAAACCGTTACACTTTTGTTATCCTTGTCAAATTTCAACTTCATACTGTATTTTGCATTGCTCGATTCCTTGTTTGTTCCCCCTACTGTTGACATATAATTCTCTGTCAATGATCTGGTGGATAATTTTGTTATATCATTGTCGTCGATATAACGGCGGGTATAGACAGCCGAATCAAGCGGATTAGTTATATTTTTCCTTTTACCTCTTAACAGGTAAACGCCATGAGTAGGATTGATGTATTTAACTCCAAACAGGACGTAGTTTTTGGGTGGCACGAGCCAGTGACTTGCGATCCGTGGATCGGGAGATGTAACTGAAATGGAAGGCTTCCCTGACAGAACTGAATCTCCCTGAGCATCGGTAATACGAAGGGGAATAACATAACGTAATCCTGTTGTAAGAGAGTCTGCGAAAAACGAATCAGTTAAATTCACTCTTAACTTCCCGAAGAAACTTCCGGCCGGAATGATTATTTTATCAAATGTTGCATTGTAATAGGCAGGAGGTAATAACACAAGATCCTTGCCTGATCCATCTTTAATGTTTAAAGCCAGTTCCGGCGCATATGCAATAGTTATCTCTCTGTCTTTTGTATTCTCATACATCCCTCCGATGGATGCTCCGATACTGAAGGCATGTTCAAGGTCGATTGTATTATCTCCGATTTCTTCATCCCCCAGCATTAAAGTCCTTACAGGAGTTTGATAGGGGAAATAGACAGCCTGAAACGCGAAGTCAGGAAAGTCTACATCCTTGTTTTCACAGCCGTACAAAAGGGTTACGATACTTAATAAATAGAATATCTTTTTCATACTTGTAGTTTTTTACATTTAAATCGTTTACTATTGCCACCCCATGTTTTGAATCAGTCCATACTTCAGCGTTTCGTAGTATGGTATAGGTCCATAAATCTGATAATCGGAGTAATTGCGACTTTCAACTTCGATATAGTTAAAAGTATTTCCGTCGGCTGATACTTTAACTCCGCTTACAGCTTTTTTCATCTCTGTTGTCATCTGCCAGCGGCGTAAATCCCAGAAACGCTGTTCCTCGAAACACATTTCCAGTCTTCGCTCATTGCGGATAAGACTTGTCATCCCAGCCTGTGTCAGACCATTTACATATGCTGCAGATGTTATGCCCGCTCTGTTTCGAATGGCATTAATAACCTGTCGGGCGCTGAACCCACCAATTGTTATGTCTGGTCCAACAGCTTCATTTGCGGCTTCAGCAAAAATCAAAAGCGCATCAGTGTAACGTGCATAGGTATAAAAATGTAAGCCCAGGGAATTAATATTAGGATCCAGATTTACGCTACTCAAATTCATGAACTTTCTCAAATAGTATCCGGTTTTTGTTGCATAAATACTTGCACTGCCAAGCGCATCCTGGCTGCCTTGTTTCGTATTGATAGTGACAGTTACTCCTCCTCTGATAAAACTGGCACCATTAAAAAAGATGTATTTTGTCAATCTTGGATCTCTTCCGGTATAAGGAGTGCTTGAATTAATTTTGCTGACAGGTGTTGGAGTTCCATCTGCCATCGGGAAAGCATTGACCAGATCCTGGGTAGGATTTGTTAATCCCTGACCAAAAAGAGAGGGAGAATAATTGGATGCTTCCCAGCCATTTGATGAATTAATACGGGTAGAATACCAGAGAACCTCCGGATGCAGATTTCCTGAGTTGGGGACATTAGGATCATTGTAATACTCTAAATGAATGCTATTTGCGGGAATAACATTTGTTAACCCGCTATTATTACTCATCAGATCAGCCGCTGCCTGAGCTGCCATCAGGTAAGTATAGGTGCCATCCGAATAAGCCGGGCTTGCAGCATACAATAATGTTTTAGCTTTAATCAATCGGGCTACAGCTCCGTTTATTCTGTTATTGTTTCTCGCACCAATGGCGAGATCTACATTTGTATTCCCTGTATCTTTCCATCTTACAGGAAGTATAGCGATTGCACTATCACAATCGTCAAGTATGAATTGCACCAGCTTTTTAAAAGTAGAACGGGGGATTTCGTAATCTTCAGGTTTTGCTGTTCCCAATATATGATCTACTATTGGTACGCCAAGCTTCTCTCCATTTTTTCCTATCCCTGCATGGGCCTGAAGTAGGTTAAAATAATTCCATGCTCTCAGGGCAAAGGCTTCTCCCCTGAGTTTTTTTGCAAAAAAAGCGCTTGTTTGTGCGTTTTTCCAATACCAGTCAATTTTGTCCATCTCCTCCATGAAAGTATTTATGTATAAAATACTCTCATAAGCTGTATTCCACCTATCAAATGGATTTGAAGTTGATGTCCATCCTCCTGCAACAACTGTCTTTACCGCACTTGTCGGAACATTGGTTAATGCATCGTCAGATGCGTACGATAAATTAAAGCTATTATGAGCGACAGGGATATTCCGATAGGCATTTAAAAGAAATCCTTCAGCATAAGTCACTACTGATTTGACATCATCTATATCATATAGGTTTTCATCATCCGGCTCCAATAAACTACAGGCATTGAAAAAGCCAAATAGAACCATAAAGAGGGATATGAAATATTTGCGTTTTTTCATTTTATCTTGATTTAAATTGGTTTAAAAGGAGGTAATCAATCCTACTGAGTAACTTCTTGTCTTTGGGGCACCTCCAATATTCAGTTCGGAGTATTGCTTATTTGATGCAAAAACAACTGCATTATCGGCTCTGACATATAGTCTTGAATCTTTAAGGAAAGATAATTTACCCGGACCGGAGAAATTATATGTCAACTGCACCGCAGGTATAACAAAGGAGTCATTCTTGTACAGCCAATAATCTGAATTACGATTATTATTACTTGAAGAAGTTGCAGACAAACGCGGATGCAGCGCATTCACATCTTTGTTATCGGGGCCGTATGCCTGGTTTACCATTTCAGAGTATTTTACATCCCCGAAAACACGGAAATAGTCTCCTGAACGGTAATTATAATCACCTGTCTGACCTATTCCAAGAATATAAAAATCAAGATTCTTAAAATTGATATCCAGATAAATACTATACTGGGTTCGCAATCCATGGCCAATAATTCGCTGGTCATTATTATCAATTATATTGTCGCGGTTTTGATCCAGATATTTAATGTCGCCTGGTTTTACCATTCCAAAAGATGGTAACGGTAAACCTGAGATGAGAGTTCCGTCGGGATTAAAATCGGCTTCGCTGTAGAGTCCGTCAGATTTCAAAGCCCACATTGCATCAGTTGCAGTTCCTGTTCTGATTAATGCGGCATCTTCACCTTCATAATTCGGTTCTTCCAGTTTAGTAATTTTTGGAGAGATATAGATTAAGTTACCGCCAGCAGTTATTGAAAAATCTTTTGCAATGGCAAAATTGTAATTTATACCCATTGCAAAACCCTGGGTCTGATTGCTGTTATAGTTTTTGTAAATCAGGTTCTCAAAGCCTAGTATCTGCGGATATGTACTTGACATTGGTGTTAAATTATCAAGTGAAGTACTATTAAAATACTCCAGTTCCACATTCATGGCATTTTTAAACAGGGTTGCATCCAATCCAACTGTAAAATCTCTTCTTTTCTGCAACATAATGTCATTTGGAATTGAGTTAAAATTTGTCACCGCATTTGCAGAGACCCCGTTTTGATAAGTAAAGGTGCTTCCAATGGAATAAGTACCCCTGTATAGATTGTAGCTTGACCAATTGTCATTTTTTGAAATACCAAAGGATGAGCGTATTTTCAGGAAGTCAATAAATGATGTATTTGACATAAAATCTTCCTCTGACAATACCCAACCCAATCCGAATGCAGGTGCCAGCTCCATCCTGTTTCCTTCTTTCAGCTTTCTGCTTCCTATTTCAATAAGTGAGATCTCAGCTACATATTTTTTTAAATATGAATAGTTTGCCGACAATCCGGCATGAAACAACACATCTTTTTGGAGTGTGTCAGGTTTGGTCAGAATGTCATTATAAATCAATGCAGTAGCTGAAACTTCATGCTTCCCGAATGTACGATTGTAGTTTAAGGTTGCATAATAGTAAACCTGCCTGGAAAAGTAGGAATTGACATTATTTGTATTGTACTGGTTTGCAGCCTTATCGGTACCTCTTACATAAACTGTATCAAGCAATCCACTGACATCAAAGACAGGCTGATAAACTGCAAAAGATGGGTTCTGGTTGGCAGCCAGAGTATTATAGAAATTCATTCCGCCGAACAGACTGGCAGAAAGGCCTTTTGTAATAAACCGCATATCAATGTCAAGTTTTCCGCCAAACTGGGCATTTCTTTCCATAAATGTCTTTTTACCAAGCTGGGTGAAACCTCCATAAACATTATTTAAGAATGTTGAATTACCTCCCAGCAGAAGTCCATCTTCCAGATGAGCTTTTGAAAGTAAAAGATCGCGGAAATCAATATTTGAGATAATATCAGGATCCCATAATACCGGATAGTTATTTGGCAGTTCTGTAGATGCGGTAGCCCATATGCTATTAGTATTGGGCTGCTTGTTAAAAGAGACTCTTGCTGTCGAATTTATGCTCATATCCATATAATCGTTGATGGCAAAATCGAGATTTCCTCTGAAGTTTAGATTATTGGTATAATCACCCTGAGTAGTATTCAGCCATCCGTTACTGCTGCTCCAGCCTGTATTCACATAGTAGCGAGCTTTGTCATTACCTCCTGAAACATCTGCATATACACTCGCCCCGGATGTACGGTCTTTTAAATACAGATCGGAATAGAAATCATTATCGGGATAGCGGACAGGGTTCAATCCACCGCGGGTTCCATCAATTGTTTCCTGACTGTACCGCAGAGAAGCGGGATCAATTCCATCATTTAGCTGAGCTTCATTATATTTAGTCATATAATCAGCTGCATTCAGATATTCTGGCAGAGCCCGTGGAGTTGCAAAGCCGTATTGACCGGCAACTCTTAATTGTTGTTTACCGGCTTTGCCATGCATTGTATTAATAAGGATAACGCCCATATCTCCCTGTGCTCCATAAATAGCTTTGGAAAGTGCGTCTTTCATTATAACAATTGTTTCTATCTCAAACGGATTTAAACTGCTCAGGTAGAAACTATTCTGTCTTATACCATCAACCAGCAAAGTTGCTGTTCCTGTTCCCCATGTATTGAAGGTACCAATTAATCCAGTCACCTTACCATTCAGAATCTCTCCGATCGTCATGCTTTGATCTCTCTTTAATTCTTCCTGCACATCAATTATTAAAATCGACCCGGCAGATTTTCTTGAAGTAACATCTTTGAAAGTCAGGTTTACTTCCTTATCCCTCAGGCTTTGCTCAGGAACAGTGTCTGATGTTATTCTGATATCTTGTGGATAAAGGACAAGTGATAATGAGAGCAACGCTATCAGACATTTGATCTTTAATATTATACTCTTCATAATGTTTTTCATTAATAGGGTTTACATTAACTACCAGCCAGGATTTTGTTCCCAATCAGCAGTAAATCTTGTAAGGCTTGGGTCAAAAAGCATCCAATAGTGCTGGCTTTTAAATACAAATGCAGTTACATCCACACGTTTAACGGATGATTCAATAATAGGTCTGGGCGTACCTGATGCACCAACATTGAAGGTTAAAGCCTGTAACTGGACGCCATCTTTGAGATGTGCCCTTTTCCAACGTCTGAGATCAAACCAATAAACCCCTTCATACGCTAACTCAACGGCTCTTTCATTCCTGTAAAGCAGTCTGAAAGCCGGATCGGAAGCAAGCTCTTCACTGTTAGGTAGCGGATTATTTGCATAAAAAGGCAATGTAACAGCTACATTGGGCTGACCGGCACGCAGCCTGATTTTATTAACTGCATCCTCTGCAGTCATGGATAGTCCGGCGGGAATGGTGTTGTAACTACCAGTACTCTCAAAAACTGCTTCAGCATAAGTCAGGTAAATGTCGGCTAATCTTAATAAAGGAGTGGAGAATGTTGAATTACCAGGATTATTTTTGGTTATATTATCACATAAATATTTCCTGACAGCGTTACTATTGTATGCTCCATCTGCAGATAGTTGTGCAGCAGAAAAATTCAGGGTAATTGTACTTACTTTTTCGCCATGCACATAAAAGTTAAATTTAAAACGGTTGTCCCTGTCAATCCATCTTCTTGCCGGAACTAAATCATATGAAACTTTATATCGCGATCCGTCTTTCATTTCAAATTTATCCAGATAATTCTGGGAGCCCTGCGCCGCTTTCTGACCGGTAAGCTGGTTCTGGCCATAATTTCTGGCGGTAGATTCGCTGATAATAGGCGCACCAAATCTGTTAACCTGCCTGTGAAACAAGACCTCCGGTGTATAAGGCTGGGTCCCGTCGACAGTTGCGAATGCCGTTCGCATACTGGCCCATGGTGTAAGTCCGTTGGCATCTGCTGCAGGCATACCGGCAGGCTGAGTACCTACCAGACTAACAGCTAAATCTATGGCCTCTTTACATGCTATTGCACATCTGTCAAGCAGATCTTTATTGTAATCCAAAACTCCGGTAGCCTGCTCATTAAAAAGAGGGCTTGCAGAGAACTGTAATGCTTTCGCTTTAAATCCCAATGCCGCTAATTTGTTGGGACGCCCCCAGTTGATATTGGGTGAAGGCCAGACAGCAGGCAACAATGTTGCAGCTTCATCAAGATCATCTACTATTCTTTCAAAACATGCCTGCACATCTTTGTAGGTCTTCCCGTTTTTTTCATAAGTCCAATGGCGTTTCAAGTTCTGCAACTCAGGGGACTGAACCTTGTCAATATAAGGTACAGTACCAAATGACCTTACAAATTCGTAATAATAGTAAGCCCTGAAGAATAGAGCCTGTCCTTTCAGCCAGTCTCTTTGCTCATCAGTAGCATCTTTTAAGAGACCCGATTCTAATTTTTCGAGACAAACGTTGCAAATACGTATATTCTGCCACATATGAGAATAGAGGCCAGCTGAGAACTTGTTGCTTTCGGCTATGGCATATATACCACGGTTGGTCAGCAAATACATGTAATTGCCAAGATTTCCGTTCCAAACAGACTGACCGGTAGGTGAAAGCGCTTCCCCGGCTATTGAATGAGTTACCCTGGCTCCATGGTTGTTATAGTCAACCAGGTTATTTTGCAACTGATCCTGGAAACCCTGGAAGGCTGCATAATTACCGAAGATCTGTGCTTCTGAAATAGCAGCCTCCGGTGGGATGTTAAGATAATCCTCGCAGCTGATTGTAGTTAATACCACCACCAGTGACAGACTTATTATTTTAATATATCGTTTCATTTTAATAGTGTTTATTATTGATTATTAAAACTGTATAGACGCACCAATATTAACCTGCTTCTTGGTCGGATAATTAAATCCTGTGTCATCCATCCCCACTCCATCGATAGGCATTTTTGTCCAGAGGAACAAGTTTCTTCCATTAATAAACAGCCTGAGGTTGCTCATTCTGAACGGGTCAATCCACCGCTTGGGCAATGAATAGCCCAACTCTACTGACTGCAATCTGATAAAAGAGCCATCAAACTCACTATACTCCCCAATTGGATTGTACGTTTTTGCAAATAGTGCCAGTGCAGGAAAAGAAGGATTGCTATTATTATATTCCGGTGTCCAGGTATCTTCAAGAATCATAACAGGAGCATATGTATTATCATAATAGAAGCAAGCTCCTGCACTTGCTGAAGCTGCAAATGGAATTGTCCTGGTGGCATTATATGCTCCCACAAAATTTGCAGAGAAACTTAATCCTTTATAATTTGTTCCTAATAAGATCCTATAGTTGTTTTGAGGATAGGATGGGTATCCGTAAGGAACATTATCGTCAGTATTATAGTATTTCCCATCGGAATTAAAATCAAGCATTATAACGTCGCCAGGCAACAAAAAGGAATTATATGAGTCATTGGCAGCCCCGGTTGCACAGTAAATATCGTCCCATCCCTCGTAGAATCCGGTTGAAATTCCTGAAAAAGTCTGACCGAGTGGTTTTCCCTCAGGTCTTTGATGTGGCAAAGTTAACTCAGGAGATTCTTTATACACAACCTCGCTTCTTGCATAAGACCAGCTGGTGGTTACCCATAAGTCGAAATCTTTATTTATGGATTTGCGTAAGGTTAATTCAATTTCAACTCCATGCGATTTTGCTTCTCCGATATTAGCCGGCGGCGCTGGTTTTCCGAAGATCGGAGGTATGGTACTTAACCTGTCAGAAGCTCCCAGCAGCATGTCCTTTCTATATTCATTAAATATATCTACCGTTAAGTTGATTATGTTTTTAAACGCTGCAAATTCAAAGCCCAGATTCTGTTTTGTTGCTGTTTCCCACCTCAAATCAGGATTGCCGGGGTTTCCCTCATTGTACCTGATATATTGAGTGTATGCAGCGGGATATCCATAATAGTTTGACTCATATGCATCCACACTGTATGTATTCCAGATGGTTAAGTAAGGCCATGTACTTCCTGTATTTAAATTATCATTACCTACCAACCCATAAGAATACCTTACTTTGAGTTTATCGATCCACTTAGCCCTATTTGCTAAAAAACTCTCATTTGATATCACCCATCCTCCGGCAATGGATGGGAAAAAATCGAATCGATATTTAGGCCCGAATTTTTCTGAACCATTATATGCTCCGTTTACTTCAAAAAGATAGCGCTGATTGTAATCGTATGTAATACGGCCTACCCAGTCCTCGCGTTTATGCGGCCAATTGCTGCCTGTTTCAGATTGATTCCGGCTAAACATGGCCATTGCAGAAACATTATGTTTACTAAACGACCTGTTGTATTGCAGCATCAATTGATAATAGAGGGCGCGTTCGGCACTTCCCAAAGATATGTCTTCAGGATAATATGAATTAGGTCTTTTTACCCAGCCAAAACCTTCTTTTCCGGCTGTGGGCTCAGTATAAGTGGTCCAGAGGGACATATCAGCAACTGACCCATCAGAATTCTTGTATACCTTGTTGTCATAGTCGTAATAGCCGCCGTTAAGGTAAAAGTTCTTGTTTATTACTTTTGTTACAACACCTTCATTACCAGTACTCTTAGCGCTATTCCTGAATGTATTATCATATGCTAATTTCCCTGAAAAAGATAATCCTTTGGTTATAAAATCCAGTTTCTGATTTAAGGTATAGTCCATGTTAATCATTGTCCGGGGAAAATAGCTCACTCCTGAATAATTATAATCATACCATGGATTCCACGCACCAAATCTGCCATCCTGGCTTCCGGGGGTCCCGTCCTCATATACCCGTACGGGCGTTTCTCCTCCAAGGTTTGACAGGGCGGGGAAGATATTATTGACTACACCAGTAACATTTGTGCTTGGAGAGGATTGTAATCCATACATTCCGGAGAAATTGGCTGAAAAACTGGTTGTTTTTGTAATTTCAAAATCAAAATTTGACCGGATATTCAACCGGTCATATTCATATGCCGGCATATAACCTTGTCCTACATCCTCGCCCTTAAAAATATCTCCCACATGATTATAACTTAAAGAAGTAAAATACTTTACTTTTTCTGTTCCTCCGCTGGCTGTAATATTCACCCTGTTCGAAATAGAGAAATCCTTCAGCATAATGTCGTGCCAATCCTGATTGGGATAAGCATAAGGATATTGTCCGGTTCTGAAATATTCAATCTCCTTATCTGAGGCATAAAGCTCAGTCCATAATGAGTTGTTGAAGCGACGGGTACGTTCGATAGCATAATTCCTTGCAATAACACCTTCCGGCACATCTGCTATTTTTACTATTTTTGAGGGTGTCTCAAAGGAATTTTCAAATTCCACATTAAACTTCGCTTTCCCTTCAGCTCCTCTTTTAGTTGTAATAAGTATAACCCCGTTACCTCCTTTTACGCCAAACACTGCGGTGGCTGAAGCGTCCTTTAATACTGAAACGCTTTCCACCTCGCTGATATCAACATCGTTCATCTGACGCTCTACCCCGTCCACCAAAATCAGTGGAGAGGAATTATTCCAGGTGGTTTTCCCGCGTATCAGAATCTCCGAGGGGGTATATACCTTTATTCCTGTTGCATAATCTCCTCCCGGCATACCCGAAATTGAAAGAACCGATACTCCGGGGATTACACCGGTTAGGGCATCTGTGAGGTTATTGACATTACCCTGTTTCTTAAGATCATCTACTTTGGCAGTACCAATAGCGCCAACGACAGTGGGCTTCTTTTGTGTTCCATATCCGATTACGACCACTTCATCAAGCACAGCCATATCTTCCAGAAGTGTTATTGCCAGTAATTTGTCAGCGCCCGTGATCTCAACCGTTTCAGTTTTCATCCCGATAAACCGGATCGTTAACTTTTGCCCTACGTTAGCCTGGATTGTAAAACTTCCATCAGAACCTGTGTTTGTTCCAATGGAGGTGCCTTCAACCAGGATAGAAACTCCTGGAAGCGGACTCCCATCTTTATCGCTCACTTTTCCCTTTATTTGAACCTGAGCAAAAACTGCAGAACAGGTGATTAAAAAGAGTGTCGAGAGGGCAAGTAATTTTTGCCAATTTTTCATAGTTTCAAGTTTTTAAAGGATTATGAATTTTAGTCAGAATAATTCTTCTACTTTTTTGGTTAGGTAATTAGTTAGTCAGGTCTTTGGTTATTTATACAAAAGTTAATTTATGAGGTTTAACAAAGCATTAATAAATTATTAATAAAATTAATAAGCATTAAAGCGTACCTGGCATATAGTACTTATGAGCTCATAATCATATATTTACAAAACCAATTATTACTTATTTTTTTTGAAAAAATCCACAAAAAATCTGGACCATTATGATCAGAAAGAATTTGAATTTCATTTCCCGGATAATGGGATAGCCGGCAGTGGTAACAATTTTTTAAACCAGTTGCTCCGAATACAAAAGTATTTCACAAATAATCCTATACCTCCTGACTTGTGACGGTTAACGGAGTTAGCGCGGTTTTAATTTTCAATATACTGAATATGAATGTTTTAAAATTCATAAATTTGAATTTCACCGCACTAACGCATATTTTTGTGACATGCTCAGGATTGGAAAGGTTAAGACAAAATCAGGATCTTCGGTCATACAGGTGGTGCAATTTGACCTGGGGATCCCTCAGTCGTCAAACTCTCGCAGGCTCGGGTTTACCTTCTTCGGGATGACACGTGCTTTTAGAAACAAAAGGAAGAGGGATCCCCTTATCGTGTGCAGAAACATTTCTATCTGGCGTTTCGATCTTCCCGGTTGCTGTTGAAACTTTCAATTAATCTGACCTTTTTTGATCTGGAGTATGCTATTATCTACTTTCCCCTGACTCGAAATCTGCATCAGGAACAAACCGTCATTAATCCCCTCAACATGAATCACACCGGATAAATCTGCAGAGGGATCAAAAAAGACCATTTTGCCTGCAAGGTTAAAAATCCTTATTCCCCATTTTCTATCAAGAATGTCAGGTGGCAAATCTCTTAACCGGAATGTCCCAGCAAGATCTTATTAATAGCATTAATTTATCATTAAATTTTTATTAAACGACATAATTTCGTATATTTAGGCATTGTACTTCTTAATCCATTAAAAGAAGATTCAAATTATATCAGATGTTGTCGATTCCATCATTTTGTTTTTTATTTTTGTGGTAATAGCCCGAAGTGAACGGGAATCCTGTATCAGGAGATAGAAATTTAAAAATTTTACTGTAAACTATCCGTGAATGCACTTAAATAGAAAAAGAAGGTGTATGAAGTATCAGTTTCTTATGATATTTTTTGGAATTTTGCTTTCAAATTTAAATGAGGTTGCTTTATCCCAGATTTCAGGACTTGGATTTTATTCATACAGTAATACGAAAGACCTCAGGACCGGATTGAATCTGACTCCTATAAATCAATTTCCTGTAAAAGATGAATTTGAACTCTCATTCAGTCTAATGCTTAGACCTGTTGAAAAAATGTATTTTGGTTATGTATATAGATTGATAACCGGCAATACAAATATTGATCTGATTTTAAATTATGATGACAGTGATAATACCTATTTCACATTGGTACAGAACCAAAAGCTGCTGATCAAATTAAAAACTGATTTCAGAAATCTCTGTTCTGGATGGAATACTTTTCATTTTCTTTTCGATACAAAGAATAGTAAAATATCTTTTAACCTGTCTGATTCTCTTGTAATCGCAGATGGGTTAGCTCTTAAAAGTGGTGAAAAGGCTAACCTTTTTTTTGGCCTTTGTGATTATGAAAATTTCAAAACAACCGATGTCCCGGCAATGAATATCAGGGATATTAAACTTATCCAAAATAATAAAATTGTTCATAGCTGGCCACTTGATGAACTGTCGGGAAATAGTGCCAGGGATATTGCAGGTAAGGGTTATGCATCTGTATATCAACCTCTCTGGCTGAAATCAGAACATTACAACTGGAAAGAAATATTTACCTGGGAATCAGACGGATATACCCAGGTAGCTTTTGACAGAACAAGAGAGGATATAATAATAACAGGGCAAAAAGAAGTTTTAAGATTCTCAGTTAAAAACAATGCTCCGACAAGTTTTATTCCAAAAAATACTAATTCTAATCTGCTGGCTCACAGACAGTCTGTTTATGATAACCAATCTGATCTTCTATACTCCCTTGATATCGACAAGGAATCAGTTTCTGTGTTTGATTTTCGCAGCCTCACATGGTATAAAGACATTGAAAAAGGTTTGCCTGAATCTGATTTTGAACATTATAACAAGTATTTTTCACCTTCTGAGAAGTCGATATATTTCTTTGGCGGATACGGACATTATAAGTACAAAAACCTGGTACAGAAGTTCGATATAAATAGTGGCAAAATGGAGATCCTAAAACCAACCGGGGATATATTCAACCCCAGGTATCTCGGTGCCCTTGGTGAGATGAATGACACAATTTACATACTTGGAGGATTTGGCAGCACTTCAGGTGAGCAGATCCTAAATCCACAATGCTTCTATGATCTTATGATCTACTCTCTGAAAAATCAATCCTTCACAAAAAAATTTGAAATTTCACCCTACGCTAAGGATTTTGTGTTTGCAAATTCAATGATCATCAACTCCTCAGACAGATCATATTATGTCCTTGCATTCCCTGTATTCAAATATGATGGATACCTCCAGTTGATTAAAGGCTCACTTGACAAACCAGAATATTCATTACTGGGTGATCAAATTCCTTATCAGTTTCTTGACATTGTCTCCTTCTCTGATCTGTATTATTGCAGCCAGAACAGGAAGCTGATTGCAGTCACTATCCAGAATAAAGAGGGCAAATCGCAGCTTAAAATATATTCTCTGGGCTTTCCTCCGGACACACAAACAGTTGTAAATAAATCCATTAACTCAAATAACACTCTATTAAAATATGGTGTAATAATCTTAATTGTCTTCTTAATCATTTTGAGTATCCATCTTTACTTCTCCCGGAAGAAGGAAAAGAAGATAACTGCTATTAAACCAGGAGATGATTCTTTAGTATCCGAATCCCAAATTGCTGTCCCACAAGGTGTTTTCTGTACGATATATTTCTTCGGCGATTTTCAAATTATAAATTCATCAGGTCTGGATATAACCCGTAAATTTACTCCTCTCCTCAAAGAGCTATTCCTGCTGATCTGGTTTAACTCCATCAAGAATTACATGGGCATTTCAAATGAGAAAATCACTGAAATTCTGTGGCATGGTTTTTCTGAAAGCAGCGCAAACAATAATAGAGCTGTAAACACTGCAAAACTCAGAGCTATACTCACCAAGGAACTATGGTGTGATTTGTCATATAAGGAGACAGGTTGCTGGAAAATTGATTATAAGAACAAACACATAATCAATGATTATTATGACTTCATCAGAATCACCAGTACAAAAACAGATCTTTCAAAACCTGACATGTTTAAATTATTGGAATTCGGGCATAGGGGTTCTTTATTGAGCAATCTGAAATATAAATGGCTCGATGAATTCAAAGAAACTGTTTCAAATGAAATGATTGGCAGGCTTATTCGGTATGAGAGAATTCTGGTCATTAAAGACCAGCCCGAACATGTCATCCAGGTTGCAGATGTTATCTCCAATTTCGACAGTGTTAATGAAGAAGCTATGGAAAACAAGTGTAAAGCCTTAATAGCTTTAGGCAGACATACTGTTGCCAAGGAGGTGTACGATCATTTTATTAGTGAGTACAAAGCATTATTTAATGCAGATTACCCAAAGTCTTTTACTACAGTTGCCAACCTGGATGATCTTTAGCATTATAAAAAAGTAACCAACCTGAAAAACCAGGCCAATACTGATCAAATTGTTGAATGTATCCTGCTCACACATTATCTCTGAGGCATCTGCAGTGTCAGAGGCTTCTGCCTTTTAAGCATCTTTGAAGCTTCTCCTGTCAGCCATAAATAGTGATCTGATGGTTTTCCGTCATTATTTACAAAAAGTGCTGTCTCGTGCACCGGCGGATTGTCGCTGATCTTGAATATAGCAGTGCCCTCATTTACCTCATCGAACATGGCTACATAGATCATTTCAGCCCCTGCAAGAATTGCTGTTGAGAGTTGTTGCCAGTAGAATCGGCCTCCCTGCCTGGGTATCGATCCGACCGGCTTGATATCGTCAGGAAACTGCCTTACACTGAGGTTATGCCAGCTAAAACCAGGACAGACACACGGAACATAATCCACATTATTTTCCTTGCACCATTTGATATCTTCAAGGATCACATCCCGGTAACGGTCCATATCGTTGTGCAGAAGAGGAGTAAATCGCTGCACCATCCAGGGCATGATCAGGTCAGCTGACCTTATAAGTTCATGAAGGTACGGGTCATGGATGCAATCTGCATTAAGGTCGCGCCAGAAAGTCGGAACTCCAAGCATAACAGAACAACCTCCATATACGGGGTCATTTTTCAGGAAATCCATAAACCTCTCAAGACCTATATTCCTTATATCATAAGGACGGTCGGGAAATCCAACTCCCCAGATGACAACCAGGGGCTTTCCTCTGTGGAAAAGATAGGTTTTTGCTCCTTTCTGATTAGTCACCTTAACAGTGTCAACAAGGAATTTCCAGTCTTCAATTAGCTGGGAACAATCTTCTCCTGACCGTTTTAAGCCCGACAGATCATACATTACAGCTATCGCTCTCTGATATTTGGATGCAGCTTCAAGGGCGTTTGATAATATTGCTGTTTGTATGTTACGTGAGTTCCCTGGTCGTGCTGAATTAAAGAAGCGCTGCATGAACACTCCATCCAGGCCATAATCCTTCATCCACTTAAAATGAAGATCGACAGTACTTTTATCGTCGGCACTGAAAAAGCGGGCCGTTGATCCATCAGCCAGCTTAAGCCCTGTCTCATAGGTCTTTTCATATTCCGATACATCAGGCCACATGTCGATACTTAATTTTGTTGGATCTGAATAAAGTAACTGTCCTTCTTTAGGGGAATGAAACCAACCCTGGTAACCAGCCATGATGAGGCTTTTGTATGATGGATACATTGTTGTCTGAGAGTGTTTTGCCTGAGGCTGTGCACTTATGTTAACTGCCAGTAAAAAGGCAATATAAACCATACTTATCTTTTTCATGAGTATTTGATTTTTAAGATAGTGTCAACAATATTATCAATGGTTACTTTTTCCTTTCGGGGATGGCAGGGGTTAGAGGGATCTCCTTCCTGAGCATCTTACCTGCCTGCCCCGTCAGCCAGAGGTAGTGATCAGAAGGCTTTCCTTCCAGTCCTACAAATTTGGCAACATTATCCACTGGTGGATTATCCGTAATCTTAAATATGGCTGTCCCCTCGTTGACTTCATCAAACATTGCAATAAAAAGCATTTCACATCCATAGTTGATCGAATGGTAGATCTGGTTCCAGTAAAATGTTCCTCCGTGCCTGGGTGTAGCATTTGATTCGGCTGTCTTCTTCAGATTATGCCAGCTGAATCCCGGCCATATTACCGGACAATAGTCTATCTTATTCTCTTTGCACCATTCCAGGTCTTTCGCTATATTATCCCTGTAAGCATCATAAGTTTCAAGTTTTGTCCTTCCGACCATCCATGGCAATACTATATCCGACATTTTAATGAGGTCATGAAGATATGTATCTTTCACACAGTCTCTGCCTAATTCACGCCAGAAAGTAGGAACACCTATCAGGATAGAGCATCCCCCGTAAACAGGATCGTTTTTAAGGAAATCAAGAAGTTTATCAAAGCCGATGTTCCTTATATCATAAGGCCGGTCGGGGAATCCGAGACCCCAGATTGCAACCAGTGGTTTTCCATTATGATAGAGATATGTTTTCTTCCCCTTCTGGTTAGTCACCTTCAATGAATCAACAAGAAACTTCCAGTCTTCAATCAGCATAGAGCAATCCTCTCCTGTAGCCTTAAGACCTGAGAGATCGTATTCCACTGCAATTGCCCTGTCATATTTTGATGCGGCATCGAGAGCATCAGCCAGCATTTTGGCATATATTTTCCTCTGCTGTGTACCCGGACGTGCATAATTGAAGAACCGCTGCATGAATACACCGTCTATACCATATTGCTTCATCCATTTAAAATGCAGATCAATAGTTGATTTATCGGTTGCACTGAAAAAGGTGGCAGTAGTACCGTCAGCATATTTCACACCTGTTGGGTATGATTGTTTATACTCCTTCATATCGGGCCACATATCGATACGGATTTTAGTGGGATCTGTATACATCTTTCCATCTCTCTGGATAAACCATCCCTGGTATCCTGCAATAACCAATCCTTTATATGTTGGGTATTCAGATGTCTTAAAGTGTTTATTCTGTGCCGGGGTACATATTGCCAAAGCCAGCAGACAGAATATGGAAATAGTAAATCTCTTTTTCATGAATATTTTTATTTATAATAATTTATTCTGTTCCAGATCAGCTTAAATAGTATTGTTAAATCATACTAATATAGAGGATTAAAATAACTCTTAAGCATCTATTAATTAGATAAATAATGATTTATTAGCAGATTAATGAATTATTAATCTTTTCTTAATAACTAAGGGGGAAAGTATAATAAATGTTGCAGGAATTGGATTATTTTTACCTGAGTTTTAAACAAAGAATGATTCGAATAGAAAAACATATAAAATGAATAGCATAATTACTCTTACCTCAGTGTTTGCAGGGGCTGCTCTCCCCCTAGGGCATCAGAAGGAATAAGGCTAATGGATTTTTATGTTCCGACACCTTACAGTGCGCCCTCGAGGGCAACTCTGCTAACAGGAAGGTTCCCTCTCCGGCACGGATTAGTTCAAAACCCGGCACCTGACGCAGGTATAAATGATGTTGGCATAGATGCAAGTGAGGTAACAATGGGTGAGCTTTTTCAGGGTGCGGGTTATCATACCAAATGCATTGGGAAATGGCATCTCGGTCATAAACCGGAATTCTTCCCGGTAAAACATGGCTTTGATGAATACTACGGGATACTTTATTCGAATGACATGCGGCCGGTGCAGATAATCGAAAATATGGATACAGTTGAATATCCTGTTAACCAGAATCTGCTGACACAAAAATATACCGGAAAAGCTCTTGAATTCATAGAGAAAAACCGGGAGACACCGTTTTTTCTCTACCTGGCCCATGCTATGCCACATAAACCACTGGCAGCTTCAGAAGATTTCTATTCCGCCGGTTCATCCAAAGATCTGTATGCTGCTGCAAT
>JAPLDY010000060.1 GCA_026391595.1 Bacteroidia bacterium
AACTGGACCGAACTCGACATCTGGCAATATATCCTGAATGAGAAAATAAAGCTCCCCGGGCTCTATTATACCCATCGCAGGAAGATCTTTCAGAGAAATGGCGTTTACCTGGCCTGGGCCCCTTTTATGAAACTTAAATCGACCGAAAAGGTGTTCGAGACAGATGTCCGGTGCCGTACTATTGGAGATATTACCTGTACGGGAGTCACTCTCTCTAAAGCCACTACTGCAGAGGAGGTAATTGCAGAGATAGCCGCAACCAGAATAACTGAAAGGGGTGGCCGGTATGATGATATGAGATCAGATACATCAATGGAGGACAGAAAAAAAGAAGGTTATTTTTAATAGGCGTCTGGCTACCGGCGAAAGGCGACCGGCAGGGATCCCCTCCCTGGAGGGGCAAGGGGTGGGTAGTTAAGGTGCAAAGGCAAAATGAAAGCAAAACAAAATAACAAAAGTCTGCTGCGGTTTATAACTGCTGGAAGTGTGGATGATGGCAAAAGCACTCTTATCGGAAGACTTCTCTACGACAGCAAATCCATCTTTGAGGACCAGATGGAACATCTTGTTGAATCGAGCAAAAGGCTTGGAAAGGAGAGTGTCGATCTCTCGCTTCTTACCGACGGACTGAGAGCAGAAAGGGAGCAGGGTATCACAATTGACGTAGCCTACAGGCACTTCTCAACACCTTCAAGGAAATTCATAATCGCCGACACACCGGGGCACATACAGTACACAAGGAATATGGTAACCGGTGCAAGCACCGCCGACCTTGCAGTAATGCTTATTGATGCACGGAACGGCATGCTGGAGCAAACCATACGTCATTCGTACATTGCAGCATTGCTTGATATCAGGCATTTCATATTCTGTATCAACAAGATGGATCTGGTTGATCATTCAGAATCGGTATTTATTAAAATTAAAGACGATCTTCTGAAAATGTCAGAAAAGCTGAAGATCAAAGACCCTCATTTTATTCCAATAAGCGCCAAAAACGGAGACAATGTTGTCAGACCCTCGGCAAACATGAAATGGTATAAGGGTAAGACATTACTGGACCTTATTGAAACAGCAGAGATCGACAGGGGAGATAAATTCCAGCAGGCACGGTTCCCGGTCCAGACAGTGATAAGACCTTATTCAGCCGGCAATCAGGATTACAGGGGATATGCAGGCAGGGTGGCCGGAGGAACATTCAGGAGCGGAGATGAGATCGTTGCCCTGCCATCAATGCTCAGGTCAAGGATCAAAGACATAAACGATTCGGAAAAAAATATTACAGAAGCTGTGACAGGCGATTCAGTAAGCATAACGCTTGTTGATCCGATAGACATAGGCAGGGGCGATATGATAGTAAAACCGGGACAGATACCACGGTCAGGTCAGGATATAACACTGATGGTATGCTGGTTCAACGAACGGGCCCTGAAGCCGGGGTGTAAATACCTGATCCGGTGCAATACCAATGAAACAACCTGTATTGTCAAATCAATAAATTACAGGATGAACATGCATTCACTGGAAAAGGACTCGAAAAGCCTCACAACAAAAATGAACGACATTTCAAGCATAGGCATCCATACATCCAAAGCAATTTTTTATGATGCTTATATTCAGAATAATATTACAGGAAGCATGATCTTTATCGAAGAGGGAACGAACGAGACAGTCGCGGCAGGGATGATAATGTCCTGATCTCTATTTTTACTAAATTGAATAAAAAATGGGTTCTACAGACGGACACAAACAAAGGTGTGATATATTAAAGCAGGAAGGACTGGTTGTATGGCTGACCGGGTTGCCGGGTTCAGGAAAATCGACTCTTGCAGAAAAGCTTGAAGAGCGGCTCCTCAGCATGAATAAATTTGCATATGTGCTTGATGGTGATATAGTAAGGAACGGGCTCAATTCTGACCTGGGTTTCACTGACGCCGACAGAAATGAAAATATCCGAAGGGTAGCAGAAGTTGCTGCAATATTAAAGGATGCTTCAGTGATTACGATAGTAGCATTAATTTCGCCATTCATAAAAATGCGTGAATTTGCCAGAACACGGACGGGTGATGAAAATTTCATTGAAGTTTATGTAAAGGCTTCCCTGGAAACGTGCATTGAACGAGACCCGAAAGGTTTATATAAGAAAGCAATCAGTAACCAGATACTTCAATTCACTGGAATAACCTCTGCTTATGAAGAGCCTACTCATCCGGATCTCATAATCGATACAGAAAAGCTTTCAATTAAAGAATCATCAGATATGCTGACAACATTCGTTCTGAAACAAATTGATAAACTCAAAAAATAATATGCAGCCTGAACCTGAACTTCCAGTATATCCTCCGGTTTTTTTTGTAAAGTTTGCCGACTCGGTCAGGAGGAGCCTCGCAAAAATCAGCAAGCGGTTTACACATCCGAACGTTACGATGCTGGAATACATTCAGAATCTATGGCTGCTGGGAGCAATAAGCGTTTCAAACGAACTTGGGATTGCCGATATCCTCAAAGATGGTCCCAGAACCATTAAAGAGCTCGCATCGCTTACCGGCACTCTTGAGGATCCGCTCTACAGGATAATGAGAATGCTTGCTTCAGAAGGGATATTCTGGGAATCCGGAAATATGAAATTCTCAAATACAAAGGTGTCGGAATCCATGCAGGAAAAGGAACTGAAATTCTTTATTCAACATACATTGGGCAGCATGCAATTCAGGATCTTCGGAGAACTTATGCATTCCGTGAAGACAGGAAAGAGAACGTCGGAACTGTTTATAGAAAAGGGAGTCTTTGAGCACATTGGCGAATCGCCACAGATTAACGAGCTCTATAACAGGGCGATGACAAACACTTCGAAAATGCAGGTCGCTGCCATTCTTTCATCTTTCAGATTCAATAAGTTCAGTCATATAGTTGATGTGGGAGGCGGCCTTGGATTCTTCCTGACGGCAATCCTTTCAAAATACAGAACCGTAAAGGGAACTCTTTTCGATCTTCCGCAGGTTGTTGGTGATAACGAAAAACTCCCGGACTATCTTAATGGCAGGCTCACCATTGAAAAAGGAAGCTTTTTTGATACGATCCCTGCTGGCGGCGACCTTTACACTCTGAAAAATATCCTGCACGGATGGAGTGACGGGGACTGCATAAGAATACTTAAAAACATAAAGAAAGTCATGCTGAACAATGGTAAGCTGATGATAATTGAGGTTGTGGTTGAGGACATGAATAAGCCATCCTGGGGAAAGGCATCGGATATCTTCATGATGGCAGGACCTGGTGGAAAGGAAAGGACAAGAGAGGAATTTCAATCAATCCTTGAACAGTCAGGATTCAGGATTGACGAGGTCAGGAGAACAGTATCACCGCTTAGTCTAATTGTTGCATCACCTGAGTAATATTTAAATATTTTAATACCAAAAGATAAAATTGTTTACTTTTTTATGCTACTTCCCCTCTGGGGGAAGGTCGGGAAGGGGGTATTATGAAAAAAGAAAATATATCTTTGGCAGTCTTATTTTAAATATATATTCTGGGGAAGCTTAATGGAAGGAAAGCCAGTAATCGAAGTGAAGGACCTTGTAAAAAAGTACAAGGGATCCGGAGAGGAAGCTCTCAGGGGGATCGATCTTTCTGTTCGTGAAGGCGAATTCCTTGGACTTCTTGGCCCAAATTCGGCAGGGAAGACAACTTTTACTTCCATAGTATGTGGACTGATCGATCCTACTTCCGGGAGTGTAAAAATATTTGACAGGGACATAGCCCTCTCACTTAAGGATGTAAAAAAAAGGATCGGCCTGGTTCCTCAGGAAATAGCACTTTATTCTGGTCTGACGGTTAAGGAAAACATTTATTTTTACGGACACCTTATGGGATATCATGGCGAGGTGCTGAAAAAAAGAGCTGACTCACTAATAGAGATATTCAATCTCGGCGAACATCTTTCAAAACTTCTCCTGCATTGCTCAGGCGGAATTAAAAGACGGGTAAACCTCATAAGCGGAATAATTCATGATCCCGAGCTTCTGATCCTTGATGAACCCACTCTTGGTGTTGACATTCAGCTCCGGGAGATGATATTCGGACATCTTGCAGGATTGAACAGAAAAGGCACAACGGTCATATATACAACTCATTACATGAAAGAAGCAGAACAACTCTGCTCGAGGGTGAACATTATAGATCATGGAGTACTGATTGCCAATGGTACACCTGCATCTCTTATTGCGTCAAATACAGGTTGTGAAGATCTGGGTCAGGTTTTCCTGAAAATGACCGGAAGGGATTTGCGCGATTAGGACATGAAAAAATTTCTGGCCATATTAAAAAAAGATACACTGCTTATGGTGCGTGACTGGCCCGGGCTTGCAATTCTTTTCATCATGCCTGCCGTACTTCTGGTAATAATCACCTTTACACAGGAGAGCGCTATACCTTCAAAACGATCAGGGATGAAGATAGCTCTTGTCGATGCTGATTCGTCGGATTTTGGGAGGAACATTATCAGAGACCTGAATAATACGGGATATTTCAATTTCATTACACTTGGTAGTGTAACTGAAGCCCGGGAAGCAATACTCGGAGGCAAATGCCAGATAGCCGTTATTATCCCCGACAGTTCCACAGAAAAACTCTATACCCTGCTGAAGGATTCTCCGGAAGATCCTTCCATAACAACAATTACACCATCTGATGACCTTGCCGGAATTGTTTTTCTCTATGATCCTGCCATCCAGAAGATATTCAAGGATGCAGTTATTATGCCTGTCAATTCCCTTATTCAGCTTACTGCTGTTAAAGTTCTGATGACCAGGTACACCGAAGATGTCAACCGGAGTATGAAGCAGCATTCATCTGATTTTTCAGCCAGCCTTAATGAAAAGGATATCTTCAGCAGCATCCCCGAGTTCCCTTATAAGACAGAAGTAATAAAAAGATTTCGCAAAGAGCTGAAGAATAGAACGCTGGAAGGATCAGAGATCCAGCTGCCTTTCAGTCCATCATTCAGCCAGGCAATAGTTGAGATCGAAGAAGAGCCTGCAAGAAAAGATAACCTGGAATTCAGACCCAATTTACTTCAGAATAACATACCTGCTTTTACCCTGTTTGCAATGTTCTTTATAGTAATTCCTCTGGCGGGGAGCATTATAAATGAAAAGAATCATGGAACCTATAACAGGATGAGGACTCTTCCTGTTTCTTATATAGCAGTTGTTGCTGCAAAAGTCACTTTATTTCTTGCCGTCTGCATTTTACAGTTTGTATTCCTGATGTTTATCGGGAAATACATTATGCCCCTTATTGGTGAACAATCTTCACTTGATCTGAGAGTGAATATAGCGGCGCTCCTGGCAGCATTGATAAGCAGCAGCCTGGCCGCAATAGGCTTTGGAATGGTTGTTGGGGCATTTGCAAATACTCACGGGCAGGCTGCCACTTTCGGATCAGTGATGGTAGTGATACTTGCATTGCTTGGCGGCATTTTTGTTCCTGTTCATATGCTGCCGGATGTTATAAAAAAAATAAGCACGGTATCTCCCCTGCGATGGGGAACAGATGCCTTTCTTGGTGTATTTGCACGATACCAGGGCATTGAGGGGATGTGGCCTGAAGTATGCCTTTTGACAGGCTTTTTCATAGTTTGCATTTTATTGACTGTCAGGATGTTTAAGAAGCATTAAACTATAAATTTTGATTTTTTTTTAATATCAATGTCAAAAGATATTGAATTGTTCTACTTTTATGCGGGAAAGATAGTTTTATGAAGGAGAAAGATCTTGTTATTGATTGCCCGTATCATCAGGTGATACTATATGCCGAGAAGGGAGATGGGACCTATGGACCATTCCAGACAGGGTCGTACATGGCAGGAGTTAATATCTCGGAGCATTTCAGGATTACCGGCAACCACACAAGGGCGCTTCTTGAACAGCTGAAGGCAGGTATAATAAGTCCTGTTTATTATTTCATGATGATTGAAGGCCTCACAGCCGATGAGCTGGCCGGGCGTACGGGAATTTCGAAATTCAGGGTGAAAAAACATTTGACACCAAAGGGTTTCAGTAAAATGCGGATCTCCACAATGAAACGCTATACTGATGTACTGAATATTCCGCTGGCTAATATGTTCCAGATAGTTTGCACCATAGAGGACCGTAACTGGGATATGGGGTACCAGGGCGAAATTGACAATTCAAAAACAGGATCCATCTCACAGGAAAAAACTGACAACCCCTTAGTCATTGAAACGAAAATAATTCAGAACAGGAAATGAGTCAAATCCCATTTCGCCATATAATGGCTGCTCACTGTGAATCTGGCACAGTCACTGCACTCCTTAACCATCATGGCCTGAACATCACCGAACCGATGGTTTTTGGTATATCAAGCGGTATATTTTTTGCATATCTCAAGACACCTGTCATGGATTTCCCGATGTTTGCCGTAAGAAGCATGCCGGGACATGTACGGACAAAGTTTGCAGACAGGACAGGTGTAAAGTTCAAATCAAAAACGTACAGGAATCCGGAAAAAGCTGAAAAAGAGCTCAATGAGCTGCTCGACAGGAATCAGCCGGTGGCAGTTCAGGTTGACTTTTTCTATATGAATTATTTCCCCGCATGGTACCGGATACATGTAAATGTCCATTTTGTTACGGTGATAGGCAGGGAAGGCGACAAGTATTTCATAAGCGACAGCTATCATCCGCAGATCGCAGAGGTGAGCCGTGAAGCATTGACGAAAGGCCGTTTTGCCGGAGGTTCAATGGCACCTAAGGGATTCATGTTTTACCCGGTATATATCCCTGAAAAAATTGATTTTGAAAAAGCAATAAAGGCTGGCATGAAGGGCGCAACTTATAACATGCTTAAGATACCGCTTCCGTTTCTTGGAGTAAAAGGTATCCGCAGATTTGCCAACCGGATAGTAGATTGGCCAAAATATGCCAGGGATGAGGATTTTCTGGCCGAAAAGATTTTCAGAATAACTATTTTCCTGGAAGATCAGGGAACAGGCGGAGGCGGATTCAGGTTCCTGTATGCTTCCTTTCTTCAGGAGGCATCTAAAGTTCTTAATAATCCGCGGCTTGACGAAATGTCAAAAGAGATGATGAATATTGGTGACGGATGGCGTGAAGTATCGCTTGCTTCGGCTAAAGTTGCAAAACAGAGAGATTTCAGCAGAGAAAAACTGACAGAAATAGGAGATCTCCTGCGCCAGAGAGCCGACATCGAAGAGTCATTCTTCAACAGGCTTGATAAAGAGTTGTCAAATCATAAAAACAATATATAAAATGCCCTTCGATTCACTTGAGGAAATAAAGCTGGAAGTCAAGAAACTGATTATTGAGACCCTTAAGTTTGAAATAAGGCCCGAAGATATCATTGATGACGTGAGTTTCTTCAGCGGTGAAAATACAATTAAGATCGATTCAATAGATGTTATTGAGCTCGTTGTGTCAATTCAGAAAAAATTCAGCGTAAAGATCGACGATCAAAACCTTGCCAAGGACGTTATCAATACCGTAAACAGCATTGCTGAGTTTGTTTACGCACAGCATCATAAATCCTGAGTGAAACGCAAGAAACAAAAGAGTTTTGGCAATTTATTAATGGGGATAAGATTTTCCACTTTAATGAAGCTGGTTTTCACTAAGGGCATTGGTCTGAAACCAATTTATCTCCTCCGTTTAATTGCCCTGATCCCTACATCCATTCTGAGTGAAGTGTTTACCCTTGTCGAGAAATTAAAATTCGGGGGAAAGATCAGGAAAACCCAAATAGAAAAACCACCTGTTTTCATTATCGGTCACTGGCGATCCGGGACTACTTTACTTCACCAGCTTATTTATCTTGACAGTCAGTTTACTGCTCCAACCATTATTCAGACCGTGATCCCCGATCATTTTATTTTCAGCACAAAATACTGGGTGCCTGTATTACAGAAGGTTATGCCTCCTACAAGGCCTATGGATGAAGTTGAGATGAGGCCTCTTGATCCTATGGAAGACGAATGGGCTTTAATAAGGCTCGGATCTCCGACACCATTCCTGAAGATTTTTTTTCCTTCACATAAAACCGGATTTCTCAACTCTTCGGATGAATTTATCCCGGCTGCTAAAGACCTTGAAAGATGGAAGATCAATATTTTGTTGCTCTTAAAGAAGATCACACTGCTTACTCCGAAGCAGATTGTACTGAAAAATCCGTTTCACACTCCACGAATGTCACTGCTTGCTGAAACATTTCCCGGAGCTAAGTTCATTCATATTGTCAGACACCCCTACAAAATTGTTCCTTCTGCAATAAACATGTGGAACATAGTCGCTAAAGAAAATGCTTTCAGGGATGGATGGCAGGAGCCTGCAACCGAAGAGACCGCACACTTGTTGAATGAGTTCTGGAAGAGTGTCAATGCAAACAAGCCCAGACTCGGGGATGGTCAGTTTGCGGAGATAAGATTTGAAGATCTCGAAAAAGATCCGGTGAATGAACTTAAAAGAGTATATGCAGAGCTGGATTTGACATTCTCATCCGAACATGAGAAAAGCATAATTCAGTTCATGGAAGGTAAGAAGAATTACAGAAAGAACATATTCAATCTTTCTGATAACCAGAAGAGTTCAATAAATAAGATTCTTGAAAGCTATATGAAGTCATATAGCTATGAAAGTTAAAGACAAAGAGCCCTAAGTATCTTTCCGGATTATTATTGCTGTATTAACTGGAATAATACCGGTATTGAGTACCATACAGATACCGGAGTGCCGCTCTGTCTGCCAGCCTTAAATCTGGGAAGCGTTCCTACCACGCGGACTGCTTCTTTGTCAAGGAGCGGGTCCACGCCTTTCAGCAAAACTATTTCGCCTACTGAACCGTCTTCGGTCACAACGAATTTAAGTATTATCCTTCCCTGCACATTATTATCTATTGCCTCTTGCGGGTAAGCTATGTTTTTGCCTATGTATTCAAGGAGAGCGCCATCTCCTCCCGGAAACACAGGAGGTTCTTCCACTACAATAAAGACCTTTTTCTCAACCGGAACTAAATCACCGGCAGGTTCAGTATAAGCCACGGTATCATTGATATCTCCGTTCACTGTCGTGCTTGTCAGGACATCGGTTATAGGAATGAATGATGTCACCACCGAGGTGTCGTCAACAACTTTAGGTGTAATGTTCTGTGGAGGTTTAAACAGTTCCTTTGGGGGCTTCACCTCTGGTTGTTCAATCTCCGGAGGCTTGTAAAGCTCAGGTTTAATGATAACAATTAATTCCTTTCCCTTTGTCGCCGTGGCTGGCTCAGCTGACAGCGACAACAGAATAACGATGATTGTGCTGACAACCACGGTACCGATAATTGAGAAGCTTGTTACTGCTTTGTAGCGTTTCCGAAGATCGTATGCTCCGTAATCTTTGTTGCGGTTCTCGAAGATGATCTCATCAAATTTCGGAACCTTTTTTTCGTTCCTCTTCATCATAGTAGTTTTTAGTTGTTAAACAATCACAGGACAACCGCATTCAACTATGCTTTGCGAGAGGTGTTGTGTTATATAATTAACAGCAAAAAGAGTGCCAGTATTTGTCCTGCAAGTCATGCAGGTCGTGAAGGTCGTCCAAGTCAAAGAAGACTGGCAGGAATGGCAAGTCCGCAAGACTATTTGTAGGTTCTGGTCATAGTGGAGGGTACAACAATAACGAAATCAGCTTTACCATTGCCATCATCACCCATTTTATCAATATCGTCCTGAAGGATCGTAGTGATGGTTGTGATCTTCAGACCGGGCGAATATCTATTCAGATACCAGATGATACCCATGTACCTGTCAGAATGGTAGCTGCCGTTGTAATGCATCACGGTCTGGCCGGGTTGAATGTATTTCACAATTGAATTTGCCATTGTCGCATCCTTAATAGCCTGAGCTTTAGGTAAATTATCTGAAGCATGTCCCATGGGACCGCCTTCCATAGACATCATTTCCTTGTAGCAGGGGAGCTCAGGGTCATATTCTATGGGCAGCGGAGCGATGAATTTCTTAGCTTCAACAGATACCTTATCAAGGGATTCAAATCCGCCTGCGGCAACCATTGATGCATAATGGCGGGGAATGTTGGAAGCAACGAATTTCAGTCCGTTATCCTTTGCAAAACTGAGTAGTGGCTTATAATCCGTTGAATAATTGTTCCATTTTCTCACTTCACTATCAAAGGAGGTCTCTTTAAACAAACCTGCAAAATATTCATCAATAATCAGCTGGTTATCAGTCTCAAACATCTCGGCAGCAAGAATGAGATCCTTACCTTTTTCATTGAAAACACTCTTCGTGAGCTCCAGTTCGAGCCAATGGGAGACAGGATTGTCATGTAATTCACCAAAAAAAATCACATCAGCCTTTGAAGCTGCTTTTACCATATCACCATAATCGGCTTTTTTGCCCTCTCCGGTAAAGATCTTATAGGCAGGTTTATCCTGTGCCGAAAGGTTTATGGTAACCAATAATCCCAGAATCAGAAAATAGTTTTTCATTGCACTTTTCAGGTATTTTATTATCATTTGCAAATAAATGAAAAAGAAATGAGAAAAAAGAAGGCCGTCCCCCCGGACAGCCTTCCTGTAACCCCATAATGCTAATCTCTAATTTTACTTCAGACCAAACCTGTAACTGAACTTTATAAGGAACACATTATGAGGTACATTATTGTCTTTGCTGAACAAATCACCCAGATCGTTGAAGAAATCCATATAACCGGTTTGATTTGAAAAATCACGATTCTGGCTCCATACGAGAAAAACCGAAGAGCCAGGATTATATTCCCATCTTACGACAAGGTTCGAAAGGAAGAACTGATAATTGAAATTGCTATTTCCGAATGAGTAATCA
>JAPLDY010000029.1 GCA_026391595.1 Bacteroidia bacterium
AACATACAGGGGCAAAACCAGGAAGGATCGTAAGAGGCCCCGGATGGAAACCGTAATGGCTTTGATCAAATAAAAAACAACCAGGCACAAACACTAAAAACTCAAATATGAATAATTCAATTCAACTCAAGCGGGATACATTGAAATCTAATTATTCCTGCGCAGGTCATTATGATCTGGTAATTATCGGAGCCGGGTTAAGCGGACTTGCATGCGGATTGATGTGGCTTAAAAACATATCCGGGATGAAAACCCTGATAATCGAAAAGAACAGCTACCCGGGCGGCTACAGCACTGCTTATGAAAAAGGAGGTTATGTATTTGAAACAACACAGCTGTTCCCGGATATTATTGATATTCTTAATTTCCTCAAGATAGATCTCCCCCTGAAGCAATATGAAAAGAACTTTATGCGCAGGCTTGTTGTCGATGGCGACCATGTGGAGGAATATCGTATTCCAGCAGGTGCTGAAAATTTTACAGCCTACCTGGCAGAAAAATTCCCGGGAGATGCAGAGAAAATAAAAGCCCTGATGGCATATTCAGTTGACCTTTTTAAGCAGGTAAGGAAACTCAAAGCCAATGCCACTCTGATTGACAATCTGGGAACTGTATTTAAAGCTCCCAAAGTAATTGCCAACCTGAACCAGACATACTCCGGATTACTGGATAAATTCGGGATAACCAATAAGAAGCTCAGGGAAGTGATGGAGACATTCACCTCTTTCTCTGGAGTGCCATCCGACCACGCTTCAGCTATCCTGGCAACCGGAGCAATGCTTTCATCAATGACAAGATGTTACCGCCCTTATGGATTCTTCGATGAGTATCCTGCGAAGCTGGCTCAGAAATTCCAGTCGCTTGGCGGTGAAATTCTTTTCAATGCCGAAGTTGAGAAAATTGAGATAAGAAACGGAGCTGTTGCAGGAGTGGTTATAAAAGGTGTCAATACCCTGGTACAGGCTGAAAAAATAATTACAACAATTGATCCGATGGTGGCGATGCGCAAAATGGTGGGCGATGAGCTGCTTCCTGAAAAATATGTGAAACAGCTTGAAAAGACCATCATGTCTCCTTCCTCGGTCAATGTTGCCCTCGGACTCGATGACAAGATCGATATGACAAAGCTGGATCTCGATTATCCGTATAATGTGGTCTCAACAGGACTTGGTACAGCCGAAAAACTGTTCAAAGCATTTCTGGCCGGTAATCATGGATTTTCAAAAGAGTGTTTTCATGCGGCGGTCATATGCCCGTCTTTGACTACAGGAGCAAAAAATACTATTACTATCCGCAGCACACCATGGGCAATGAACGGATGGAAAGAGCTGCGTGAAAAAGATTACGAAAAATACAGGATAGAAAAAGAAAAATGGGCTGATTTCCTGATAGATATTGCAGAGAAATATTTTATACCCGATCTTAAGAAACATATTGTTGTGAAAGACATAGCCACTCCGGCAACATATGCCCGTTATTCGGGTTCTCCTACAGGCAGTATTTACGATATAGCATCACTGGTTACACAATTCGGACCAAAACGAATTCCTATGAAAACCCCCATTCAGAATCTCTATCAGCCAAAATTTGCACACGGCCTGTATGGGACTATGATGGGAGCGGTACAGGTGGTTGATCTGATGCTGAAAAGGAAATTCAACAATGGAAATTCCCTGTTCGTTCCTAAACCGCAGGTTAAAACCAATGGTAATTAATTCCCGGCCTTAAAAATCAGGCAGAAAATATATTTGACTTGTATTCTCCGGTTTCGTAACTTTATCATTATGAACAGGATTATACTATATCAATATAAGACCCCGGACATCAGCGTCAGGATTGAAGCCTGTTTTAAAAATGATAAACTTATAATTGAAGGATATGATGTCGGCAAAAGCGTCGACGAATGGTTTGGTGATTCAGATTATGAATATTCTACCACCCTCGCCGGAGAAGAACTTGAAAAACTATATCTCCTTTTCCATGTAAACAGAGGTGACACTGAAGGATTATTAAAGGCTATCGCTGAGGAATATAACGACAATAACTGCTATAGCCGGTTCAGGAAGATCCTCGACGAGAACGATATTAAGTACGACAGCTTCTCTTTTGCCTGATTGACATGGCACTCAATTACCCGGCCAGACTCTTTCGGTTTTCATAAATTTTAGCAATGGCTTTTACAATATCACCCATGTCATTTATACTCCCAAGGAGGATATTCTGGGAAAAGGTGACAGCCTCGGTACAAAGTTTGTCATTGCCGGGAAGGACATTTTCCTCGCGCCATTGCTTCAGACGGGCTTCTGAAAACAGTCTTTTATAGCCTCTTGAATTCAGCATGTCTTCAATGAGTCCGTCTTTGTTCTGCGGCCCGTAGCCACTGCTGCATGGTACACCTTCTGCATTGAGGGCCTTAATAAATTTATCCCTGGCAACACCATCAAATTCTTTACTGATAAATCTGAAAGGGTAAAAATGATAAGCAGATCTTTCTGCGCCGGGAGCAAGCTTATATGGAACTATGCCAGGTATTTCCTTCAGCTTTGCATCGAGTAACATGGCATTTGCCATTCTGATGTCGGCATCCCTGAATATCCGGTTCATCTGCGACATAAGTATCAGCGCCTGGAACTGCTGCATCCTGAAATTGGCTCCGGCGATAGGATACGCCGAAGTCCTTGAAACAGCGCCAATTGATCTTCCACAGTTGTGAATGGAATGGCACCTGTCCATCAATGCCTCATTGTTGCTGATTATTGCACCTCCTTCACCTGCCGGAAGGTTTTTTGAATTCTGGAAGCTAAAACATCCAGCATCACCGAGAGTTCCGACTTTCTTTCCCTTGTATTGTCCCAGCCATGCCTGGCAAGCATCTTCAACAACTTTAAGATTGTGTTTTTGAGCAGCTGCATTGACACTGTCCATATCAACAGGCAATCCGTAAATATGAACCGGGAGGATTGCTGTGGTGCGGTCGGTGATCCTTGCCTCTATTTTTGAAGGGTCCATCAGGAAAGTTTCCGGATCAGTATCGACAAAAACCGGCAGAGCTTTATTCATGAAAATGACATTATAGGAAGCGATGAATGTATAGGGTGAAACCAGCACTTCATCTCCGGCATCTACTCCCAGGGCTTTTAGTGAAACGATCAGGGCAGTAGTCCCGCTTGCAGTAGCCAGACATCTTTTAACCCCCATCAGTTCAGCATATCTCTGTTCAAAATCGACAACATATTCACCGTTTCCACGCCACCATTTGCCGGTCCGCAGCATGTCGGTTATATTCTTTTCTGCCGACTGATCCCATACCGGCCACTGGGGCCATGGTGCATCATGAACCCTGGCACCTCCGTTTATTGCAA
This sequence comes from Bacteroidia bacterium, assembly GCA_026391595.1. Lineage (GTDB taxonomy): Bacteria > Bacteroidota > Bacteroidia > Bacteroidales > VadinHA17 > LD21. Next base: position 3,363 of record JAPLDY010000029.1, read on the forward strand.
GCTTTTCCTGCGGAGCTCCGGCCGAAAATGCAGGCATCGTCCAGTTAACCATTGTTCCGATAGCTCCTGCAGATGCTGCAGTTATAGCCTGGCGACGGGTTATTTTTTTTGCTGCCATAAGGGACTATTTTAATTTATTAAATCATCAAAAACCTGAATACTTCAGCCACCGGATGCACAGCTCCGGCCAGGCTGATTGTGTTTCCCTGTCACCTGCCAGTCCATATCCATGCCCGCCTTTCTGAAAGACATGAAGCTCTGACGGAATCCCGTTTTTTACAAGAGCTTCATAATAAACCATACTGTTCTTTACAGGTACAACTTTATCATCGGCAGAGTGTACCATAAATGCGGGAGGTGTTTTTTCATTAACCTGCAGTTCATTGGAAAAACGCCTCACATTTTCTTTTGAAGGATTATCGCCAATGAGGTTTCTTCTTGATCCTGCATGTGTGAATGAAGAATCCATTGTAATTACGGGGTAAATAAGCAGAGAGAAATCAGGTCTGGCGCTTACAGTATCTTTTTGTTCATAGACTTTATCAGCATAATGTGTCGAAAGAGTTGAGGCAAGATGACCTCCGGCAGAAAAACCGATAACACCGATCTTATTCGGATTAATATTCCATTTTTCAGCATTGCGGCGTATGGTACGAATAGCTTCCTGTGCATCCTGTAACGGTCCGATAGATTTATCTTTCATTATCTGGTCGGAGGGAAGCCTGTATTTAAGGATTATCCCGGCAATTCCATTATCATTAAGCCATTTTGCAATTGCATTTCCTTCATGATTAAATGCCAGAGCACTGTAACCTCCTCCGGGACATATAAGCACTGCTGTTCCGGTAGCTGAATCCTTAGGAGGAAGATAAGGAAAGAGGGCAGGACTGGTAATTTTTTCGAATCTTGTATAGACTCCTTCCATTATAGTGGACTTTTCCTGATAAGTGTTGCTCAGGACGAATCCAGGAATACCATCAGGCCAAAGATTCAGAGAAGTTACCTGGCAGTTTGTTTCAGAAATTATGATTGGTAAAAATAAAAGCGAGAAAATTAGAATCCGTGTTTTCATATTATTTATTATATCATGACAAAAATAAGTCAAAATTCCAGTATCTGACCGTCAGATTCAAGTTTTGACTTTATTTCTTCATATTTGAGGCCGTGAATACTTTTGTGTTTTTCAAGTGCCATTGCAGCTACTGTTCCTGCACTCTGACCGAGAATCATAAATACAGGTTCCATCCTTATTGATCCGAATGCAATATGCGAACAGGAAACGCAAACGGTGACCAGTAAATTGCTGCATTCTTTTTCCTTTGGCATAATCGATCCCAGGTCAATCTGGTAAGGCCTTTCGGGTTTTACACCTATGTCTCCTTCATTCTGGACAAAACCTTCAGGAGTGACATATCTCTGTACATTATGGGAATCCATTGTATATGAACCCATTCCGGCAGGCCGTGGTACCGTTCTTTTTCCAAGAACATCATTCTCAGTCATAATATATTCTCCGGTCATCCTGCGAGCCTCCCTGACATAAATATTATAAGGCCAGTTGCCGTTATCAGTAAATTCATCCTTTGCAAACCCCCATTTATTCATCGTCTCCCTGACTGAAGCCGGCAGCCGTAAATCAGTTGCCATGAAGTAAAGCAATCCCTTCTGGTAAAGTATATGCTCATTGATTATCTCCTTCCTGCGCTCGTACGAGGCTTCAGGGTAATCCCAGTTCATTCCGATATTGTCATAGCTGAAAGGGCCATGGTTATTGACATCCGTTTTGGCGTTTGGGATAGGATCATATTTTCCGAAAAACTCATCCCACCTGGTTTCCGATAGCCGTACAAGGAGTTCATACTGGGTACTGTCATAACCATCAGGTTTTTCAATCGGGAGGCTATTTTCAGTATTCTGTGTAAGGCATAGTCTGAAACAATAAGCCTGTATTTTATTATCTCCTGATCCGTTTTCTCCGGGTACTATTGATGAGATACGCGGGAGAAGGCCGCTAGAAGGATCACCCGGGATCTTATATGGGTCAATTTTATCCTTGAAGTAGTGTCCATGATGAAAAATCCCTTTCTGCACTCCGTTCCATGTTTCTTTATAAATACTGTTCGATTCGCGTCCCACTGTGTAACTGACACCTGCGGAAGCCATTAAATCGCCTTCATAAGTTGCGTCAACAAAGATCCTGCCTTTGAAAGTTTTTCCGCTCAGTGTCCTGATGGTTATTATTTTTCCATCTTTTTTTAATACACCGGTTTCCCTGTCGAGCCATTCATCCCTGAATACTCTGATTTTATTTTCCGAGATCATTTTTTCAAAAGCCTCTTCTGCCACATGAGGCTCGAATATCCACAAAGTTCTTTTTTCACCGTCGATGGCCGAGCTGCCCTGACCTTTATTACCATACTCCGACTGCTTCTGCCATTTCCACGACCCGGGCTTCTGATAATGCTGATAAATAAGCTGGTAAAACTCACGGGCAATTCCCCCGATAACCTCCTTATTTCCGGTATCTGTGAAGCCCAGTCCGGAAGAGGAGAGGCCTCCAGGGTGCTTGTCAGGAGAGACAATGATAACGGATCTTCCCATTCTTTTCACCTGAACAGCAGTTGCAACTGCCGATGAAGTACCGCCATAGATAATGACATCAGCTTTGAATAGTTGATCCGAATTTGAATTTTTGCATTGGGATCCAACGATGATTGTAAAACCTGTAATAAAACAGGTCAGAAATATTCTCATAATTATTTTCTTAAAACAATTTTATTCAATCCGGCACCCAGCCGGTAAGTCAATTCCCCGGACACTTCAAAATCACATTCCGTATCTCCCGGAACAGTAATGAAATATTCCTTCGATTTTCCTTTATCCCTGAATTCAGCCACAATGGTTCCCCGGATAGTCGGGACTTCTATTTTACTGTATCCCAAATTTCCAAGTTGGGGTTTTATCACAAACCGTCCGAATCCCGGTACTGCAGGAGTTATTCCCCAAAGGTATCCGGGAATTATGTTTGCCGGTGCTGCACCCCATGCATGGTTCCAGTCTGAATTTGGTTTGTATTTCATATCCCAGGCCTCCATGGCAATGGTTGATCCGCTCCGGATCATATTCCACCAGCTTCTGTCGGATGTTGAAGTCAGCAGGCTGTAAGCATAGTCACCTTCCCCTGATTTGTACAATCCTTCAAGCAGATATTGAGCACCATATACGCTGCATGCCATGCCCCGCGATTTAATGAAAGCAATGACACTCTTTAAATATTTTTCCGGGACAAGATCAAATGCAAGTGCCATCATATTGGCATGTAATGACGAATGTTCTGAATTTTCACCATCTACATAGATGCCTTTTGATTCGTCAAGAAGCTTTTCATTGAATGACTTTCGGACCTTTTCTGAAAAAGTGTTGTAATAGTAGGCATCGTCTGTCTTATCAAGCATCAATGCAATTTCTGCTATAAGGACAAGGTTATGGTAATAAAATGCATTGACAACAGTATTGATTTCGACCATTTCGTAACCGTCTCTTTCTCCATCCGGACCAGCCAGCTTCCAGCCGGTATCCTTCTGTGCAGGAGGCCAGTCGACAATATCCCTTATTCTTTCTTTCGGGTTTGAAAAGCCTAAGCTCTTCATAATATCATCATTTACATTTTTTGAGCTGATGAGACCATCATCCCTGGCAAGAGCTGTTAATGTTTTATATTTGAGCTCTTTGTAATATTCAGCTGCAGATTCAAGATTACCGGTGAACATTATATCATTATAAAACATCGGGACGGTTTGAAGTATCCATTCTGTGGGCCAGGTGGGATGTTTGATAAAATATTCATTGGTTACTCTGCCAGCTGAATACTCGCGGTCGGTGTAATAATGTCCGAGCTGATTTATATATGCATCAGCCTCATACGGGATCCTCTCCCTGTCGCCGTCAATGTAAATCCCGGTGAATAATGTTGCCTTCACGCTGTACTTGCAGAGATCCCATACCTGGTTGAGGATAGTGTCGGAGCTAGTAAAGCTGCTTGCCTTGTCGTCAAAATAATATGTAAAAGCTTTTTGAAAGATGTTTCCCGAATTATTATCGAAGCTGCAGTTTTCAAGTTCGCAATACCGGAATGGTGTCACTACTCCGAAAGAATCAGGAAGATGGATTGCTGCCCCCCCGGTGTTCCTGGTATCGGGAGGCAGAGTCAATATATAATCTGTCTTTCCCGGGGCGACAGCGAGCCTGACTTTCTGATAACGGATAGATCCGCCAGGGTTCCTGTCAACCTGATTTGCTGCTGATATCATTTCACCAAAATGGACAATGATAGTATCCTTTTTTAAGGGAGTTATTTCAAGGACCAGAGTTCCGAAGGCATCTTTGCCGAAGTCGATAAAATAATGATTGTCAGCAATTTTAAGGATCTTTTCTGGGCTTTTCAATGTCGAAAGAAACCTGTTTTGCGTAGTTGCATAATTTTTTACGCTTCCAGTTTTAAATGATTGTATTTCAGAAAACTGCGTAGGCTTGTCTTTCCAGTTCCATATTCTGACTTTCCAGAAATATGTACTGTTTCCCTTTAACATCACCCCGATTTCATGATCCGGGGGATTATGGAAAGTAACCTTACCGCTGTCCCAGATATCACCTTTATTGTTTTCAATATTCTCCCTGTTGGATGAAATCAGTATTTGAAAGGCACTTTGTCTTTTGGCCCTTGCAGGAACAATCCATGATAATTCCGGAGTGAGATCAAATATTTTTACATTTTCAGGTTCGCGGATGAATTCAACCATCAACCCATATGGGATACGTGGCTCAGTGTCTTTAGCTCCAGTCATACAAAGAAATGCCAGTACCGCCAGGGAAAAGAATTTCAGTCTATTTTTCACCTTTTGCCAATAGTATTTTCATCTCATGGGGTTTGAAAAGGAGTGTCTCTCCATCTTTTAAGACAGTTGACTTCATTGAAAACGGATCAATCCATAAAAGTCCACCGGCTGCTGATTGCCTGAGGCCTGAAGCCTGAAGCCCGATGCCTGTTATCACTTGCTCTGTCTCTTCATTAAATAACAGATAATAGTCATTCCCGTCTTTTTCCACATGCCGGCACCTGATACTTGAAGAGCCGGGACTTATGGAAATATCTTGTACAGTCATTTTAGCGATTGCGAAGAGAAGGTCATCTGTAGTCTTATAGATCAGGGCTCCCTTGAAATAGGGTGCTGTTTTAGAATCAGCATGAATTATAAGATGCTTCGTTTTAGCGATCTTTCTTAATATAGGTTTTGCTTTTTCCGGGATAAAGGATAATGTGTCTATTATCAATGCCTTATAAGACATGCCGGCTATCTGAATTCCTCGTCCTGTGATCTTTGCATCTTCCCAAAGATGGCGTATTTCGAGATAATTGAAATCTCTCTGATTCTGATAAAGTGTTTTTGCAGACTTATCAGGAAGAAAGGTAGCGTCACACAAAATTGCTATATCGCATACCTGGCGTGAATCAGTATTGAGCCAGCTCATTCTACGGCAAGCATCGGCGAAGTGCTTATAATCTCCCCACCAGGAAGAGTTCGGACCAACATCGGGAGGCCTTTCTTCAAACCGTGGTCCGCGGATCGAATAATAAAAAGCATGAGGGATAAGGAAATTCTGTCCGCGTACAAAACACCAGTTTGCAAGCCACACCATTTCATCGTAAGTCAGGTTGTGGCCATAAGCTCCGTAAAGTTCATTCGAATTGCGCCTGTATCCAAGGTGAAGCATAGAGCTGGATGCACATTTGGCCATTGTTGAGTGTTGTCCTTCAAGAGCTTTTGGTCCTGGTTCCACATAACGCCAGACAAGATCCTGTCCGGGGATCTGAAAGTAGCGTTCGGTGCCAATATCCATCGATCCGGCCCCCATCAGAGATATGTCATGCATGAAACACCAGTTGCCCAGCCTCTTATAGTAGTTTTCTTCAAGGCATATATTTATAGCCCGGTTATAATCGGCACGGTGCTTTCCTGAGTTCGGATTATCATTATACCAGAGATCAACCAGAAACGGAGTTATATCATACCCGAGGATGCTTTTTATCTGAGGCAGAATGGAAGCATTTCCCGCGACGACACCCCTGGCACCGCCTCGGCCCAGTGGAGAGGGTTCGTCGGTGAATATTCCAATGACGGTTTTTTGGAAGTATTTTCCGAATTCTTTTGCGTAACGATCATAAACAAGCTCAATGAAACTTGTAACTGCATCGGGATTCAATATGTCGCCGGCTGCAGGAGATTCCTCGCGAAGTCGCTGTTCTCCCTCGTTCAGGTAATGAAGACCGCGGATCACTCCGCCAGAAGGTTGTTCAATAATTGCGACACGTTCACCTCCGGGTCTGTCAACGATGGTAACAAGCTTAGTCCCTTCAGATAGTTTCGGTTCTTCCCCGGACTTCAGGTCGATCTTTGCCAGCCCGCGGGCTGCATGTGCAGGATTTCTTGCAACTACCTGTCCGCTCGATGAGCCTGAAGGATACATTCCTTCGTCGTAAAGTACAACGTACATATTTCGTTTTGCTGCCTCGCTGATGGCAACATCCATGGCATGGATCATTTCAGGAGAGAGCCATTTTACATTATCAGGCAGACCAATACGGGGGTGGATGACAAAGCCGTATACTCCATGTGATTCAAAATCAGCGATCTGTCTGACAATCTCAGCATCCTTCAGAGTATCATTCCAGAACCAGAAGGGCATTACTGAAAATTCCCTGGGAGGATCAACAAAATCTTTTGGCAGATCCTGCGCTTTTACAGGGGGGATCAGTAATAAGATCAGCGCAAGACAAAAAATAGAATTCCTCATAGTAATATTTAATAAAGAGTGGAAATGTTAAAGATATCTAATATGAAATATATGTTTAAATAAAGTAACTAAATTCGTTCATTACAAAACATGTTATTAAAAAATTTCAATATGAAAATCTCAGTATTAAGGACATCTGTTATTTTATTAACAGCAATTATTTGGTATTCAACAGTATCAGCCCAGGATGTTCCTGCAAGCGAAAACAGGATAGTTGCAGGCATTCCGGTAAACTACGATGAGGCAAAGGTTGGATCGTATACGCTTCCCGATCCGCTGGTAATGCTCAACGGCAAAAAAGTGAAGAATGAGAAAATGTGGTACAAAAAACGACGTCCTGAAATTCTGAACATGTTTTATGAATACCAGTATGGGAAAGTTCCTGAGAAGCCGAAAGACATGTCGTTCAATCTATTTGACAAGGGCACTCCTGCCCTTGACGGGAAAGCTCTCAGAAAGCAGGTGACTGTATATTTCACAAAAGACACATCCGACTTTAAGATGGACATCCTGATCTATCTGCCTGCAAATGCCAAAGGTCCTGTTCCCCTCTTTCTCAATTTCAGCTTTTCGCCAAATGCGGCAGTTGCAAATGATTCCGGGATAAAAGCCGGCACTATGTGGGGAAGGGATGGGAAAAGAGTCCCGGTAAGCCGCACAGGAAGATTTGGAAGGATGAATATTACACAGTTCCTCGATGAAGGAATAGGTTTTGCAAATATCTGCTATGGTGATATAGAACCCGATTTTGCGAAAGGTTACAAATCCGGAATAAGGAGTTATTATGCCCGGCCTGATACTACCTATCCCGCCCCCGATCAATGGGGAGCAATATCTGCCTGGTCGTGGGGACTCAGCCGTGCCATGGACTATTTTGAAACTGACCCGCAGATCGATGCAAAAAAGATTGCCTTGTTTGGTGTTTCAAGACTTGGCAAAACTGTTCTGTGGACAGGAGCCCGCGACACAAGATTCGGTATGGTCATAGCAAGTTGTGGTGGTGAAGGCGGAGCAGCTATCTCAAGACGCAATTACGGGGAGAACATAGATCATATGACCCATCCGACAAGATACTTTTATCAGTTTGCAGGCAACTGGAGGAATTATAAGGATGATTTTTCAAAGTCTCCGGTTGATGCACACATGCTTGTAGCATTAATGGCGCCAAGGCCATTGCTGCTGCAAACCGGCGATACTGACTACTGGTCTGATCCAAAGGGAGAATTCCTTGCAGCCGTAGCCGCGGAACCGGTATGGACACTGCTGGGTAAAAAGGGATTAGGGACAACCGTATGGCCGGCAGCCGGCACTCCTATTTTATATGATCTGGGTTATTACATGCATGCCGGAGGACACGGATCAATGCCCACTGATTATCCTGTATTTATTAAGTTTATGAAGATGCACTTCTTCAATCTGAAGTGAAAGACAGAGTGGGAGAATGGGGGAGAAGGAGATGGGGTGAAAAAATCTTTTTGTCTCCCTCTCTCCTTTTCTCCCCCTCGCCCCCTCTATTTCTTTTGATAAACTCTC
>JAPLDY010000235.1:0-2863 GCA_026391595.1 Bacteroidia bacterium
CGAAGGACACAGACAACATTTCTGATAGGATGTCCCGTGCCTGATGGATGTGTTTGGGTTTGAGTTTTTTGATTTCTTTCATACGCATACAAGTATTGATGAACGGGCAATATACACCATCCCTCATGCATACGCTAGACAATCCATTACAAACAAGCCTTCCAAAACTCACTCTCAGGTTCTATGAGGTAGTAAACCACCGTAACGATTATAGTCATTTGTATCCGTTTGAAAACGTTTTTTTATATCTTTATCAAAACTTTAGTGCTGTGGAAAAGAAATGTCTCGACTGTGGAGAAATAATCCATGGCCGTACCGATAAAAAATTCTGTTCCGATCAGTGCAGGAACAATTACAACAACAGGCTTAACCGCGACACAAACAACTTTGTACGCAATGTACATGGGCTGCTCAGAAAAAACAGGAGGATCCTTGCGGACCTTTACATCGAGGGCAAGTTAAAAGTACATAAGGATGCACTGTTTGCCCTGGGTTACAACTTCAGCTTCTTTACGCATGTTATAGAATCATCAAAAGGAGTGAAGTTCCATTACTGTTTTGAATATGGTTACTGTGAAGCAGGTAATGAATTTGTTGAGATTAAGATGAATAGCCAGTATCTAGATTATCAATAAAACGGGAACCCGTTTCCGGAATTCCCGCTTTCAGGTAACAAAACAAAGTATTGACCTTTACCCTGCAATCATTCAGGGCTATTTTATTTCACCATTGGCTGCTTCCCACACCTGAAGATATCCGAGTTTGATTATTTCCAGCATTTTATTCCAATTAACAAGACTAACTTCATCAGAAGCCTGGTGATAGTCTGAGTGCATTGCTGCCATCCATTCTACAATCGGGACATTATTTGCTGCAAAAGCTTCGAAATCACTGCCTCCTCTTGGTTGCTCTTCACTCTTAATATCGAGCTTTAAGTTTATTTTATAATCTTCAGCAAGTTTCTTTGTCATCTCTTCGATTTTCGGAAATGCTTTTGTGTAAGTGAATCCAGCCATATTCTTTTCGGTATCATTAGTTGCATCTCTGGATATCATATCGAAATTCAGGTAAAATTTATAATCTGATATTTTGCCTGCAGCAGGATAAACCGTAAAGTATTCAGATCCCAGCAATCCCTCTTCTTCACCTGTCCATGCACAGAACACAATGCTTCTTTTTGGCTTTAATCCGCTTGCCGCAAATGCTTTTGCCAGTGTCATTACAGCAACAGTACCTGAAGCATTGTCGTCGGCGCCATTCCAGATCTTGCCATTATCCATACCCATATGATCGAGATGCGCACCAACTGCAACATATTCATTGGGATTCTCTCCTTCAATTATTGCAATAACGTTCCTGACATTTACTCTTTTTGAATTAACACTTACATTAAGGCCGGCAGAGAGTCCCGGGATAATCACCGGTTTGAATTTCACAGTTCCTGCGGCAGCCTCTTTTTCGTATTTAGCAATATCCAGGTTGCCTTCCTTAATTATAAGGTTTGAAACCCGCTCAGTTATTGTAACTGTTACCGGATTTGAAGTTATCTCTTTTCCATCAAGCCTCATCGATGCCATGTTTGAACGCATCCTGCTTTCTGCCGGAGCCATATTATTATTGAATTTATATGTTCCCCATCCTTTTGCAGCATCCGTGTTTATTGTCAGTTCAATAACACCTAAAACACCTATTTTGCTGATTGCATCAGATTTCTTTCTTTGCATCTCGAATTGCGCACGCATGTTATCTCCTATTAGCTTTTTATACATAGGAGATGTATTGTCGCCAGATCCAGGGAATCCGGATAATCTTAAAACTACCTTGCCTTTTACATCGACTCCGGCAAAATCGTCAATACCATTTGCCTTGTCCTGGATTCCATAACCCACAAAAACAACCGGTGCATCAAATTTTCCTTCCATCGTTGCCCGTGAAATTGAGAAATCAATCCCTTCCTTGAAAGTATATTCCTGTCCCCCTTTTTTTATGGTAAGAGTTGATCCTCCTGTAGGCTGGCTTTCGATAAGTGTAAAATTCTGGAAGTATGTTTTAGCAGATGCAGAGGGAGGCGTTGAAGGGTTTGCCTGTATAGAGGATCTTCTTCTTCCGCCCATGACGGCATCGCCTGCCGGAGAAACACCTACAACTCTGAACATACTGGCTACATAGTCTGATGCAAGATAAAATCCTTTTTCACCGGTTGCTCTTCCTTCCATCCAGTCTGATGACAGAAATTCAAGCTGTCCCTTAATTAAATCAGGGGTTATTGCCTGAAGACCTTTATCCTTTGGAGTTACCTGTGCCTGAGTTGTAAATGAAGAGATTAAGCCAAAAATGATTGCTGTGAGTACAAGTTTTTTCATAGATAGTTTTTTGATGATATATGATCAATTCTCAATATTAGGAAATTATCTTTTATTGTCTGAAAGTCAAAGCAAAAACTTAACTTAATTTAACAGATAATGACCTTGTATTAGAAACCTGAAAGCTTGTCTTTATTCCTCCGATCTTATGTTCTTCTTTGATAAATCCGGAATTTCTGAAGATCGTATTAGTTGAAAGAATCTTTTGATTTTACGAATGCAAAATAAACCGCATCAGTCAACCGTTTAATAAATAAGGGAATAAACAAAAAGATATACCAGTCTGCAACCTTTTATTACTTTTGATCGTTATATATTATGGGATTATAACTAATAATTAAATAACCAATTGATCTATTTAAACTTAAAAATCGAATTATGAAAAAACTATTAGTATTACTATTAGCAGTATTCATTGCACTGCCAGCTATACCGCAGGTAAAGTTTGGTTTGAAAGTAGGTGCCAGCACTACAGCTATTACTATGGATGATGCCAAAAC
>JAPLDY010000235.1:2903-6702 GCA_026391595.1 Bacteroidia bacterium
CCAAAACTCTTACATCAGGATCCACTTCCTATATTGTCAAAAAGGCAGAAGGAGTTGGCTATGGATTTCATGGCGGTGTATTTCTCAGGGTAAATATATCGAAGCTATATATTCAACCTGAAGTTCTTTTTTCAACAAGGTCAAATAACTATACCTTGTCGAAAATTAATACTGCTGTTGATTCAGTTACTCTTGGTCAGACTTTCAATAAGGTGGATATCCCGATAATGATTGGCGTTAAACTTGGACCGGTCAGAATTAATGCAGGTCCTGTGGGTTCATTTGCCATCGGATCACCCAAAGAACTGATAGCCAATAAACCCGATTTTGAGGCAATGTACGCTAAAATGACATTCGGATATCAGGCTGGCCTTGGTGTTGATATAATTAAAAAGGTGACTGTCGACCTGAGATATGAGGGAAGCCTTTCAAAATACCAGAGTAAATTGGGAGATTTTGCTCTTGACGACAGGCCCAATGCTTTCCTCCTGAGCATTGGATATATGTTCTGAGAATAATCGTTAGTTTTTTATATGTGGAGACGCTCAATTCGGGCGTCTCTTTTTTTATTTCCAGAAAAGCATCCTTGCAGCGACAAGCAGAAGTAGCACTCCGAATATTTTCTTCAGGATCGGCTGGGGTATGTTCAGTGCAAGCTTTGACCCGAAATATGATCCGATAATAAACGTCAACGCAAGTATTAAAGCTATCTTGAGATCCACCTGCCCGGCTTTCCAGTAGTTGTACGTGGCAAATATGCCTATAGGAGGCAGCATGACCGCCAGGCTTGTTCCCTGCGCCATCTGCTGGCTGAATCCCAAAAAGAATACAAGTGCAGGGATCATGATTATTGCACCTCCGATCCCCAGCATCCCGGCCATTACACCGGTGATTATTCCTATTACTATTATTATAAATAACGTTGAAACTGACATATTCATGGCATTTTGATTATTTACTGATAATTGATAATTCACAAAAATATAAATAATTCAGGAAATCGCACCTGACGCCTCACGCCTGAAATATTGTATAACTAATCAATTTCAGTAAATTTGACTTCTTTTCTATCATATGAAGAATAAGAAACTGATATCCTTCCTGTCATTGCTGGTGCTGATCATTATTTTTTGTAGCTTCTTTATTTACAGACTATTTTTTGGACTTAACCTTAAAACACAAGGTAAGAAAATCGCCCTTTACATTCCCGAAGGATCGACATACATACAGGCAATTGATACAATCAAAGCGCACTTCTCAATACCAGATCCCAAAGTATTTGAATGGATTGCTGAAAAGAAAAGCTATCCGGCACTTGTCAAACCCGGCCGGTATATTGTTGATAATGATCTGAGCTACAATGGACTGATCAATCTTCTCAGGTCAGGCCGTCAGGCACCTGTAAATGTTACATATAACAATATCCGCTCTCTTAATGAGCTGGCGGGTAAAATCGGAAAACAGATTGATGCTGACTCCATACATATAATAAATTTCCTGTCAGATCCAGACAATTATTTTAACGATGGCTTTACAAAGGAAACGGTAATCTCGGTCTTCATCCCGAATACTTACCAGCTTTTCTGGAATACCGGTGCTGAAGGATTTTATTTACGAATGCTGAAGGAATATAATAAGTTCTGGAATGAGGAACGGCAATCTAAAGCAGATGCAAAGAATCTCTCAAGGATAGAAGTTTCAATTCTAGCATCCATAATAGACGATGAAGTTTCAAAACCTGAAGAAAAACCAAGGATAGCTGGTGTTTATCTCAACAGGCTCAGAAGAGGAATTCCCCTCCAGGCTTGTCCTACAATAAAGTTCGCATTAAACAACTGGACAATCACAAGGGTTCTGAAAGCATACCTCGAAGTAGATTCTCCCTACAATACCTACAAACATTACGGTTTTCCTCCCGGTCCTATTGGCTGCCCGACCATTGAAGGTATTGATGCAGTGCTGAACGCTGAGAAACACGATTACCTGTATTTTGCAGCTAAAGCCGATTTCTCAGGATATCACAATTTTTCAAGAACACTGGCCGAACATAACAGGTACGCCGCAGAATACCAGCGTGAACTCAACAGAAGAAAGATCTACAGATAAGAGACTTTAATCAACTATTTCTACTTCATTTTCGAGGTTAACACCAAACTTCTCCCTGACAGATTTTCTTATTTTTTCTGATAGATTCAGGATATCTTTCCCTGATGCATTACCATGATTAACTAGTACCAGCGCCTGCTTTTCATGAACTCCGGCATCACCGGCTCTTTTCCCTTTCCAACCGCACTGTTCAACCAGCCATCCGGCAGCCAGTTTCTTCCAAACTGACAGATCATCATATACAGGTATTCCGGGATAAGCTTTAATAAGTTTTTCTGCTGTTGTATTGCTTACAACAGGATTCTTGAAAAAGCTTCCTCCATTTCCAATAACCTCAGGATCAGGAAGCTTGCGATGCATTATATTCAATACGGCGCTTCTTACATTCTTTAAGGTTGATCTCCCCAATTTACCGGCTTCTTCTTTCAGGGATCCGTAATTCAGGTTTGGGTTGAAGTTTAATTCCAACCGGAAATATACCCTGGTTACCAGGTATTTTCCTTTTTCTGTTGACTTGAATATACTGGTTCTGTAGCCGAAATTGCATTCATCGTTATTGAAAATCCTTACTCTGCCGTTGTAGGTTGAAATGGTTCTGATCTTAATTATTGAATCCTTTGCTTCAGTGCCATAAGCACCAATATTCTGGACTGGTACTGCACCGACGTTACCAGGTATTCCCGAGAGATTCTCGATACCGCTGAAACCCATATCAACACACCACTCTGCAAACCTGTCCCACTTTATCCCTGCACCTGCAGAGACAATTACATGTTCATCCTTTTGCTCTTCAATCCTCATCCCGCCGAATTCCGGCAAGAGGATCGTACCCTTGAAATCGCCTGTGAACAGGATGTTGCTTCCTCCTCCAAGTACCAGTAATGGCTTTTTACAAGATAGTTCTTCCTTAAAGATTGCCTTTACTTCTTTCTCGGTTCTCAGATGGATCATTGTGCCCGCTCTATAATCAAGCCCAAAAGTATTGAAAGGTTTGAGGCTGGTATTCCTGCAGATGCGCATATTCATTTTTTATAAATGTAAAAATAACCGGTTTTCACTGAACAACGTAACCTTATAAATTGTTTATCACAAAATAACTGTGGTCTGACATGAAAACAAAACTCTTTCTTTTGTTTATTTTATCTTCAGCTTTTAGTATTTTATCTTCTCAGGTGCCGCAGGGTTTCAATTACCAGGCAGTCGCACGGGATGGATTGGGAAATCCTATTGCAAATACATCGTTGCCTGTAAGGATCACAATTCAGGCAGACTCTCTTGGTTCATCTGTTATCTGGCAGGAACTCCATCCTTCCATCTCCTCTAATAGTTTCGGATTAATCACACTTGTGCTTGGAAGAGGGGCACGGCAGACCTCCAGCAATGTTTCAGCATTCAGCAATATTAACTGGAGTGTCTCTCCCAAATTTATTAAGACAGAAATAAATTATGGCGGATGGAAAACAATGGGTGTCACACGATTATGGGCTATACCTTACGCCATGACTGCGGGCAGTATCGCCGGTACTGTCGATAAGCTTGGCATTGTCGGCACAACATCGCTGAACGAGAAAGACCACCGTCCTCCAAGCGCTAGCTCTTTGGGATGTCGGCTTACACGCTTGGCTGGACAAACGCGGGGCGAGTGAGGCAGGACCGGAAAAGCGCCCTGGCATATCCATCAATCGCAAGGATC
>JAPLDY010000199.1 GCA_026391595.1 Bacteroidia bacterium
GAAGATCCCCGGGCAAAAATAGACTTATTATAAATTGAAGGAACTACAATGAGTCCCACTCCGGTAAGTAGCGATTTCTTCAGAAAATAGCGACGGCTGTTGTTTCCCATGGTCAATAGTATATTTAAATATTACATTTAATTTGCATGACAAATATATTAAAATAAATATAACGTGTTCCTGTTTGATGACTAACTGCAATAACAAAGTACTGAGGCCGGACTTCATGTGAATTCAAATCTTTCTCTGTCTTATTATTTTGTTATGGAAATATATATAAATTTGGAATTCAAAATTCGTAAGCTCTAATTTGCATTTATTCCATATTATTAAATTCTCAAACATGAAAAAATTCTCAATTATCATCAGAACCATTCTGCTTCTGACAGTCATTCTGACAATTTCATCATGCAAGAAAACGACAGTATCTGACAATATCAGCCTGCCTTATGAAAAGTACGTAATGCCAAACGGATTACAGGTGATCCTTCATGAAGATCATTCCGATCCTATGATATCATATAATATAATGTACCATGTTGGATCCGGCAGGGAGGTCCCCGGCAAAACCGGATTTGCTCATCTGTTTGAACATCTTCTTTTTATGGGATCGGAGAATGTGCCGACAGGTCAGTTTGATAAAGTTCTGGAAGCAGCGGGGGGAACAAACAACGGAGGTACAGATCGTGATTTTACAATGTATTTTGAAACATTCCCAAAGAATGCTCTCGAAAAGGTATTCTGGCTGGAATTTGACAGGATGGGATTCTTCATTAATTCAGTGACTAAGAGATCACTGGCCATTCAGCAGAATGTTGTCCAGAATGAGAAAAGGCAGGGGGTTGATAATGTTCCCTATGGATTTACCGAATATGTCATTAATAAAAACCTCTACCCTTCCGATCATCCTTACAACTGGGATGTAATTGGAGAAATGGAAGACCTGAAAAATGCAACTGTCGAAGATGCAAAAATTTTTTATGAGAATTTTTACGGGCCAAACAATGCCACACTGGTTCTGGCTGGAGATTTCAATACCGACTCGGTAAAACTGCTTCTGAACAAATATTTCGGGGAGATCAAATCACATGGCCAGGTAAATCCGCGTGGCCCGATGCTCGCTTCATTAACTGAGACAAAAAAACTCTATCACAAGGATAACTTTGCGAAAGTTCCAGAAATAACGATGGTATGGCCTGTACCTGAAAATTACAATAAAGACATGTACGCACTCGATTTCCTGGCAAAGCTTCTTGCCGACGGCAAGAAAGCTCCTCTTTATAAAGTGCTCGTAAAGGAAAAACAACTGACATCATCAACGGACGCATATAACTACTCGAGTGAGCTTGCAGGCGAATTTACCATCTCCATCAGAGCAAATGAAGGAAAAACATTGAAAGAAATAGAAGATGCAGTTTTCGAAGCATTTGGCAGGTTTGAAAAGGATGGTATAACAAAAAAGGACGTGGAAAGGATAAAGGCGTTTACCGAAAGGAACTTTTATGAGCAGATCACCAGCATAGACGGGAAGGCCATGCAATTGGCATATTATAACACTTTCAAGGGGGATCCGGACTTTTTCAAAACAGACCTCGAGAACATAAAGGCTGTTACTCTTGATGATATTGTGATGGTGTACAATAAATACATTAAGAATAAACCTCATCTGGTGACAAGTTTTGTTCCTAAAGATTTTCCGGAAATGATGGCTGAAAATTCTGTCGACGCTGGTGTTAAGGAAGAAAATATAAATGAAGCCACACAGGTTGAGATTTCACAAGCAGGAGGTGATGAATTCGTCAGGACTGCCTCATCAATTAACCGTTCAGCAGAACCTCCTTCCGGAATTGAGCCTGAGGTTAATGTTCCGAAGATATGGAAAGCCGAACTGTCAAACGGCATCAAGGTTTACGGAATAGAAAACAAAGAGCTTCCCCTGGTTAATATTGAAATTGTAATTGATGGTGGCTACTCACAGGATGATATATCGCTACCGGGAGTTACATCAATGGTGGCAGGTGTTCTGCCGCAGGGTACAAAAAACAAAACGCCCGAGGACCTTGAAGAGGAGATCGAGCTGCTGGGATCAGATATTTATGTGAACGCCGGCCGAGAGGAGATAACAATGAGTTCCGGAATGCTTTCCAGAAACTTTGGAAAGACCACCTCACTGATGCAGGAGATCCTCCTCGAACCAAGATGGGATACTGCAGAATTCAGGATTGCCCTGAAACGTGCAAAAAATTCTATCATCCAGGCAGAAGCCCAGCCAAGAAGCGTAGCCAGCATAGAGTTCTACAAGCTGCTTTACGGCAAGGATAACATTTTCGGATATTATTTCAGGGGTACAAGGGAATCGATAGACAAGATCACAATTGAAAATCTGAAAGCTTATTACGACAATTATTTTTCTCCGTCGATCACAAAGATCCTTGTCTCCGGAAATATCTCAAAAGAACAGGTTCTTGCTGCTTTTACACCGCTTGCCACGAAATGGAAAAGCAAAGAGGTGAAAATGAAAAGCTGGCCGGCACCAGTGGCTCCGGAAAAATCGACTATCTATTTTGTCGATATCCCCGGTTCTCAACAATCGGTCGTCTTTGGCGGGTGTCCTGCACTCACCAGGGATAACCCTGATTTTGTCAAAGCAGATTTTATAAATTACAGGCTTGGCGGTGCATATACCAGTATCCTCAACCAGATCCTCAGAGAAGAGAAAGGTTGGACTTATGGAGCTTCCAGCAATTTTATAGCGATGAAGAATATTGCTCCATTCTATTTCTCAACCAGTGTTATTTCAGAAGCCACTTACGAAACGATTAAAATAATAAAGGAGGAGATGGAAAAGTATCGCAACGGAGTGTCTGAAAATGAAGTTCAATTCATTAAGAACTGCATGATCAGGGCAAATGCCCTGCGTTTTGAGACTAACGGAGCCCTTATTGGAATGCTCTCCACAATGTCAAAATATGGATTCCCTGACGATTATATCAAAAAGGAAGAGGAAGTCATTAAAAACATGACGGTTGAAGAGCATAAAACAATCACTGACAAATATATAGTACCGGATAAAATGTATTATGTCGTTGTCGGAGATGCTGCAACACAACTTGAGCCTCTTGAAAAAATCGGCTTCGGGAAACCTGTACTTGTAGAGAAGAAATAATTCCGGATCTATTCCAGGTACTTCCTGACGACTTCCAGCAGTTGTTTCCTGTCAAACGGTTTTGCCAGGTATTCGGCGCATCCGGTTTCGATGGCTTTTGCCCTGTCGGACGGATGGGCGTAAGCTGTCTGGGCAATGATGGGTAAATGTGGCCTGAACTTTAATATTTCCCTTGTGGCATCAAAACCATCCATCAGGGGCATTTTGATATCCATCAGGATGAGGTCAATTTCCGGATTTGATCTGCATATATCAACTGCTGCCACTCCATTTTTTGCCCTCATCATCTTATACCCGTGAGGTTTCAGCATAGCATATACCAGTGCAAAATTTGATTCCTCGTCCTCTGCGATGAGAATAGTTTTTATCGTGGATCCGGTTGAAATGACCGGAGTGGACTGAATTAGGGCAGAAGTTTCAGAAACCGGTCTCCTCCATGGAATCCTGAATGAAAACCTTGATCCCTCGTCTGGCGATGAGGCAACAGAAAATTCTCCGCCAAGAAGTCTGACATAGGCATCCGATATAGAAAGCCCTAGCCCGGTTCCGCTGTAAAGCCTTGATACCGTTTTATCGACCTGGTAAAACCTTTCAAATATTTTCCTGTGTTCTGATTCAGGTATTCCTATCCCGGTATCCTGAACATAAAACTCGGCATATTCGCCATCCCTGGCAAACCCCAACTCAACAAAACCCTTATGAGTGAATTTGAACGCGTTGCTCAGGAGGTTGCTCAGTACCTGGATAAGCTTGCTTTCGTCGGTAAGAATTATATTATCGCTGCCTGACAGTGAGATATTCAGCCTGAACTCTATTCCGGCTCTCCGCTCATCATCCAAGAACTGCCGGTGAAGGTTTTTCAGGATGTTGTTCAGGTTGGCAGCCGATTCGCGCACTATTACCAGGTTTGCCTCAATCTGGGAAATGTTCAGTATATCGTTAATGATCGAAAGAAGCTGGTTGTTGCTCTGGAAAATGATATCAATGTACTCTTTGCGCTCGTCAGGTTTGAGATCAGGCTGATCAAGGAATCCGGAAAATCCGATTATAGCATTCAGCGGTGTTCTTATTTCATGAGAGATATTGTGAAGAAATGCTGTCTTAAGCCTGTCACTCTCCTCTGCTTTATTCTTTGCGATGGTAAGACTTTCAAAAAGATCAGAATTCTCAAGAGAAAGTGAAACGAGGGAAGAGAGTGTTTTGCAGAGGTCTATTTGATGTTCCTCAAATTCAAGAACTCTTCCAACTGAACCCAGTATCAGCACTCCTACTGTATTTTTATTTGTAACCAGGGGTATATAAAGAATTGAACCAAGTCCCCTCTGATCAACGATGACTCTCTCCTCAGGTGTCAGAGAAGCTTCCTTTGCATTATAAAGAATACAATGTGCTTTTGTCTGAACTACTTTTAAGATGTGGGGATGATTTTCGATCCTGGCCTTTCTGAATTCATCAGGAAAGTCATCAGGAAGAGCCGGGGTAGTGGCTTCAAGAAAAAGATCATCCCCCTTTATAGAATAGATTGCTGCAGTATCCATACCGATAAGCCGGATACTGCTTTCAACAATTGCCTTCAGAATCTTTTTTCTGTCAAGAGTCTCAAGTATATTCTTAGCTATTTCAAGAAGCAATGCCAGGGACAGGTTTTTCTTTCTGATCTCCTCCTCAGCTTTCTTACGTTCAGTTATATCCTGAATAGAACCGAACAGAACCCGGTTTTTCCTGTCATAATCACAGATTGAGTGAATATCTATTATCTCTCTTGTGGAGGCATTTATGATCCTGAATTCAATATCATAGGGTTTGTTATCCTCGATGAGCTGTTTAAGAGCAATATCCATCTTTTCACGGTATTCAGGCAGAGGAATCTCTTTTGCGATAGAGTAATCAATTAAAGGTTCATCCAAACCATAAAGTTTCAAAGCACCCTCTGAGCCAATCATTATTTTATTATCAAGATGCAGCTCCCAGTTCCCGCTTTTGCTGGCCAGCTCTGCCCTTCTTAACCGGAGTTCGCTTTTCGTCAGCGCTTCCTCAGTTTTCCTGTTTTGAGTAATATCCCGGATTGTTCCTGTAAGCCTCTTTGTATTCCGGTTTATGCTTGCTGAAATTTCGAGAATCCTGTCATTGAAAAAAAGCTGAAATGGCTTAATCTCTTTGCCATAAAGCAGATCTTTGAGAAGAGGAAGAACAAATTTCAGATTTTCACCGGAAAGCATGTCGGAAGCGATCCGCATTATATTTCTACCCAGAAGAAATTTACCCGGTACTCCGACGATTTGTTCAAGGTTCCTGTTAACAGCAAGAACTTTACCCCTGAGAGTTGTCAGAGCTAACCCCTCTTTTACAGTCTCAAAAATATCCTGAAAATATTCCTGCCCCTCTTTCAGGGCTTTTTCACTTTCCTTAAGATCTTCAAGCTCTCTTTCAAGTGCGGCGATATGTTCCTTAAGAGCTGAAACAGATTGAGGCCCGGTATCATTTACATTGATAACTATAGGATCAGCTTTCTGTCTCTTCCTTTCCATAAAGATATTGTTTATGGTTCAACAGGCTAAATAAGAGCTGTTTTGATCTTAAGGAACAATAAATATAGTAAAATATTCTTAAAACCGGAAATTTAAAGAATGACCATACTTCAAATCATCAAATTTACCTGGAACGATCATAGCCAGTAATGCTATATCGTTACCTGCCTGCTATATCATAGACCATCAGCGACGATCCGTGCCTTACATATAGTCTTTTGTTGTTTATCACAAGATGTGCCCAGTGTGTTCCTGATCCAAGTGGTACATTGAAAGTGCTTATAATATTAAAGCTGTCAGTTTTGGGTTCTACCAGGGAAATTGTTCCCATTTCGCTGTAAATATACAACAGCCCGTTGTTGGCAATGATATTACATGGAGCCAGCTGAGGTACCGAATAGATCTCCTTCCCAGTTTTCCAATCGAGACAGAAAAGCTTCCTGTTCCTGTCGCCTCCTCCGTATATTCTGCCATTGAGAACAACAGCCCCTCCTATTTTAGGATCAAGTGAGGCATTCTTCCATACTTCTGTAACGCTGCTCCCGTCAGGGGCCACCTTCAGCATCACGCCTCCAAGACCGTAGCCGGAGGTACAATACAGGAATCCATCAATATATACAGGAATATTTGGACTGACATATGGGTCTGTAGAATGATCAAAGCTCCAGAGCATAGTTCCTGAAGAAGCATCATAACCCTGAATGGATTTTTCCATCATAGTCACTATCAGCTTCCTTTTTGGGAGTTTTATGAGAAGCGGTGAGCAGTAAGCTGTTTTTTCACCTTTCCCCTTGCTCTTCCATTTCAGCTTCCCGGTATTTCTGTCCAATGCAATGACACTTGCATTACGTCCACCCGGTGCACAATACAGTACATCTCCGTCATAGAGCAGGTTCTCCGTAATTCCCCATGTGATATTCCTGCCGCCGTATTCCTTGAATGTATCGATCGTCCAGAGGATCTGTCCATTGCTGGTGTTCATGCAGAAAAGGTTTCCGAATGAGCTTATAAAATAGAGCTTGTCCTTAATAACCAGAGGAGTAGAACGTACACCAAAATGACTTTCAGTCCATTCCGGTCCATACTCTTTCTTCCACTTCATATTGCCATTGAGATCCAGTGCAAAGATATATCCCCTGCCGTCTGTCATGCCTGAAATATAGACTCCTGTCCTTGTAACTGCTGCTGATGTATGGCCTTCTCCAAGCCCGTCAAAATGCCACAGCATTTTTGGTCCGGCGTCAGGCCATGCTTTCATCAGACCAGTTTCGTTATAAATGCCGTTCCTGTTTGGTCCGCGCCACTGAGCGACATCCTGAGCGCTTATGCTGATATAAAGAGCTGCGAAGAGAATTGTAAGAAGAGATCTTGCCATGATAAAATTTTAAATTAAAAATTTGCCAAATATAGTTTAAAAGGTGAATTCAAAAAATCTAAGTGATTAATAGCATGACAAGAATTATGCCAGAAACGGCGCAGGGGCGCAGGGGCACAAAGGCACAACGGTACAGCAGTACAGTGGTGCAACGTCGCAGTGGAATTATGCCGTTGCGCCGCTGAGCCATTATGCCGCTGTGCCGTTAAATTATTTCCCTGTCATATTAAGCGCTGCCACATAATAGTTCGGATCAACAACTATGACAGCCTTTTCAACACCAGTATCAATAGTGCTGAACCTTGATGACGGAGTGATATTTAGCGATTTACCGGAGACAAATATTTTTACAGGCATGTCGAAGCCGGCGACACAATTATTCCACCGGAAAGTCAGGCTGCTGCCCTTAACGAAATATTCAAAAACAGGTATCCTGATATCTCTGAGATACTGGTCAAAGAATGGCTTCAGATTCATGCCCGTTTTTTCGCTTATGTAATTCTCTATCTGTGAGCCTTTTACAACCTGGTGATAAAAATCCTTATTGAGTCCGCGGAGAATGGCTCTCCATTTCTCATCGTCGTTTACAATCTGGCGCAGGGTCTGAAGCATTGCTCCTCCCTTGGAATACATGTCGCTTGAACCTTCAAAATTGACGTTGTAAGTTCCGGTTACAGGCCTGTCATTCTTTATATTGTGACGGGTACCAAGAACATATTCCGTACCGGCTTCCTTGCCATAATGGTATTCGACATACAGGTTCTCGGAATAGTTTATAAAGCTCTCGTGAACCCACATATCGGCAACATCCTCGTAAGTGATGCTGTTGGCGAACCACTCATGTCCGGATTCATGAACAATGATAAAGTCGAACTTGTCGCCCCATCCAGATCCGCTCTCATCTCTTCCAAGATAGCCATTTTTAAATCCGTTGCCATAAGTTATGGAACTCTGATGTTCCATTCCAAGATAAGGAGCTTCAACAAGCTTGTAGCCGTCCTCATAAAATGGGTATGGTCCGAACCAGTGTTCGAACGCGGCAAGCATCATTGGAGCCTGTTTGAACTGGACTTTAGCTTTTTCAAGGTTATCCCGAAGTACATAATAGTCGCAGTCGAGGTTGCCTTTTTCACCTTTGAATACTTCTGAAAAATGAACATAATCGCCGATGTTGATATTAACCCCATAATTATTTATAGGGTTGGCTACAAACCAGTTATATGTAGTTGTCTTCTCCTTTTTATGTTTTACGATGCTCCTCAGCCTGCCGTTTGAGACATCTATCAGGTTATCTGGTAAAGTCACGCTTATCATCATACTATCGGGTTCGTCATACATGTGGTCCTTGCATGGCCACCACAGGCTTGCACCATCGACCTGGCAGGAACTGGCTATGAATGGCAGCCCATTCCTGTCCTTCTTCCATGTTATTCCTCCCTCCCATGGCGGTCTGCGGGAGACCTGAGGTTTTCCGCCATAGCTAAGGATTACAGAATAAACTTTCCCGGCTTCCTGTTTTTCAGCAAGGGTTATCCAGTAAACATTTCCTTCACGCTTAAATATGAGAGGTTTGTCATTCTGTTCAGCGTTAAGCAGATTAAGAGGTGGCTGCAGATCGATCTGCATTACGTTATAATTTTTGAGCACTCTGTAAACAACAGTGTTGGTGCCGGATATCGTTGAATCAGCAGGATTGACTCTGATATTCAAATGATAATAAGTCAGGTCCCACCAGGCTCTTTCGGGAGTTATTGATCCGCGGAGCGTATCCTGCCTGGTGAATACTTTTGTTGCCGGTGGCATGAATTGCGCCTGCAACAGGCATGAAAGAATGATAAAGGAAGTGAGGAACGTTATTCTTTTCATTTTGAAGAGCACTTTTAAACCGGATAAATGTAATAAATAAACTCTTTATATTACACCTGACCGGTATCCGCACCCTTCTAGTATTTAAAGAAATTATCTTTCCCTATTCCGATATCAAACCTACCCTCGCTCACGCTTACAGGTTCATTGTTTATAAGTGCCTGGAACTCGAATGTGCCTGAGAGTATAACTTCTACCAGTTTCTTGTCGACAAGCAGGTTCTGAGCCCTCTTAAAAAAGATTGAACCGTTAAGGATATCAAGATCCTTCTCAGAACTATCGGTTATTACCCGGACTTTTACTGTTGCTCCCGTAAGGTCTACAGTAAGGTCGTTAAGGTAAATAAGGTCAGTATATACCTTTGGATCAAATCCATAGAAGTCGAAAGCCAGTGACATATTATAACTGTTGTTATTATAGTAGTAGTAACTATGGGAATCATTTGAACCCTTAAGGATAAATGAAGTTTTGCCTCCTGTGTTGATCATTTTTGCTGGAGCGCTATAATAACTGTTTGAAATGAAAGGAACCATATCGAAATAAGCTCCGAAGGTATTGTATCCCCATTCTGTATAGGCCGGGAGATCCGGATAATCCTCGTCTGATATCCAGACGGATTTTTTGAGCTCTGCTTCTTTGCTGCATGATACAAATACCAAAAGCAGTGCAATCGGAAAATATAATATCAGTCTTTTCATTTCTCTGCTTTTTTATTAAGGGGAACACGGATCATGAACTGAAAGCCGGCGCCGGTATGAGGTGAAACAAAGCTGGCTTCATCAGGTGTGAAAATCGCAACAGGGATATTGGCTTCTACAATGAATCCGGGTTTTGGCAGCCTTCCTATCTTAAGGCCTACTCCAAGATTAAATGAGCCAAAATATGGTTGTGGACCTTCAATAACCTGAACAACATCCGTTTTAAAAGGATTCATTTCTTCATTCTGGAATATTATACCGGTTTTTGATCCGACGTTAAAAGTTAAGGAGGCTCCTGCTTTATAGTAGACATTTAACAGCCTCTCTTTATAGGGATAGATCCTGAGTTCAACAGGTATTCCTACGTAATGGGATATCTGGCTCATCTCCATTACTTTGGCATATTCGGAGGAGATGCCGTCGTTCCAATATCGCACATAGAAGAAATCGGGAGAATCTGACCAATAGGAAGTCTTGCCTATAGAGCTTACTGTCCTGTTGTAACGAACTCCACCCGAGACCCCGAGCAGGTTATTTAACAGCCGGTACTCAAATTTCACTCCGGCATATTCATTAAACATCAGACCTCTGATGCCACCCGAAATATGATCAGAGTAGAAAGTCTGAACGTCAGCTCTTATATAGTCCTTATAGGGTGCATCGCAGCTGATGAAATCGATGCCTGATTCCAGGTAGATGAATTTCAGCTTTTGCTTCTGCTTCTGCGTAATATCCTGCCCGAAAAGAGAAACTCCCAGAAGCAGAACCAGGACGCTTGCAAGAATTGGTTTGGTTTTCATAGGGAAAGGTTATATTTATAAACGGAGGAGATGACTCAAATATTTTGTAATTAACTTAAGTTGCCAGCTTTAAGAAAAAGGAAGATTTAAGAACAAGGAACAAGGATTTTTGATTTAAGAAGAAAGGGCTCATTTTATTAAATTATTGATAATCATTATTATATGTATTTTACTTCTTAATTCTAAAATCGTTAATCATCATTCGTTAATCAGATTTTTCTTGAAATCTTAATAAGTGGCAACTTAGGTTAATTAGTCAAGTAATGCATCCTCATATCCGTAAATCCTGCGATTGGCGGGTAAGAGTAATTCTTTCTGAACCACGGAGTTATTCAGGGTTTTTTAAGGAGTTTCACTGATTTTCTGCCCATCTCCCCTTCCCGCCCTCACGCACTCCCGCACTCTCTCCCTCCCGCTCTCCGCTCTTCTTTCGACGCCACCCCTGCAGTCTGGCTCCTCCCTAAAATTGCCCATCGGGCAATTTCTTAACGGTCGTCCCTACCGTTGAGCCGTTATGCCGTTGCGCCCTCTACTATCCTTATCTCCTCCTCTGTCAACCCGTACAACTCATATACCAGACGGTCGATCTCGGATTCAAGGGCGGAAGTGTCCGAATTAGGATTATGGTTTTTTTTAAGTAAAATATCCTTCACAATAAATTCTATCTTACTAATAATTAATGGTAAGTTTTTTGGTAAAGGAATGGTTTCAACATATATTGTTTGAAGCATCAGACGACCGCCCTTATCTTGGTCACCCAGAACAGAACAAATTTGTTTTAAGTAAAACCAGATTGTTGTCGAATTTAATAGACCAAGTAGACCTAAATCTTCAGTTGAAATAAAGAAACATGTTTTATTTAAAAGTGAAGATCCAATATCATATGTAAACCTACTTTCTTTCGCAATCTCAGGATATATTATTTTTGGTTTTAAAAGTTTTTCAAAATATGATGTGGCATCCTGAATTTCATACCATTTATATTTTCCAGGCTTTCGACCTCCCAATGCCCCGGGTTGTAAATTTTTCTTAAATTGTTCGAGATGAGATTTGATTGTTTGATATCGTTCAATTTCAATCCCATGCCGTGCGAATATCAAGAATCTATCTTTCTTCTTTATATAGAATTTTCTTACATCATCCCCAATTAAAAAAGGGAAAATAATTTCGGAAGATTTTGGATCTATTTTTATTAACTCATCCTTTTTATTCTTATCAATCACAAATGCTTCATTAAATCCGGTCAGTATACCTCGAAACATTTCCTTTTTGACATATTCTTTTAAAGTAATTGAATCATGCTTTAATTTTTCTAGTAATATCTTAGTTGAGTTTGATGCTAAAGTCCATCTTTCAGTCATTGAGGTAAGTTCCGTAATAATTACGTTTTTTTCTATCACAGAATCTAGGCTAGAGAAATCCAGTGTTTTAATCTGTGTAAAATGAGTTGGTCTGAAATTGCTCTTCTTCTTTATTAGAAATATTGCTGGAAACGTCGCAGCTTCTTCAAATACCGGTAATTCGCCAAAATCAATAATTTTATCTATTTGAAATCTAGTTAAATATTTCCTTAGGTTACTACCATAGTTTGCCCTTATAAATTTATTAGATGATATTAAACATATAATACCTTCATGTATCAGTAGATTCAACCCTCTCTCAAAAAAATAAACTAGAATATCTGCTGTACCTTTAAAAACGGCATACTCACTTTCAAGGCGGCCTTTAAGTGTACCTAAGAGTTCCTGTCTTATATAGGGTGGATTCCCAATCACCACATCAAATCCCCTGAAATTGCCATTATCGTCGAGCACCTCGGGGAACTCGAATCGCCATTCGAAAGCATTCTCATAAACCTTATTGCTCTTTATCTCTGCTATCTCAGCCTCGAGCTTATGCATCTCATCCGAAGCCTTCGTAACCTTCCTGTTCCAATCATCCTTCTCCTTTTTCGATTTGTCGAAGAGCACTCCTTGCCCCGTGAGCGTATCGAGTTCGCCTTTAAGCTTGTTGAGCTTCTGAAAACGCTTATCGTTCTGTGCAACTTCGGTCTCAAACTGGCCTTTTATCTTTTCAATAAGCTCCTCCATGTTCCGCTTAACTTCCTTTGTCGGAGCATTGCGGTAGGTCATCACCGCCTCGCGATAGTTATCGACATTCCAGCGGGCCGATTTAAGCGCTCTCCCGATGTCGGCATCGAGCGGATAGCGGCTGATGAGTGAGTTACCGCACTTTATGTTTATGTCAATGTTCGGTAAAGTTTCGAGTTCCTGGTTCCGTATTCCGGGTTCCGGGTTCCTGGTTCCGGGTTTGTAGTATGCGTTTTTAAGAAGTTCGATCCAAAGACGGAGCCGGCAGATCTTTACAGAGTTCGGATTTATATCAACACCGAACAGACAATTCTCGATAATAATCTGCTTCTCCCTGAAGAGTGTCTCCTGCACCCGCTTGCTCTCCTTATTTTTTGGATTATACTCGAAGAATTCACCGTCGGGACCGGTAATTACAAGTTCATCGTTTATAACTTCAATAGTGTAGTCTTTAAGTCTTTTCCCCTCCTTGTCGGCCAGAATTCCGAGCTTAGATTTTATCGCAATTATCTCATTTAGAGCCGATACCAGGAAATGACCCGAACCGACTGCAGGATCGCATATCCTCAACGAATTAACCAGTCGGTTTGCTTCTTCAATATCTGTGATCTTATTGTAAACA
>JAPLDY010000046.1 GCA_026391595.1 Bacteroidia bacterium
TCTGCGCTCCACCATCCCAGCAGAACCGGATAACTTTGCAAAAGCTGGTTAACCGGCCAGTAGAGCTGTGGAGAATAATAGTCAATCCATCCTTCGTTCAGCCATTTTCGTGCATCCGCATATAGTATATTATATTGATCGAAGCCTCCGATGGATGGCGGATTAAAAGGACGCCAGATGCCGAAGGGGCTCAATCCGAATTTCACATAAGGTTTCTCCGCCTTAATACCCTTATAAACCCTTTTAATAAAGCCATTGACAGCTTCCCTTCTCCAATCTCCACGAGAAAGTTTGCCTCCCTTTTTCTGATATGCCTGCCAGCTTTCATCATCGGGGAAGTCTTTACCGTTATTATATTCTGTATACGGGTAGAAATAATCGTCAAAATGAATACCGTCAAGATCATATCTTCGCACCAGGTCCATAACCACATTGAAAGAATGATCCTGAGTGCCCTGTCTGGCAGGGTCCATCCACCAGTAACCCTGTTCGAGCTTTACAACCAGGTCGGGTCTCTTTTTCACGAAAGAAGTATTTGTCACTTCACCGCTTGCAGGATGATGTGCACGGTAGGGATTAAGCCATGCATGCAGCTCCAGTCCACGAGCATGTGCTTCCTTAATCCAGAATTCCAGAGGATCATAATATGGTTCGGGTGCTTTTCCCTGTTCTCCTGTCAGGTAATATGACCATGGCTCAAGTTCACTTTTATATAATGCATCGCATTGTGGTCTTACCTGAAATATTACTGCATTGAAATTATTGTCATACAGGAGGTCAAGGAGCGCAATGGCTTCCTTTTTCTGATCCTCGACCGGAAGTCCGGGTTTGCTGGGCCAGTTTATATTATCCACGGTAGCCACCCAGGCAGCCCTGAATTCCCTTTCTGCACTGGGCTTCCTGCCCGAAGGATCTCCTGTTGCGACAGGCCTGGCAGTGAAACATTCTGATAAAGTGATTACCATCAAAACTGAAATAACTATCAATAATGTCTTTTTGAACATGGTGCAATTTTTAAAATCCTGAACAATGATCACAAATTTATAAAACAAGAGTGGCAATTACTTTAGAAACCATATATTACTTGTCACTCTCTATCATGCCAGATCCACTCCTGAAATGTACACAGGAGATTCAATGAACTTTTTTCTTTCTTCAGCACTAATATTTGGAAAGGACGCAAATATAAGTCCGGGACTGGTAGTCAGTATCCTGTTAAGCACTCCCATTCTCCCGTTAGCCTTTATCAGTTTAAAGAGTCCAGAATTCTCGTCAAGCCATGTAATTGCTGAATAATGACCTTCCGAGGCGCATACGGACTCAAAAAGATCGGGGAGGAAATTTTCACTGCCTTCACGACAATAAATTGAATCAAGGACAAGGAACCTGAATTCTCCGGGTTTGAAGAGTCTTTTGAAATAAGGCAGGTGAGGCATGATATTTAAAAGTATCCATCCCTGGATGCCCGGGAAATCAATAATATTGAAAGCTGTAGGTATTGCACAGACACCTGCTACGATTACATTGTCCTTCCTCATTACATAGTAGCGATGGTTCAGGAAGGAAAACTGGTCATGGTAAAAACAATAATCGCGGTACTGTTCTGCAAGCAGGTCGGCCATGGCAGGTTCATCTTCAGCTGAAAGCTTTGTCACATCAGGGTTTACTGATGGATTGAATCTGCTGAAGGCGACTGTCCGGACGGATCTTATATGCTCATAGCCGGCCTGACGCACAAAATTCTTCGATCGTTCATTTTCGCCTTCAATACAGGCATAAACCACCTGAGGCTCTGAAGGATCATTTCCCCCCGGAAGCCGTATAGGATCAATGAACATTGAAAATATCTGATGCTTGAAGTTTTCATTGGCTTGTGTCAATTTTTTTCTTCGCTTCTGAGACACTTTGGTTGTCTGAAAAGGATTACTGAAAGAAAGGTAACGCAGGAAAGTAGAGTTGAATGTCATGCCGCAGCTAACTGTATTCCTGTAGCAAAGTCCTATCACTCCTGCCAGCCTGTTATTCTTGTAAAGCGCAATAAATGAGAGGGCTTTGCCATAGTATTTCAGCCTCTCCCCCGTATCCTGCATTGAGTATCTGAGTCCTCCTTCAGTACCTACTACAGATTTCTCAAGCAAAGCTGTGATCTCTTCATCGGCACCTTTGTACTTGAGTTCCAGCTTTTTATAATTAATAATGGTTTCCCGGGCCATAATTGGTAAGTTAATAAAGTTTGCCGAATTTTGAATCATTACTGAACATATAATAAATATATCTTTTTGTCACAAAAAAGTATGGTTGTACGCCTAAGTAATAAATGTATATTTTGAGCACATTCGAAGAAATATACTCAGAAAATTACAGGACCATGTTCCGTGTTGCAACAAGAATGGTTGGTAATAATGAAGATGTTTCTGACATAGTACAGGAAATTTTCATTGATTTCTTCAATAAAACGAGCAACGGAAATATAATTCAACATCCAAAAAGCTGGTTATACCGGGCTACAATTAATAAATGTATAGATAACCATAGAAATAAGAAACATTATACGGATCTCGATTCTTTAAATGATTACAATATTGAATCGGGATTTGCAGAGAATCAGGAGATGAAGGATGCCATAATCATTGCGATCTCAAAATTAAAACCAAAGGAAAAAATATTAGCAACAGTATATAGCGAAGGTCTGTCATATAAAGAGATCGCCGAGGTAACCGGAATAAAATTTACTTCAATAGGGAAAATGTTATCGCGTACATTGAAAAAAATGGAGAAAGAACTTAAAAGTCAACGATATGAGCTGTATTCATGATGATATAATTCAAAAATATATTGATGGGGAAACTAATCGCGAAGAAGTCGCTTTTATTGAAAACCATATAGCCACATGTAAAAAATGCGGATTAAAAATTGAAAATCAGCGAAGAGTGGCAGCCAGTGTAAAAAAAGCAATAAATCTTTTAGCAAAAGACTCCCTTGAGATCCCGGAGTTCGCAATTCCCTCAAGGCCAGTAAAAAAGCCTTCTTTAACGATCAAAAGATTTTCCTATATTATTACTGCTGCCTGTATACTACTGTTCGTAATTGTCATTACTAACAAGAAAGAAATGAAAAGTCAGGTTGAGATTACGCGTGATACTGATTTTGCGATGGATATAGATGCCAACCGTCCTGTTTCACAATTCCCTCTGGTTATAAATATCGTTGATGCTGATGGAAATATCTATGAATACTTTATAAAATAGTTTAAGAAACATTCAGTTACCTAAAAACAAATCATATGAAAAAGTTGCTGCTTATCGTTTTTCTTACATTATCTGCATTATCAATCTCCGCTCAGAAATTGATTGATGTTTATAAAAAAGGGGTCGTAAAACTCGTCCCCGATACCCAATATGCCCAGGGAAACAATTGGGATGTTGTTTTCAAGACATATTATGATACAATTTATAACACTCCGATGGGCAATAGAAAATCTATAGAAATGATGCCCGACGGGTCTGTAATAGTTAATCATGTTTACAGAAACTTCTACTCAAAATTCTCTCCTGATGGTAAGTTCGAGAAAGAATTTGGAATTATTTCCAGCAAAGGGGTGCAGTATAAAAAAATCAATACTATCCAGGGTGTAATAAATAACAATACCTTTTTTACAGGGTTGGACAATATGGGGAATATGATTTGTTTCGACTTCAATGGAAAATATATAAAAACCTTGAAACTCAATTATATGACCCGGCAAATGATCCCGCTACCAAATAACAAAATTGCTGTAGTGGGCTGGGTTATCTGGAGTAATAAATTCCGGGATTTTGTGTCGATAGTCGATTATGAAACCAATAAAGAGAAAGTCATCTGGGAATATTTTACTGAAAGACCTGAAGAAATAGGTCATAGCAAACTCTTTAGTTATGGTTATAAGTGGAAAGAAGGAGGAGCATTTTCAATCACAACAATGCCATTCTCGAAATATACCGGGATGGCATCCTCTCCTCAGATTTCATGTGTTGGGAACAGATTGATTGTTGCCTTACCAACTACCGGGGAAATACTGGTGTATGATCTTGAGGGCAACCTGAAATCGAAAGATAAAATTGAATGGGCTACAAATTATGTTTCAGTTGAAGAACAAAAAGAAATCCAACGGAAAGCAATAGAAAAGTATAAAAACATGGGAACTTTTAATTTCACGCGGTGGGTGACTCCCGAAAAAAATACTATAACTCCTGAAGAAAACAAGACAGCTCATGAAGAGATACTAAAACGGATGGAAGCTGATTTGGATAAGATTTCTGATCCTATACCGATCCCCGCTTTTTCTGCAATAATAAAAGATTCCGATGGTAACCTGTTATTTTTTGAATACCCGAAAGAGGAGAACAC
Source organism: Bacteroidia bacterium (assembly GCA_026391595.1). Taxonomy (GTDB): domain Bacteria; phylum Bacteroidota; class Bacteroidia; order Bacteroidales; family VadinHA17; genus LD21. Next base: position 4,387 of record JAPLDY010000046.1, read on the forward strand.
AAATAAGTTCAATGTATGGATATATGAGAATGACGGGAAATTTGTCTGCCAGAGCAGTTTTGTCTGCGACGATTATGACCTGACAATAAATCCGTCAAAAATGGTCTTTTACAAAGGTTACATTTATGGCCTCCAGCTCCTTAAACAGACGAGCGGAGTGCCTTTGAGGTTAGTCCGCTTTAAAGTGACCAGTAATTAGTTTATAAGAAAAGTATTATATTTCATATCAAATTCTATTATTTGATATTCTTTAACTTTTTCTTATCGGTTAATTAATGTTTAATATGCCGATAACTCAATAAAGAGGCTATGTTAAAAAGTTATCTTAAATCGGCCCTTCGCTTTATAAAACACAACAAAGTATTTGCCGGAATCAATTTACTGGGACTTTCAATTGCACTTGCCGCTTCCTTCATTATGCTGCTTTTTGTAATTAATGAACTGAGTTACAACCGCTGTCACAAAAACAGCAAAAGGGTATACAGAGTGCTTAACTACTACGTCGATTTCAAAAATAAACAGTCAGGCACTCCATACGTTCTGGCCACAGCATTGAAAGATGAATTTCCACAGGTTGAGAAAGCTGTTAAGACAAGATATATGCGCGGATTCAGCCTGAAGCTAAAAGATCAGTCTGTCATATCTGTTAATGATGCCATTGCAACTGATTCCGACATATTTGACATATTTACACTTCCGCTGATCAGCGGATCTTCTGAGAACCTCCTCGATGATCTTAATTCCATTGTCCTGTCACGCTCTCTTGCAGAAAAAGTACTTCCCGGACAAAATCCTGTCGGACAGGAAATCGTCGGGATGGTAAACAACACTGAACAGCTCTTCATGGTGACAGGTGTTTTCGAAGATCTGCCTCAGAATTCAACTTTCAGGACCCAGTGTCTGGTGAACAGCAGGTGGACACTCGATCCCATTAATAAATCTTTTGGGATCACCAATGCTGATGTAAACTATTCAATGAACTTCTGGAACACCTGGGTGCTTCTTTCAAAAGATTGCGATATCAAAGCACTTGAAAATCAGTTCAGGGCATTCGAGGTTAAAAATATAAGTGAAAAACCTCAGTACCAGTATTCGCTCCAGAACCTGGGCGATGTTTACCTGGGTTCGGCAGAAGTGGCAAATGCCGGAATTACAGGAAATATAAAAAATGTCAGACTCTTCTCGGCAATAGCATTCCTGATAGTGCTTGTCGCTGCAATAAATTATATCATCCTCTCAACCGCAGTGTCAACGGGCAGAAGGCTGGAAATAGGGATAAGAAAAACTTTTGGCGGCATAAACAGGAGCATTAAGAATCAGCTGCTGACCGAATCAGTCTTAATGGCTCTTATTGTTCTGCCGGTTGCTCTTGTTCTGATGAGGATTGCTCTTCCATATGCCGGGAGACTGTTCCAGACCAGACTGATTATCATAAGTTCAAATATTGGCATTTATATCACTGTTTACCTGGTTCTTACAATAATTATCGGAGTTGTGTCCGGTCTGTATACCTCTTCATATTTATCCGGACTGAAAGTCATGGATATTCTTAAGAGCAGCTCACAGACCGGAAAGAATAAACAGTTTTTCCGTTCCATCCTTATTGTCCTGCAGCTTGTTATTTTCTGTTCATTTGTTTCAGGGACACTGATAATCCGTTCGCAGTATAAGTATGCCCTTAATAAAGATCCGGGTTATTATAACAGTGATATTCTGTTAATTGAACTCGGTCGTGATTTCAAGGATTATTCTGCCTATATCAACAGTATTAAATCAAACCCGAATGTGATCATGGCCGGCGGGGTTATGGATGGCCTTCCGATGCAGGGATCGATGTCTACAATGTATCCGCATTCCCAGGATAAAACATTGAAGGTAAAGGTCGAAGGGCTGGCAGTCGATTATAATTTCGTTCAGACGATGGGCATCAAAGTTCTCAAAGGCCGGGAATTCTCGCAGGACTTCGGGAGCGACCTTAAACAATCTGCAATGCTCAATGAAACAGCAGTTAAAGAGCTGGGGATAACCGATCCAATTGGGATGCTGATCGGGAATCAGACAATTATCGGGATTGTAAAAGACTTTAACCTGCATTCCATACATTCGGATATTCCACCCCTTATGATTGATATGACAGATAAGTATATACAGCAGGTTGCTGTTCATTACAAACCAGGGACACTGGCCGGTATTCTTCCGATGCTCGAAGCTGAATGGAAGAAAGCTGCTCCTGACAGGCCATTCAGGTACACAACAATAGAAGATATGATAAGGGATATCTATTCTTCCGAAAGAAATTTAAGTACAATTGTTTCAATATTCGCGCTGTTTACCCTGCTTATTGCGGCATTCGGATTATTTGGACTGACACTTTTCGTAGCACGTTCGAGAATAAAGGAAATAGGTATCAAAAAGGCATTCGGAAGTTCAGAACAATCAATTGTCATTTCATTTCTGAAGAATAACCTGATACTGGTTATTGCTGCTGCCCTGCTTTCTGTTCCCGTGACCTTTTATTTTATGTCGAAGTGGTTAAATAATTTCGCATATAAAGTCGGCATCAGCTGGTGGATATTTGCAGTTACATTTGCAGTAGCAGCAGTTTTGGTCCTTTTTACTGTTTATTTTCATTCTTACAAAGCATCCCGCATTAATCCGGTAGACGCTCTGAGGCATGAATGACCGCTTTTTACTGATTTTCTATTCTATCTTGAGAGCTTTTGCAGGATTGTAACTGGCTGCTTTTATTGTCTGATAGCTTATAGATAACCATCCGATAATCAGTGCTGCCAGTGTTGCTAATATATATACAAACGGACTTATGCTTACTTTGCTGGCAAAACCATTAAGCCAGTATTTTGAACCGAAATAGGCAATGGGATATGCAATCAGTGAGGAAATCAGTATTAGAAATACCACTTCTCTTGATAAAAGTCTTAATACTACCTGGATGGATGCGCCGTAAGTTTTTCGAATTCCTATCTCTCTAGTCCTTTTATTTGTAATGAAAGTAATAAGGCCAAGTAAACCGAGGCAGGCAATAAAAATAGCAAGGATTGAAAACAGGATAAATATTTTCCCTGTCTTCAATTCTGATGTATAAAGGTGATTCCAGGTATCTGAGAAAAACTCATACTGAAAGGGTTGCATTGTTGTAAAAGACTGCCATTTCTGTTCAATCTCCCTGATAGTTGCCGGTATATTATCCCCTGTTAGCCTGACAGTAGCATACTGGTCGCCGCCACCAGGCCTAATTACTGTAAAACATACAGGTTCAATTGCTTTGTGCAAAGAGGTAATATTGAAATCTTTCATGATACCTATTATCTTAAGCTTCTGGAATTGTTGCGGACCTATCGGCTGAAGGATGTTTTTACCAACAGGATCCTTCAGACCCAAAGACCTTACAGCTGCTTCATTTATAAGTACTGCGGTGGAATCTGTACCGTATTCACGTGAAAAGAACCGGCCTTCAAGGAGCTGAACACCTAATGCCTGGGGAAAGTCAAGACTGACCTGAGCCTGTTCCAGGAGATATGTTTTCTTTTCCGGGTCTTCATCATTTAAGAATGCATTATTGTTAAAATTGGTTCCCGGGACCTGTCGTGAGAAACCGACTTTTTCAACTCCCGGTATCTGTAAAAGCTGATCTCTGAAAGGCTCAAGCTGCCTGAAGAATGCATCAGGCCTGCGGATAATCACAAGATTTTCCTTGTTAAATCCCAGATCTTTCTTTGTCATGAAATTTAGCTGGTTATAGACGATAATTGATCCTATGATTATGACGATTGAAACTGTAAATTGCAAAACGACCAGCAAACCTCTGAGATTTTTTGACATAGAGCCTGGATTTAATGTCCCCTTTAATACCTCAACAGGATTAAATGATGCGAGGATAAAGGCTGGGTAAGAACCGGCAGATATACCTACAACAAGGATCAGTGCTACCAGGGATAGAATTCCCGCAGCATTGTCAAAAAGACTCACTGACAGTTCTTTTCCAATTAGCTGGTTAAAAAACGGAGTAAGTGCATATACCAATATTACTGCCAGAAATGTGGCAATTGTCACGATTATAAGAGATTCTCCCAGAAACTGTCTGATAAGACCTGATCTATTTACACCCACTACTTTCTTAATACCTACTTCTTTAGCCCTTCCGGCCGATTTTGCAGTAGCAAGATTTATATAATTTATTATTGCTATTATTAATATAAGGAGAGCAATTACTGCAAAAATATATACAGTGGCAAGGGATCCCGCTGGTTCAAGATTGTACTGTGTCGCTCCCTTCAGATGAATATCTTTTAAAGGCTCAAGAGCATAGCCGAAGTCATTGCCTGATTTTTTGAAGTCATCCAGTGAATAGCCCAGGAACTGCTGTATCTGAGGTCCTACATATTTAATTAACATCCCCCGGAATTTATCCTGTAAAACACTCTTTTCAATCCCATCCTTCACCACTATATAAGTGTAAAAGTTATGACTTATCCAATTTGGATTATTTGCCATTCCGGGATATGTGCTCATTGAAGCAAGCATATCATATTTTATGTGAGAATTATCCGGTACGTCCTGGATAACTCCTGTTACTGTATAGAAGATCGTATCAACTTCAACAATCATTTTTTGACCCATCGGATCCATGTCGCCAAAATATTTTTTTGCGTATTCTTCGGTGAGAATTATTGAACGCGGCCTCACAAGAGCGGTTTTTGGATCTCCTCTTAACAATTTGAAATCAAACACATCGAAAAAGGTTGAATCAGCGAAGAGTACCCCGTCCTCATTGAATTTGTTATCCCCGAAAACTATCAGCCATGCACCTAACTGGGTTACTCTGGTTGAATGTAATACTTCCGGGTAATCATTAATCATAGCCTGGGACATTGGAGCAGCGGTCACTGCCTGATCAAGTTCTCCACCCGCCAATCGTCCAACAACTTTAAGCCTGTAAATATTTTCATAATTTTCATGGAACCTGTCATAACTGAGTTCGTGTACAACGTATAATGTTATGAACAAAAAGCTGGTTAGTCCGATGGCTAAACCTCCTACATTTATAAGTAAATAACCTCGTTGCTTTCTCATACTGCGGAAAGCATTGATGAAAAAAATTTTTAACATGGCTGAAGTCGTTAGTTTTTAGGTTGTATAATCAAATCAAAGACTTAAAAATATTAGGTTTGCTGCATCTTGCACTGATCCCGCCTGTCTAAAAACCTTTGATTTTTAGTTTAATATAGAATTTGATAAAATAAAACTCTTATTAATGTAAATTTTTCATACAGTGTGCTGTCTAATATATATACATTTAGTTCTATTAGTATTAATCGTATATGTCTGATATTATCATATTTAGGAATTTGGCACATTTTTGGATGAATCTTATATAAATCGTATACGAAAAATGACCAGATCCCATTGGATAATAGCAATAATATCAGTTTTATATTTCTGTGAAACGAGCGCTCAGGAAAAAAAATGGACTCTTGAGGATTGTATCAATTATGCTGTTTCCAACAACCTTGGGTTGAAGCGTCAGATCCTTCAGACTGAAACTGCAGAAGCCAATCTCCTGAAATCGAAAATGGATGTCCTGCCTTCCCTGAATTTAGGCTCCGATGCACGTATCGGATTCGGACGATCTGTCGACCCGGTCACCAACCTTATCACGTTCAAGCAAAATATCAGTAATTCTTATTCTTTAAACACTAATTTCCAGCTATTCAGCGGGTTTACAGCGCTAAACTCCATTTCTGCATACAAGTTCATGTTCAAAGCCGGGTTGGAATCGGAAAAGATAAACAGGAATATTCTTATTGTCGATATACTGGGTCAGTATTACCATGTCCTTTATGCCAGGGGATTGGAGAGTGCCTCGAAGCTTCAGCTTGAACTATCTGAAAAGCAGCATTACAGGATCGTCAAACTGGTGGAAACCGGCAAGGAGGCGCTGTCGAAACAATTTGAGATCGAGAGCCAGGTTTCGGCTGACAAGCTTGACTATACCATTGCATATAACTCTGCCAGCCAGGCTCTCACAACCATGAAACAAATGCTTCAGCTTGATCCCGGAACTTATTTCGATCTTGCGATACCGGAGATGAACAGCCTTCTGATAAGTGATCAGAGCTATGATCCTGACAGTATCTTTAGTATAGCTTCCAATGTATTACCCCGTTTGAAAGCAATTGAATATGAGTTACGCGCCTCAGAGAAGCAGATCTCGGCTGCAAAGGGGGCCATTGCACCCAGCCTTTCCGTGGGAGGTGCTGTTTATACCGGATATTATAAGGTTCTGAGCGGTGATACAGAGGAGCAAGTGTCCTTTTCAACCCAGCTCAAGAATAACAATAGCCAGGCTATTTATATGTCTCTCAATGTACCCATTTTCAACAACTATACAACCGGAAGAAATATCAGGATCGCAAAGATCCGTAAGAATGATGCTGCTCTCAGGCTTGAACAGGAAAAAAACAGTCTGTACACGGAAATTGAAAACGCCTGTCTCGACTATAACCGGGGTAGGGATGAGTTCATAGCCGCCCAGTCCAATTTCGAGTATAACAAGAAATCATTCAGCGCAGTAGAAAAGAAATTTGAAACTGGACTGGTCGATGTCACAGACTACTCAGCTGCAAAAACAACACTTTTCAGAGCTGAAACAGAAGCGCTCAGGACACAGCTCCAGCTCATAATAAGAAAGCTTACAATTAACTTTTACACAACTGGAGAGTACGAGAATTCAGTTTTTAACAAATAAGAGTAATAATTGACAATAATGGATACCCCTATTGAAAAGATGGACAGACCCATCGAAAAGAAAAAAGGACTGCAGAAGAAGCATATCGGATATATCATAGGCGGGATAGTAATAATTGTTCTTATCTATATGGCTTTCTTTACTGACCGCACTTCGACATACAGGGTTGAAAAGGATAAGCTGATAATAGAGACAATCACCAGGGGTCAGTTCAATGATTATATTACTGTTCCCGGAACAGTTGAACCTATACACATAATCTTCCTTGATGCCCAGGAAGGCGGCCGGGTGGAAGAGAGACTGATAGAGGAAGGTTCCATGGTTAAGAAAGGTGATATAATCTTACGATTAAGCAATCCGGATCTTTACCTCAATATCCTTGACAGTGAAGCCCAGCTTGCGGAAAAGGAAAACTTCCTCAGGAATACACAGGTAACGATGGAACAGGAAAGGATCTCTATTAAAAGAGAGCTTATTAACCTAAAATACGATATTGAAAGGAAGGAACGTACATTTCAGCAGAATTCTGAACTGATGAAAGACAATCTTATTTCGAGGGAAGAATTCATCCGTTCAAAAGAGGATCTTGATATGGCCAGAAGCTCTCAGGAACTTTTTATCGAACGGCAAAAAGCTGATTCGCTTTTCAGGTCAGTGCAGGTGGAAACAATAAAAGCCAATCTTGAGAATATGCGAAAAAACCTGGCACTTGTCAGACAAAGAGTGGAGAATCTTAATGTAAGGGCAACTGTAGATGGACAACTGGGTCTCCTGGTCCCGGAAATCGGCCAATCTATTTCGCGGGGAGCAAACATGGGACAAATAAATGTGTTGACATCTTACAAAGTATCAGCTCAGATCGATGAACATTACATTGACCGTGTCAGAGCACAGCTAACAGCAACTCTTGACAGGCAGGGCAGTTTGTATAACCTGGTTGTCAAGAGGGTATATCCGGAAGTAAGGAACGGGACTTTTGAGATCGATATGATTTTCAGCGATACCGTACCGGAGAATATCAGAACCGGGCAGACATATTATATAAGCCTTCAGCTTGGACAGCCCAAGGAATCTGTGCTCGTTCCGATCGGCGGATTCTTCCAGGAGACAGGCGGACAATGGATATTCGTCCTTGATCCCTCTGAGTCATTTGCAACAAGGAGAAACATCTCTATCGGAAGAAAGAATCCAAAATACTATGAAGTACTTGAAGGATTACAGCCCGGTGAAAAAGTTATTATTTCGGGATATGAATCATTCGGTAAAAATGAAAAACTCGTATTTAAGAATTCCAAATAACACTAATATTTACTTATATGATCAAAACAAATGATTTAACCAAGATCTTCAGAACTGAGGAAGTTGAGACAACTGCTCTCAATAAGGTGAACTTTCATGTAAAGGAAGGTGAATATGTAGCTGTCATGGGCCCTTCAGGATGTGGGAAATCAACACTTCTGAATATTCTCGGCCTCCTTGACAATCCGACATCCGGAAGTTATGTTTTTAATGGAACGGAAGTAGCTAACCTTAAGGAACGGGACAGAACCGTATTCAGAAAAGGAAATATCGGTTTCGTTTTCCAGAGTTTCAACCTGATCGATGAACTGAATGTTTATGAAAACGTAGAGCTGCCTCTTATATATCTGAAGATGAAAAACAGCGACCGCAAGAAAAAGGTGGAAGATGCATTGGACAGAATGAAGATAACTCATCGTGCAAAACACTTTCCTCAGCAGTTATCGGGCGGGCAACAGCAAAGAGTAGCTATTGCACGGGCCGTTGTCGCCAATCCCAAGCTTATACTTGCAGATGAGCCCACTGGTAACCTCGATTCTAAAAATGGTATTGAAGTGATAAACCTCCTTACTGAACTGAATAAAGAGGGGACCACTATCATTATGGTTACTCATAATGACAGGGATGCAGGTTATGCTCATAGAATAGTGAACCTCTTCGACGGCCAGATAGTCAGCTAAGGCAGATCCGGATCGATTTTCTTCAGCTTATTGTAGAGAGTTTGTCTTGTGATACCAAGTTTTGCTGCAGCAATGCTGATGTTGTTGCCATTCCTTTTAAGGCAATCGAGGATTATTTTCTTCTCTATTTCCGCAAGAGTGAGCTCATGATGATAAACATTTTTTGCAGTTGAACCGAATTCAAAGTCTGAAGGAAGAAGAACTGATGAATCACTCATAATAACAGCTTTTTCGATAGCGTGCTGAAGTTCTCTTACATTGCCAGGCCAGCTGTAATTGGCGAGTTTTTCAAAAGCATGAGTATTGATCTTTATTGGTTCTCGACCGTATTTTTCACAGTAAACTTTCACAAAATAACTTGAAAGGATAGGAATATCATCAACCCTGTCGCGCAAAGGAGGAACTTCAATCATTATAGTGTTGATCCTGTAGAGAAGATCTTCACGGAATTTCCCCTCTCCGACCATCTTCATAAGATCGCAGTTTGTAGCACAGATCAATCGGATGTTAACAGATATCTGCTTGTTTGAACCAACACTTGTAATCTGTCTGTTCTGAAGTGCATTTAATATCTTTGACTGTGATTGAAGTGACAGGTTGCCAATCTCATCCAGAAAAAGAGTACTCCCATCAGCTAGCTCAAATTTTCCTTTCCTGTCAGCCCTGGCATCGGTAAACGCTCCCTTTACATGACCAAATAGTTCACTTTCAAACAACGTCTCGGTGATGGAACCCATATCCACACTTACCATAAGCTCACCTGATCTCCCTGAAAGGTTGTGTATCTCCTTAGCAACAAGCTCTTTACCAGTCCCATTCTCCCCTGTTATCAGAACATTGGCATCGGTGGGTGCAATCTTTCTTACAATGTTCATCACATTGATCATGGTAGGTGACGCTCCCGGCACAAGCTTATCTGTGTCTTTGCTCATAAGTAATTAATTGAATTACTAATATAATATAAAATGTCTAATTTTTAGACAATGAATAACATTTACTCGATCCCATATCCCCTTTATTTTCCAAATTCTTTAGTAATGGGAATTAAATAGATCTGTGGATAAGGAAGGAGATTCCTCACTACGTTCGGAATGACAAGGTATTTAGGTATTACAAAGGGGAAGGAGCGGCGATTCGCAAAAAAGAAATTGAATAAAAAATGAATGAAGCTTGCGAATCGCCGCTCCTTCCCTGTACTATAAAAAAATACCTGTCATTCCGAATGAATCCGACGCAGGAGGATGAATGAGGAATCTCCTTCCTTCATATGAAATACTTTTTATATAAACTAGAAAAGATGTGTAATAAGGGTAGCTGCAACATAAGAGAAGGGATTACGATAGTTATAGGGAGGGGGACAAGTTCATGATTTTTAAATTTTTCCTGCAACTTTCATTGATATACGCCGTCTTTAGCTTAGATATCTCTTAATCCTGAATAAATGACAGTCAAATTAAATCCTAATGAAGTAGTCCTGAAAGCAGGCGACACAAACCAGGTTGTTGATAATCAGAAAGTTGGTGGCAAATTGATTGTTACAAACCAGAGGATTTACTTTAAAACCTTAAAGGAGGATACAGAAAGGTTCAACCTTGAGATATTTTTTGACAATATACTTGAAGTGATCTTTTATCAAAATGGAATATTTTCTGCCAGGGGAATAAATGTCATAACCAGGGATGGCAAGAGCCACATCTTCCCGCTTAAGAAACGTGATGAGATAGGACTTCTGATAAACAGGATGTATTGACCCCCCATCCCCCCTAAAGGGGGG
>JAPLDY010000261.1 GCA_026391595.1 Bacteroidia bacterium
TTGCGCTACGGGTGTATGCGGACCTGAACCAGACAAAGCATTAATCGAACTTCAGAATACTATAAATATCCTTTCACAAGCAATGGTGGAAGTGAAGCGTTATGCTATAAATCTAGTTCCCCTTGCCTTCACCAACAATCCCGTGGTAAAACAATTCATAACAACCGAAGGTCCCGGAAAACTTCCCCTTACTTTATTAAACGGGCAGATAATCAAGAAGGGTAGTTATCCTACACTGGATGAACTGTCTGTACCTATTCCGGAAATAAAAAGTATTAAACCTGATTCTAAAATACTCGGAATTTTCAATTGACAATGAATTCAGAAAAACTGCATATAGCACTTTATACTATTCCTCAGGCTGCTTGCGATCATAAGAAAATGAACTGGTCAGATGTAGCCTCACTTTTGAAAAATCAGATGGAAAATGTTTTTCAAAACTATGTTGTTTTTGAGCACATTGAGTTTATGTCGGAAAAATGGTTTGCAGATGAAACCGCTCAAGTTCTGCTCGAGAAAGAAACAGTTAATTTTCCTTTTGTTCTTGTGAACGGGGAAGTGGCATGCAGCGAAAAAAAGGTAAACATTTCTAAAATAAGACGTTTTGTTAAATCTAAAATAAATTCTTAAAAATTCTATAAAATCTAATATTATGACACAATATATATTCTTTTCAGGTAAAGGTGGTGTGGGTAAAACCACAATAGCTGCAACAACGGCGGTTTATCAATCTCAAAAAGGTAAACGCACTTTACTTGTATCAACTGATCCTGCCGGAAATCTGGGAGATATTTTTGAACGTAAAGTGGGTGTGGATACTATTGAAGTCTCCCCTAATCTTTTTCTTGCCCAGATGGATTCAGATGCTATTACAGATGCATATAAGAACAGAATGCTTGAACCGCTTTCAGCAATTCTTGAAGGGGCAGTTCTGGAACAGGTTAAAGAGGAATTTAACGGAGGTTGTACGGTTGAGATTGCAACTTTCGATAAGTTCACTGATTTTCTTGGCGATGAAACATACGATCTGATAATATTTGATACGGCACCAACAGGGCATACCCTCCGTCTTATGACACTGCCTAATGAGTGGGACAAATATATCCAAAAAAGCGCTGAAGGTCAGGGACAAACATGCATTGGCCCGGTTTCACAACTTGAGAGTTCAAGACAAAAATATTCCCATGCAGTAAGTATTTTACAGAACGCTGACCGTACAACTGTGTACCTCGTTAGCAGACCCGAAAAAACTTCAGTTTATGAAACCATGCGTGCTAAATCGGAACTTGAGCGGACGGGTATTCATAATTTTCACCTTGTAATTAATGGTGTGTATCCAAATCATTCTTCTCTCTCCGGATTGTTTGGAACCATGGCCGAAAACCAACAGAAATATATTCAGGAACTCAGAAGTCTTTTCCCGGAAACTGTCTCACAAGTGCCCTTACAGCAGTCAGAGGTAAAGGGAGTTAAAAATATTTCTTTACTTGGGGAAATTGCCTTTGACAAAAAAGATGTAGTTATCCAGACTGACTTTCCATTAAACAGAACATTCAATGCTTTTTCATCATCAGAAATCTTATCAGGATTACTTGAAAAGAAAACCAATAACCGCATCATAATTTTAACAGGTAAAGGTGGTGTAGGGAAAACTATTATGGCTTGCACCCTTGCTATGAAAATGGCAGAAAAAGGGAAAACGCTTCTGTTTACCACAGATCCTGCAGCACATATAGGCCAGGTGCTAGAGACCGAAGTAAATCATATCCCTGTTAATATAACAGGTAATTTATGGGCAGTAAATATTGACCAGAAAACGGCAGTTGAAGAGTACCGTCTTAAAATAATGGATGATGCAAGAACGAATGGATATTCCGATGAACTCATGGCCTCTCTTGAAGAAGAACTGGAATCTCCCTGTACAGAAGAAATAGCGATTTTCGAGCAATTTGCTAACCTGCTTAATGAACCCGGATGGGACTATTTTGTACTCGATACAGCTCCAACAGAACATACCATGAGGCTTCTTGAATTGCCTTTCGAATACAAAAAGCAAATCGATATGAAACTAAAGGGCAATACATCTGCAAAACCTGATGCCAGCCAGGGAAACAGTAAAATCGAATCGCTGATTAGCAGGTTAAAGAATCCGGAAAATGCGACATTTCTGCTTGTGGCTTACCCTGAGTTCACACCTATTCATGAAAGCTATAGAGCAATGAAAGATCTTGAAAGAGTTGGTATTAACGCACAGGGCATCTTTTTAAACCATATACTTTCAAGTGTTGATTGCCAGTCCGGCTTTGGACTTGAACGCTGGAAATTACAACAACATTACCTGTATAAAGCATTTGATTTGTACAATGCAAAACCTTTGTTTGCCATACCTCTTCAACCATCAGAAATTATTGGAATTGAAAAGGTAAAAAAGTTATCAGATGAAATTTTTAAAAAATAGTTATCACAAAAAATTAAAATTATGAATGCATCACCACGAGCACTGGAAGAATTATGAGGTTCCAACTGCAGGTATTCGAATTTTTATGCAACAGGGTTGTTGCGGACCAGCAGTACAGATGTCTGTTGTTGAAAGTCCGTCACTTGGGGACCTGCAATTTTCAATTGATTCAGTGAATTTTTTTATGGAGGAATCCGCAAGGGATATGTTGGCTGAAGTAACCATTGATTATGGTCCTAATGGATTCAGACTCAATGGGCTGAAACGAAGCGGAGAAGGAGGATGCTGCGGTTAATGGTTCTGTCAAAAAACAAGTTCAAACTATCCCTTTTGCAGGGAAAGTATATCATGTAATAAATTTTTAAAACATTAATTCTTGATCAATCATTAAAGCAACTTAAATCTTACTCTATGAAAACAATTCCATTAATTGCATTATCTCTGTTTGTTGCAGCAATTATTGTGGCTTGCAACAATCCATCAGGAGCTACTGTTGCCATTCAGTCCCAACCGAGCCCGAAAGCCATCCCAACCGCCGGTGTGGTAACCTCCTCAGTACCAGCTGTGACTACTAAAACATCTTCAGTTGGCAAAAGTACTGCTGACAATATTATGGCTGCCAAAAATGCAGGTAAAGCTGTTTTTCTGGTAGTAACCAGTACAGGAGCTACCGGAACAGATAAAGCCATACAAATTGCACATGCTGCAAATTTCATTAACAAAAATGCTGTGGTTATTCAGATGAACAAAGATGATGCTGCAAATGCAAGTCTGGTTAATGAATACAGGCTGTCCGGAGTGCCTGTTCCCCTCATTCTTGTAATCTCATCAAAAGGTTTGCCCACAGGTGGTTACATTCTTGAGCAGGCTACTGCAGAGAACGTAGCAGCTCTTGTGCCATCTCCCAAACTGGAAGAGGTGTATAGCGCAATTAACAGTGGGAAATATGCAATTGTGGTATTCTCAAAAAATACTTTTACCGATAGGTCAGAGGTCCTTAAAGAATGCAAGAAAGCTGTTTCAACGCTTGGAGAAGCTGTTCTTGTCGAGGTGGATATCAATGATAATAATGAAGCCAATTTCTTCAACCAGCTCCGAATTGATAAAACACAATTGACTGCATCACTTACTCTTGTTATCAATAAACAGGGACAGGTAGCCGGAACTGCTACAACAATACCAGACGCAACAAAATTAGTTGCTGCTGCAAAAACTCCTGTTGCGGGTGGATGTGGCCCTGGATGCGGACCTGCCGGATGTGCTAAATAATTTCTTGTAATTATGAGATTAACTGACTTGACTTTAAAAGAGTTGTGGCATCGGAAATCGCAACTTTTATCGGGCTTGCTTGCCATCACTCTTGGAATTGGGGTTATAGTGGGTATCCGATCTATATCCATTGTATCTGAGAAAGCTGTTTCTGTAAACCTTGATAACCTTGGTGCAAATATACTAATATTACCACAGGCAGCCAGCGTTGATAACTATTACGCCGCGGATATTGACGCTCCGACCTTCCCTGAAGAGTACGTTGAAAAGATTGTCACTTCAACGCTCCCGGGAGTCGACAACCTGTCTCCCAAACTTACCCGTCGTATTAAGCTGGGTAATGAGAGCGTAGTTCTTACAGGGATCTTACCAAAAAGCGAAATAGCTTCCAAACCAATCTGGCAGCAAGGTGGATTGAAGGCGGAACAACTGATTGCAAGCTGTGCTCCATCAAAAACACCCAAAAAATATCTTGATGCAAAACTACAGCGAAAGGGAATAGATACGCTTGCCAATAATGATTGTTATATCGGTTACTCTATCGCTCAAAGGCTGAATCTTTCAGAAGGCAGTACCTTAACACTGCAGAATAAAGAATTTAAAGTCACTAAGATTCTTCCGGAGACAGGCACAGTTGATGATGACAGAGTATTTGCCAACCTGCATGAGGTTCAATCACTTCTTGGTACAGGTGAGCAAATCAGTGCGATAGAAATCATGGGATGCTGCAATGAAATTACTGATGGATTGCTTGGAAAGATGCGGAATGTTCTGCCAGATACCAGAATTACTACAATCGGGCAAATTGTTTCAACCCAGATAAAAACAAACCAATTGATGAATAAGCTGTCACTTGTTTTCCTGATCATAATTGTGTTTGTAGGAGGTATTTCAATCGGCAATTACATTTGGGCAAACGTGAACGAGCGCAGAAAAGAGATCGGTATCCTTCGTATGATAGGTTATCAGAAAAGGCATATCTATAATATTCTTATACTCAAAGCAATGATTATGGGACTTACAGGTGGCATTGCCGGGTACATTATAGGTACTGTTGCTGCCGTATGGCTTGGTCCGCAATTTGCCGGAATTTCAGTAAGCCCGCTTTATATATTATTACCTGTATCAATAGCAATTGCGATTATTATTTCAGTCACAGGTTCGGTAATACCCGCCTATATGGCAGGGAAAATCGAATCATTTTCAAATATGCAGGAGGATTAAGTATGCTGATACAAATTAAGGATCTCACGAAGACCTATCAACGACATAATGGAGCTATCAATGCAGTTGACAGTCTTTCGTTCGATATAGACAAAGGTTCTTTTATTACCATTACAGGTCCTTCTGGTTCAGGCAAAACGACCCTTCTTTTAATAATTGGCGGATTATTGCGGCCAACATCGGGAAGAATGATTTATGGTGGGAATGAACTAAACCTTGACAGTGATGAAGAAATGGCCATTTTCCGGAGTAACCATATAGGATTTGTAATGCAGAGTTTTGCCCTTGTACCTTATCTTACGGCAGTTGAAAACATAATGATTGCACTGAATGTAAAGAACAAGAATAAAGCTGAAAACAGAAACCGGGCAATTGAATTGTTAAAATGGGTTGGATTGGACGATCGTACTACACATTATCCAAGAGAACTTTCAGCAGGTCAGCAGCAACGGGTAGCCATTGCACGTGCTTTGGCAAATAGCCCTGATTTACTACTTGCCGATGAACCCACAGGTAATCTCGACCCCGGGTTGTCACGAGAAATTTTGAGTATTTTAAGTAAAATAAACAAAGAACAAAAAACGACTATCGTAATGGTTACCCATAGTCCGGTTGCAGCCGAATATGGTGATGTGAAAATCCATCTACAGGAAGGGAAATTATTAGGGCACTCTATAATGAAGAAAGTGTTTGTTTCTTGAATTTTTTAAAAGATAATTTCAAATACTCTCTTCATCATTTGTTAAGAAGAATAATTGAGCAATAATATGGCCGGTTCAACATATATGGGAATACCCCGAAAATTAATTCCTTGGCACCCTTCGATTGATCAGGATCTGTGTACCGGATGTAGTGCCTGTTTTAACTTTTGCCGCCATAATGTTTATGGCCAGAGAGAAAAAACTTCTGTTGTTGTTAATCCTTATAATTGTATTGTAGGCTGCAGTTCATGTTTGAAAGAATGTAAAACAGATGCATTGTCTTTTCCCGATATTAGAAAGCTAGCTGAGATTTTAAATGATCTCCGCGAAAAATACAAGAAAACGTCTTAGTTTTTTAAGAAGAAAGGAATTCTTGAAATTCAATAAAGATTATATAAATGAAATTTAGTTGTGTTGACTGCAAGTATGAATTTGAAACTGATAAACCTGACAAAAAGGAATATAGAGATTACATATTTGGTTCTTGTTGGAAATATGTTTCTTATTGTCCTAAATGCGGTAAAGAGTCAAATGAAAAAATAACACCAAAACCACAAAAATTTTCAGTTTCATTTCCACAGAATTGTTGTGGTGAAGGAAACGGATGTTGTGGATAATGTAAATTGTTTCATGATAAAGAACAGTCCTATAGAAGCTACAGGTAACTCAACCAGTCTTAAAATAATGTTCCGTTCTTTTCAGCACAGGAACTATCGTTTATTTTTTTCAGGGCAAAGCATTTCACTTACAGGCTCCTGGATGCAAAGCGTGGCATTAGCATGGCTGGTTTACAGGATTACTGATTCTGTGGCCATGCTCGGACTTATAGGTTTTGCAGGCCAGATCCCGATATTTCTGCTCAGCCCTTTTACAGGTGCTCTTATTGACCGGCTGAGCCGCCACAAATTCCTTATGATGACCCAGATCATCCTGACGATACTGGCTTTTATCCTGGTGTACCTGTTTTATAGCGGATCAATAGAGATCTGGCAAATATTTGTGCTCAGCATAGCTTCAGGTATTATTCACGCGTTTGACATTCCCGCCAGACAATTTTTCGTGATTGATATTGTAGAAAATAAAGAGGACCTCGGAAATGCCATTGCACTGAACTCATTATTATTTAACGGGGCAATGCTGATCGGACCTTCAATAGCAGGCATACTTCTGGCTTCCAGCGGAGAAGGTATTTGTTTCCTTGTAAAC
>JAPLDY010000187.1 GCA_026391595.1 Bacteroidia bacterium
GTTACGGCCTGGCAAATACTGAATGAGGCTGGTAGTTACCCGCAACATTTTAATGCAGGAACAATAAAAAGAATAACTGGATATATTGACCTGATCAATGCTTTATTAAAGGATGCCGGTAAAACCGATGCTTACACAAAAGCAAAGGAGATAGCTGCCGGATCCGGGGTTATGAAGGAGCTTCGTGATGGTAAACTCCCTGAGGAGATAAGCCGCTATGAAAATATGGAAGAGCTTCTCAATGCAATAAAGATCTTCACCGAGGCTGCAGAAACGAATGGTGAACCATCAACTCTGGGGGATTATCTGGCTAATGTGGCATTGCTTACCGACCAGGATAACGAAAAAGATGAAGACAGGGAGAAAGTTACCCTTATGACGATGCACTCAGCCAAGGGATTGGAATTCAGCCATGTATATATTGTTGGAATGGAAGATACACTGTTCCCCTCTCCCATGTCGTCCGGAAGCTCCAGGGAGCTGGAGGAGGAGAGGCGTCTATTTTATGTCGCTGTAACTCGTGCAAAGAAACAGGCCACCCTCAGTTATGCTCTAAACAGGTACAAGTGGGGAAACCTTGAAAGATGCAATCCAAGCAGGTTCCTGCGAGAGCTCGACATAAAATTTATCGATTATCCACAGACCGGAGGCAAGTCTTTTCATGCAAAGAAAAGTCAAAGTGACAAGCCATCTTCTTTCAGCGAAGAACCTGTAACCTATAGGCCACCTTCACATCTTAAGAAATTCTCAAAGCATGACTCTCAACCTCCCACTCAATTCAACGTCATTGACCCATCCTTATTTTCGGAGGGAGACTCTGTACAACACGAAAGATTTGGTAATGGATTAATTGTTTCTATCGAAGGGGTACCACCCAATCAGACAGCTACTGTCGAATTTGAAAAAGAAGGTAAGAAAAAACTGCTCCTGAGGTTTGCGAAACTGATTAAAAGGTAAATCCCATGCACTCATCCCTCAACCCCTCCCTACCGGGGGTCGGGACAGGCTCTGAAGGGGGGCTAACTACTGATAAAAACTGTTTCTGGAATTTATCTGATTTGAACCCCCATTAGGGGGTGCCACGCCTCGGCGTAGCGGGGGTCATTTAGTCCCTGTCTGGTTAAAATTCATCTGCCGAAGGGGATATCCGGTCGGCGACATGGTATGTTTGAAATCAAGGTTGATCTCCTTTGTCTCAGATTTCATTGTCAGCTTACATTTATCGTCATAAGATTCCATCGCAAGTGTTGTGGCATCGCGCAGTTCCGGATTATCGTAGTATGGGGAAACCCCTGTTTTTGAGAAGGCTCTCTTGTCAGCTTTCAGCTTGAGATCTTTAGTCACCCAAACATTGTTATATTCTTTCTTGCCTGCCTCTACTACCTTGTATTCATCACATTTATAGCCAGCGATCACCTTGCTGTTTCCGGTTTTAGTCATTGTGGTTTTGGGAGTGTTTGCGGTTCCTGACTGACCCGTAGTTTCGTCGGGGATATCGCTGATGATCCCGAATTTTGTTCCACCCATATCGGTAAGCATCAGGAATGATTTATTGGTGCCATCGAAAATAAAAGACGAATTCGCTGAAACCTGTTCACCGCCATCAGTTTTCCCTGCCATTTTAGTTTCTACTCCCCCATCGGCTGCAGCATCACTGAAATAGATATAATAGTCCATCTTAACGACATCTTTGCCGTCGTACATTTCTGCCTGCATGAAGATCCTGCTGTTGAAAGAATAGGTTTCCCTGTATTTTGAGGTAACAGGACCTCCTCCCATCAGTCCTCCCAGATTGAAACCACCGCCACCCTGGTCACCGGTTTTTTCTCCCTGGTTGTTTCCCTGGTTTCCCCCTGATTTTTCAGCCTGATTATCTTTATTGTTTGCAGCATTGGTACTATCAATATTGTGCTGGACCTTATCTGCAGCTTTGTTGACTTCTTCCTCTGCTTTTTTATCTATTTCCTGGTTGACTCTCTTATCGGCTGCTCTGGCACCGGCATCTACTGCCCTGTCAACCTTACTTTTAAGATAACCCCCGATCTGTCCATTCGTATACGAAGCGAAAGCAAATATCAGGATTGCTGACAGAAAAAATGATTTTGTTTTCATGTTTGAAAATTTGAATATAAAAAGTAAAGTTACGAAATTTTACTAAAAAAACCTGCCGGAACCATAGTCCGCGGCAGGTTGAAAACTAATTAAGGAAATATGTGGATGCGATTTGAACTATGCTGCTACTGCTTCTGGCTCTGCAGGCTTCTCTTTTTCGAGAAGAACTGCCTGATACAGAGAAGCAAATGAGCTGGATATCCAGATGAGAGCCGGGAAAATGCCGACGATCATAAGAATCAATCCAAATATCACTATGAAAAATGAGACAAAACCCATGAAGAAGATCGTCCATCCATGGCCCCGGGTAAGCTTCCAGCTCATCTCAACGGCTTCAATGGGATCGACCTTTTTGTCCATAACAATGTATTTGACAAATGAGAGCCTGCAAGCTATTATGATCC
Organism: Bacteroidia bacterium; assembly: GCA_026391595.1. Lineage (GTDB taxonomy): Bacteria > Bacteroidota > Bacteroidia > Bacteroidales > VadinHA17 > LD21. The sequence goes on from JAPLDY010000187.1 coordinate 2,517, forward strand.
CTGGAATTATCAGAGCAAACAGGCCGATTGCAACAAGTGCAAATACCAGTAGGTTGGCGAGCACGATGCTCAGGTAATTACTCATGAACCCTTTGATAAGCCATTCAAAATTCGGTTTCGTCTGCCTTACTGACTCAACAAAGATCATCTTGCTGCCGTAATTGAAAACAGGCACTACAAGAAAAGCGTACAGCAAAGCAAGGAGTCCAAAGAAAGCTGCAATAACTCCAAGAGATGCAAGACTGAAAAGTCCTTTCATGTCACCATTCCAGTTCCACGGACCATGTGGCATGTCCGATCCGTTCATTTTGAATTGAAACATCGTCGGTGGGCCAGTGATGATACCTACAATGATAACTACCAGAAATAATCTCAGGAAATTATCAAACATGACACGCCATCCTGTTCCAAAGCTGTCACCGAAAGTCGGGGCCAATTTGTAATTGTTTACTGTTTCCATTGTAATTTAAATTAATTGTGAGTATTCGTTTTATGAAGCAAATGTAAACTCCGTTCAGCAGACAGGCTTCATACTATAGTATTGAATTTTTCAATTTACTACTTAAGTATGCACGGCAATACTTTAGTAGTGGATATATTTATTCCCTGATATTTACGGAATTTTATACCTTTATGTCATGTTGAATTATCTGAGTTACCTTGACTTAATTTTATCTGTTGCATTGACTGCAGTAGGTATAATTCTTACTTCCAGGCTTCGAAACAAATCCAAATCAGATGTTTTTTCAACACTTCTTTATTACCAGGTATTTATATCTGCTTTTGGATATTATGGCATTTGGGGACAGGTTGTGGTAAAAGCTTTTCTTGCTCAGTATATTTCAGCAGAGCTTCTGATAAGATTCACAGGTATTGCAATGCTCCTCGGACTGCCATTCCTCGTTTTTGCATGGCTGATGCTGATTCAGTTCACTGCCGGAATTTCAGGCAGAAAAACCTCCGGCTGGTATGTATTCGCATTCCTTTTCGGAAATTTCTCAATTCTGCTCTTACTCGGGTATTATATCGCAAGCAGTAATATTAAAGATCCTGCTATACTTATCAAGAACTACTATATCGTGATGAATGTCGCCTGGTCGCTTCTTGCATCATACCTGATACATTTGCCAATAAAGGGAAAGGAGAAGATCCATGAATATGACAGGAGGATAACCTCTCCCATTATTTCAATAATCGGTATTTCACAATGTATACCGCTGGTGTTCTATACTTCGCAGCCATGGCTCGGATTGATTTTTATTTTTGCTTTTTTCATGGGGAACACATTCCTTCCCATCTATTTCAGCTATGGAACTCTCTTACCAGTTACTGCTTCAGAACCATCAAATAATCTGTCATTTGATGAATTCTGCAGGAAATTCGAAGTGTCACCCCGTGAGACGGATGTCGTGCATGAGATCTGTAACGGACTCAGTAACAAAGAGATATCAGAGAAGCTTTTTATAAGTCTTCAGACAGTAAAAGACCATACTCACAGGATCTATATCAAAACCAATGTGAAGAGCAGGGTACAACTGATAAATCTGGTTAAAGAGGAAGCAACCCCCCTTGCTCCCCTTTAGAGGGGTTGAGGGGTCAGAATTCAAGGAATACTATTACTGGTCCTCCTTCAAACTCTAATTTAACAACATCTCCTGTTGCTTCATTTAAAGTAGCCCGCCACCAATTCCTGAGCTTCATCTTTCGCAACGGGTAACGAAGTCCTGATGAGGTGATCTCGGTTTCCGGATTAATGGAAAATATTGAAACCTGCTGCCCCTTTCTGGTTTTAATCTTGCAGTTATTATGGAACGGCAGGAAAATCCCGGTGTCGGTAATCATTTTAACATTCAGGTATTCAGAGTATTCTGCAAGGAGGGAGATATTGCCGAGGGTATGATCCTCTCGTTTCCCGGTTGCACCCAGGATCACAACATCATTGTAACCTGATTCATGGCACCAGTTAACTGCTTTGGTCAGATCGTTTGTCTCCTGGTTCTTATCAATATAAAGACGGTCGGCAAATCTTACGGCAAGGTCATCGCTCAGCGAATCCATATCTCCTACAATTTCATCGGGGATCTTCCCTGCCTTCAGAAGGCTCTCTGCACTGCCATCACAGCATATAATAATGTCTGCTTTCTCAAGACAATCGAGAGGTACCTGGTGGAAAGGAAAGTCGCCGTCAGCAACTATAACTGTTTTTTTAATGTTTTCTTCCATTCTATCAATCCAACGAATGACATTGCACAATATACAATATATAAAATAACTGTAGGATAGAGCTCCCGGGTAAAAAAGAGTATTGCTGCTGCAGCGTTTACAATGATCCATAAAAACCAGTGCTCATAGATCTTTCTGGCCAACATCCAGGTTGCTATTATTGAAAGTGATGTTATGAAGGAATCCCATGCCGGCACCGGGGAATCTGTCAGCCTGTCAAGTCCAAACCACATGGCAGCATAAAGAAATACAAAAACAATCGCAAGGATTACTCCCGTTTTAAG
>JAPLDY010000054.1 GCA_026391595.1 Bacteroidia bacterium
AGGTAAGTGTAAGCAGTGGATGAATGGCAAGGAAAACTCCGGATGCGGTTGCAACTCCCTTGCCACCCTTGAATCCTGCAAATACCGGAAAGATATGTCCGATGATTGCTGTCATTCCGGTTCCTATCTGTAGGTTGGTGATTAGAGCCGTGTGAGCTTCAGCGAGACCGAAAAACACAGGCAGCATCGTTGTCAGCCATCCTTTTGTCATATCGATCAGCAGTACGGGAACTCCTGTTTTCCATCCGAGAACCCTGATGGAATTTGCCGCTCCGGCATTACCACTTCCGTGTTCTCTGACATCGATCCCGTGAAAGATCTTTCCTGCCCATACCGAAGTCGGGATAGAACCAAATAAATAGGCTGATATGAAGGCAGTTATAGTAAGAAATGTGTTCATGCTGGTTAGCTGATTCCGGGGCCATGACCGGCAAGATCTGCTGTCTCCGGATTGGATGTGAACTTGCTGAAGTTATTGATAAACTTGAGTGCGAGGTCAGAAGCCGCAATATGCCATTTAGTGTTTGATTCCCATCCATTTGCCGGATCAAGAATGCCGTCATCAACTCCCTTTATACTGGTAGGGATGCTTAAATTGAAAATAGGGAGATTTGCGAATTTGTTGTCATTGATAGAGTCATCAAGGATTGCATTTATGATGCGGCGTGTTGTAGGAAGGTCAATCCTGTGGCCTGTACCATATGGACCGCTTATCCAGCCGGTATTCACGAGCCATGCTTCGGCTCCATGCATCTTCATCTTTCTGGCAAGCTCGTTGGCATAAATTATAGGATCGACCATCAGAAATGCTGCGCCAAAACATGCAGAGAATGAGGGAACAGGTTCAACTATGCCTCTTTCAGTGCCAGCCACTTTAGCAGTATAGCCACTGAGGAAATAGTATTTGCATTGCTCTTCAGTCAGACGGCTCACAGGAGGAAGAACGCCAAATGTATCAGCCGACAGAAATATCACTTTGGTTGCATGTCCTGCCTTTGAAACTGGTTTTACTATATTATTAATATGATAGATAGGGTAGGAGACTCTCGTATTTTCCGTCTTCGATTCATCGTTGAAATCAATCGATCCGTCGGAACGGATGACAAGATTTTCGAGAAGAGCATCCCTCCGTATGGCATTATAAATATCGGGCTCATTCTCCTTGCTTAGCTTGATGCATTTTGCATAGCATCCACCTTCAAAATTGAAGATGCCCTCGTCATCCCAGCCATGTTCATCATCACCCACAAGAGCCCTGTCAGGATCGGTGGAAAGGGTAGTCTTGCCTGTTCCTGAGAGTCCGAAGAATATAGCCACATCACCTTTCCTGCCGACATTCGCAGAGCAGTGCATTGAGGCTATCCCCCTGAGAGGCAGGTAGTAATTCATAACTGAGAAGATCCCTTTTTTCATTTCACCGCCGTACCAGGTTCCCCCGATCACTGCCATGCTTTCGGTGAGGTTGAACATGACGTAAGTTTCGGAATTGAGGCCCTGTTTCTGCCAGTCGGTATTTAAAGCCTTGGATGCCATAAGCACCACGAAATCCGGTTTGAATCCTTCTAGTTCTTTTTCCGCAGGCCTTATGAACATGTTTTTCACAAAGTGTGCCTGCCAGGCTACCTCCATTATGAACCTGACCCTCAGCCTCGTATTTTCGTTGGCGCCTGCAAAGCAATCCATTACAAAGAGCCTCTTTCCGGATAACTGTTTTGCCGAAAGGTTTTTGCAGTGCTGCCATATCTCCAGTGTAACAGGTTTGTTATCAGACACTTTAGCTTTGTCAGATTTCCACCAGACGCTGTTTTTGGTTTTATCATCAAGAACTACATATTTGTCCTTTGGCGACCTGCCGGTGAATACCACGGTATCGACAGATATAGCGCCTGATTTTGTGATGATACCTCTCTCCAGTTTATCGAGACCAGGTTTTGTCTCTTCAGCGAAAAAGGTATTATAATCAGGGTTATAGAGAATTTCTGTAACACCGTTTATCCCGTAAATTGACAAATCTCTAGGTTGGATCATGGAGTGACAAATTTGTTAAGTGATGAATTGCGAAAAGTAATTAAAATATTAATACGCAGCTTTTTGAGTTAATATTTTGTAGAAAAATAGGGTATAGCTCCTCACGATGGTCTTATTAATGTCTTAGGTTAGTAATTCTTACTAATATCAGGTCGGTTTGCAGCCATGCAAAGTTTGAAACAGGACAACCATAACGGTTGCCCTGTTTTTTTTTGTAATTTTGGCTATATTAATTCAATCTTTACAAACCATTAAAAGACAAACATTGTGAAAAAACTATGGCTCTTTCTGCTGCTATTCCCTGCCCTGGCTTATTCTCAGGACATAAAAGTCAGAAGGATCGAACAAATTACCAGAAAAACTCAAGGGGAGTTCATAGTCTCCGGTGTTTCACCTGACGGTAAGCAAATTCTTGCTTCTTCCGCTGATTTCAAGGGACTTAAGATCATTGATCTGAAGAAGAAGAGAATCCGGGATGTTACCGCTGATGCCGGGTCAGGATATGAGCCGGCCTTTTCTCCGGACGGGAATAAGATATTTTTCAGATCTGATGAATACAGGAATTCCAGGAAATATTCATCACTTTATAAGTATGACCGGTCAAATGGCACAACTTCACTGATTGAACCGGCATCAAGAGGACTGGGATCTCCGGTTATCACAGGGGAGAGGCTTATATACAGCACTGCAGGAACACAAAAGTCAAGGATTACCGGTAAGGATGAAATGCAGAAAGGCCAAATATATTTATACGTAATTCTGGAGGATCTTGTTCCATATTTATACATAAATGGAGTAAAAAAAGAGTTTAAACCCAATGGGGAAGGGAATTACATCTGGGCTTCATTATCGCCAGATAAAACAAAGGTGCTTTATAATTTTAGAGGAACTTCGAGTTTTGTTTCCGACACGGCAGGAAAAATTCTAACGGAGATCGGCAGGTTGAATGCCCCAAAGTGGATAACTGATGATCTTATTGTCGGCATGAACGACGTTGATGACGGTACAAGTGTCATCAGCTCTGATATTTGCTGCTATTCCCTGAAAACAAACAAATTACAGCGTCTTACTTCGACGGATAGAACCATAGAGATGTATCCCTGTCCGGTTCCCGGAGGTAACACGATCGCATTCCAGACTCTGTCGGGTGAACTGTTTTTAATGCATATTAAGATCCGGTAGTATGTTCAAATTGCTAAGGGATATTTCCCTTGTCTTGATTATAATCACAGCAGGATCTTTCAGGCAGGCTTGCAGCCAGTCCCCGGATTTCACAGGATACAGGCTATTCATAAATCCCGGCCACGGTGGAAATGATTCAGACGATCGCCATATGCTTGTCGCGGATTTCTGGGAGTCTGAAGGTAACCTTGTAAAAGGTCTTTTCCTACGGGATATAATGACCAGGCTTAAAGCGACAGTCTTTATTTCACGGGTCACAAATACAACAGCTGACGACCTTCCATTATCATCCATCTCTGCAATGGCCAACTCGGCAAATGTCGATTTCTTTCTGGCAATACACAGCAATGGTTATGACGGTACGCAGAATCAGCCGCTCATGCTTTTCAGGGGCTACGACAACCAACCGGTCTTTCCGGAGTCAAAAACGATTGCCGGTATATTGTGGCAGAAGTTATTTGAAAAAGGTAACTGCTGGACCGGCTCATCCGTATGGGTGAAAGGTGACTGGTCTTTTTATCCCGAATGGGGAACCCAGGGACTTGGCGTACTTCGTGGTCTCACAATGCCGGGAGTGTTGTCTGAGGGTTCTTTCCATGATTATATACCGGAATCATGGAGGTTGAAGAATCATGATTTCCTGCATCATGAATCATGGGCATTTACCAGGGCATTGATCGAACATGAAAATGTTGCACCGGTAAGTAATGGATTGATAGCGGGTATTGTCAGAGACTCGCTCAGGTCGCCATCATGGTATTTCAAGCCTGGTACAAAAGATAAGTCGCTTCCTCTTAACGATCTGGAAGTCACACTCATCCCCGGCAACAGGAAATATAAAATTGACAACCTGAATAATGGATTCTTTATGTTCGATTCCGTTGCACCCGGACCATATAAAATTATATTTGATAAGGCGGCAGGTTTTCTGAAAGATTCACTTGAAGTTAATGTGGTGAGAAATAAATCAACCCTTGCAGATATCTGCCTGAAATTTGACACTACGATTATTCCGGCTGTATTGAGCGTATCACCACAGTCTATTGATAGCGTAGCTTTTAACCAGGAGTTTACTATTGCGTTCAGCCTGCCAATGAACAGGGATTCGGTACAGAAAGCTGTAAGTATTAATCCTTATGCTCAGCTCGGATATTCATGGAACGATTTAAGCACTATCCTCAGGATCAAACCTTTAGTAAAGTATGCATCAAATACGAATTATAACGTAACTATCTCAACAACAGCATGCTCAAAATGGAAGGTCGACATAGGATCCCCATATAGTTTCACCTTCGTGACAAAAAACCGGAAAAGGCTTGTGCTTGAAAAAAGCTTTCCCCGAAACGGACAAGACAATATTTCAATTTACCCGCAGATAAGACTGCTGTTTGATGCACCTCTGAATGAATCCTTATTACCGGCAGGCATTAAGTTCCTTAATGATGCAGGTCAGCCTGTTTCCAGGATAAAGGAAATTTACTATGAAAAAGATGGTAAAGGGTATTACAATTTTGAACCCGCTGAAACGCTTACCCTGGGTAAGACATTTAAAATTGTACTGGATCAAAATCTTGCGGATATAGGCGGAATCGTTCTCGGAACGAAACATGAAATAAATTTTACAACAAGAAGTGAGGTTTATCACACGGGCCCTGTCGTTGAATCCTTTGACGACATCTCAGTTTTCTGGGATCCTGAAGCCAGCGGCAGCACTATCGGAACTGATAATCCACTCACCACTTTTACCGAATCCTCATCTGTAAAGAGAGGAGGGACCTGCTCAGGAAGACTTGATTATGTATTTGTTAACGAGACCGGAGGGATCTGCCGTACTTATGATACCAGAAAACCCAGATTCGGGTATGATGGTTTGATGGAATTTGCAATCTGGGTATATGGAGATCTGAGCTATAATATTCTTGAATACTGGTTCTACTCTACTGATAATCTTAACAAGATTGTTGTGGTCGATACTATAGACTGGGCTGGTTGGGAACTCAAGGGGATACCGGTAAGTTCTATCGGTGGAATTGACAATTTTAATTACCATAGTGTGGTAATAAGACAAACCTCCGGAGGGGTCAGATCAGGAACAATGTGGTTCGATGAAGCTCAGATTGTTCTTCCAACCGGCATTCAGGATAGACCTGATTACCGGACAGATATTGATATGGCCGTATTTCCGAACCCTTTTTCCGGAACCGGTAATATCTGTCTATCTCTTGGAGAACCGGCCGAGATGAAGCTTGAAGTATATTCATTGGCAGGGACGCGTATTGCCTCGGTAGCCCAGGGTAAACTTGACCCCGGATATTATATATATGAATGGACTCCGGGCTCTTCAATAGGCAGTGGGATATACTTTTACAGACTCGAGATCAGAAAGACAGGGATCACGTTGCCTTCAGTATATACAAAAAAATGTGTTCTGATAAGGTGATCCCGGACTTCTATACCATAAAAAAGGGGCATTGAATCTGCCCCTTTTTATTATCGTATACCAGGATTTATTTTCCGTATTTTATCGAAGCCTGTGCTGCTGCCAGCCTGGCTATCGGAACCCTGAAAGGGGAACAGCTTACGTAGGTGAGCCCGTTCCTGAAACAGAACTCAACTGAAGCGGGATCGCCACCCTGTTCTCCGCAGATACCAATTTTAAGATCAGGTCTGGTTGCCCTTCCTTTCTGAACCGACATCGTTATAAGCTGACCTACGCCATCCTGATCAATTGTCTGGAAGGGGTCTGCTGCAAGCATCTTTTTGTCGAGATAATCATTCATGAATCCTCCGATATCATCGCGGCTGAATCCGAATGTCATCTGGGAGAGGTCGTTAGTTCCGAATGAGAAAAATTCTGCTGTTTTAGCCATACGGTCTGCAAGAAGAGCAGCACGCGGTATCTCTATCATAGTACCATATTTGTAATCTATCTTGCTTACTCCGAATTTTTTGCACACTTCAGCATAAACCTTGTCCAGAACTTTCTTTGTTATGTCAAGTTCGGAGACGTCGCAAGTGACAGGAACCATCAGCTCAGGATGAGGCTTCTTTCCTTCCTTGAGAAGCTCCATGGTAGCTTCGAACATAGCCCTGACCTGCATTTCAGTAACTTCAGGGTATGTGACTCCAAGGCGGACGCCGCGATGACCCATCATCGGGTTTGATTCGTGGAGTGCTTCACCTCTTTTTGCTACGTCTTCTTTCCTTATACCGAGTGCTTTTGCAAGCTCTTCCTGCTTTTCTGCTCCCTGCGGAACGAACTCATGAAGAGGAGGATCGAGAAGCCTGAAGGTGACAGGTAATCCATCCATTGCTTCAAGCGTGGCTTTCATGTCCTTTTTGACAAAGCTGAACAGCTCATCAAGAGCCTTGCGGCGTTCAGCTTCGTTAGCGCTGAGGATCATCTTGCGAAGAAGGAAAAGAGGCTTCTCTGAACCCTTGCCATAGAACATATGCTCTGTACGGAAGAGTCCGATACCTTCTGCTCCGAAATCGCGTGCCACTTTTGCATCGGCAGGATTGTCGGCATTGGTGCGAACACCCATTTTACGGTGCTTGTCAACCATGGTCATAAACTCTTTAAACCTGGGGTTTTCGGAAGCGTCCATAAGTGCAATAGCCCCAGTATAAACTACTCCTTTTGTCCCATTGAGGGTAAGTATATCACCTTCCTTTATAATGATGCTCGATTCTGCGATCCTGGCTGTTTTGGAAGCTGAATCAACATGCAGTGCCGTAGCACCTACAATACAGCATTTGCCCCAGCCGCGTGCAACCAGAGCCGCATGCGATGTCATACCACCGCGTGCGGTGAGGATACCCTCAGCTGCGCGCATTCCTTCAACATCTTCAGGGTTAGTTTCCTCGCGGAGAAGAATGACCTTCTCTCCCTTGCGGAACCATGCAACTGCATCTTCTGCAGTAAATACAACTTTCCCGACAGCTGAACCGGGACCTGCTGGCAGACCTCTAACTACAGGTTTGACTTTAGCTTCGGCCTTTGGGTCGCAGATCGGGTGGAGCAGCTCGTCGAGCTGGGCAGGATCAACACGCTGAACTGCAGTTTTTTCGTCGATCAGCTTTTCACCAAACATGTCCATAGCCATGTTTACAGCGGCTGTGCCTGTTCTCTTGCCTGCACGACACTGAAGCATGTAAAGAACACCTTCCTGTATGGTGAATTCAATATCCAGCATATCCTTGAACGAATTCTCGAGAATATCACGGATATTACATAATTCCTTGTATGTCTGAGGCATAGCTTCCTGCATGCTGTGCAGATGCTTGTTCTGTTCGTTTTTGGTTTCATTGTTCAGAGGACTGGGGGTACGGATGCCAGCAACAACGTCTTCGCCCTGGGCATTTACCAGCCATTCTCCATAAAACTGGTTTTCGCCTGTTGCAGGGTTGCGCGTGAAAGCTACACCTGTTGCTGAAGTGTCACCCATGTTTCCGAATACCATTGCCTGTACGTTGACAGCTGTCCCCCAGTCATCGGGAATACCTTCAATACGTCGATATGAAACAGCTTTTTTACCATTCCAGCTTTTGAAAACGGCCTTGATACCGCCTTCTAGCTGTTCCTTTGCATCATCAGGGAATGGAGTGCCCAGGACTTCTTTTACCTTCTTCTTGAATTCTTCAGCTAGTACTTTAAGCTCATCAGCTGTTATATCGGTATCGGATTTATAACCTTTCTTACGTTTGAATCCGTCGAGCATCTCGTCAAGCACCTTACGGATGCCTTTTCCGTCGGGAGGCTCTATGCCTTCAGCTTTTTCCATTACAACGTCGGCATACATCATGATCAGGCGGCGGTAAGAATCCCATACGAAGCGCGGATTGTTCGTCTTCTTGAGAAAACCCGGAATAGTTGCTGAGCAAAGACCTACATTGAGGACTGTATCCATCATGCCCGGCATTGATTTGCGAGCACCTGAACGGCAGGATACAAGAAGGGCGTTTTCAGGATCGCCGTATTTCATTTTCATGGCATCCTCAGTCATCTTCATTGCAGCCCATACTTCAGGCATCAGTTCGGGATTAAGAGAACAATTGTTTTCATAATATTCTGTACAGGCTTCTGTTGTGATAGTGAAACCTGCAGGAACAGGCAGTCCCAGAAGGCACATTTCAGCAAGGTTTGCACCTTTGCCTCCGAGAAGGTTCTTCATATCGGCCTTGCCATCTGCAGTTTTCTTTCCAAACGAATAAACTCTTTTAATTTTTGACATAACGTTATGGTTTTGAAATAATTAATATATTAATTTTTCGAAATAGGTCGCAAAGTTAATATTTAAAATTGAATTTTTGAAATGAGAATAGCATAGTCTGCTATGCGCGCGGGTGGAACATGATGAGCGTATCCCGCAGGAAACTTCTGTCGATATGGGTATATATTTCTGTGGTTATAATCGACTCATGTCCGAGCATCTCCTGAACTGCCCTGAGGTCGGCTCCTCCTTCGACAAGATGTGTTGCAAAGGAGTGCCTGAAGGTATGTGGACTGATCTTTTTCCTTATTCCTGCCTTTGCTGCAAGATCTTTAATTATGGTGAATATCATTGCTCTGGTAAGCTTCCTTCCCCGGCGGTTAAGGAACATAATATTCTGATCGTATATCACGGGGAGCCTGTTTCTGTCAGGTTTATAATTGTCTATTTCCTTCAGTGCTTTATTGCTTATAGGAACAAGCCTTTGTTTATTGCCTTTCCCTGTTACTGTTACAAAACCTTCACCGTAATGAATATCGGTCATACGGAGGCTGACCAGCTCAGATACACGGAGTCCGCATCCATAAAGTGTCTCAATTATTGCCTTATTACGGTGTCCTTCCGGCTTGCTGAGGTCGATCTGGGCGATCATACTGTCGATCTCGGTGACGGAAAGAACTTCAGGCAGTTTCAGCCCGAGTTTTGGCGATTCTATTAGCGACGCAGGATTCTCGTCTATTTCCCCTTCAATAAGCAAGAATTTATAGAACGCCCTTATTCCTGAGATCATCCTTGCCTGCGTTCTGGCATTCTTATTTTCTTTGCCAGACCAGGCAATTAAATCCTTGAGATCGTGGTAATTTACAGATAGCGGCCCTTTATCGGCTCCTTTTTCGTTGAAGAACCTTTCCAGCTTATGAACGTCATCACCGTATGCATCGATACTGTTCTCCGACAGAGATTTCTCGAGCCTTAGATACGTTTCAAAATCCTTTATTGCCTGCTTCCAGGTGAGGCTCATGCAGTTGTGAATTATAACTCTAAACTTTGATATTTAATGACCCCCTTTCCCGTCCCGCCTGAGCGGGAGGCTAACCAAACTCCTTCCCCCCTGGGGGAAGGTTGGGAAGGGGGTATCACATCTGCAAAGTAACACAAAGGAATGCATCCTTCATTATTTAGCTACCATAAAAATTTTACCTATTTTTACCTTCTGTTATAATTATCTGAAATGAAGATCTGCATCATCAACGGCCCCAACCTGAATCTTCTGGGAAAGAGGGAACCAGACAAATATGGAAACCGTTCCTTTGAAGATTATCTTGGCTATCTGCAGGCAAAGTATCCTTCCATCACTTTTGATTTTTTTCAGTCGAATGTGGAAGGGGAACTGATAAATGAGATCCAGAAGAAAGGCTTTTCGACTGACGGCATCATATTAAATGCCGGCGGTTATACGCATACCTCTGTTGCCATAGGTGATGCTATTGCATCGGTAAAAGTTCCTGTTATTGAGGTACATATTACAAATATTGCAGCCCGCGAGGAGTTCCGCCAGATCAGCCTTATAGCCCGTAACTGTGCAGGTTCAATTTCTGGTTTCGGACTCGACAGCTACAGGCTTGCTGTTGAAGCCCTGATGGCAAAAATCGAAATATAAGTCTTGATAATGAATAGAAAGAGAACAAAGATTGTAGCTACTATTTCGGACAAGAACTGTGAACCGGATTTTATCCGCAAGCTATATGAGGCCGGCATGGATGTAGTCAGAATAAACTCAGCCCATCTTGATATACAGGGAGCCCTGAAAATAATAAGGAACGTCCGGGAGGTATCCGATAAGATTGCAATTCTTGTAGACACCAAGGGGCCTGAGATACGTACTACTATTTGCGATGCCCCGATACAGATAAAAAAAGGAAAGACATATAAGCTGACTGGCGACCCGGGCAATAAATCCACTCCCGAATCGATAAACGTCAGCCTGAAGCGCTTTGCGGACGAGGTTCCATCGGGTGCAGTAGTGATGATCGATGACGGGGAGATTGAACTAAAGGTAATAAGAAAGGAAGGGAATTCTCTCATTTGCAAGGCTGACAATGACGGTATTATTGGCTCACGGAAAAGCGTAAACATTCCAGGAGTGAAGATTGCCCTGCCATCGGTTACCGAAAAAGACAAAGAGTTCCTGAAAATGGCTGCTAAAAATGAGGTCGACTTCATAGCTCACTCATTTGTCAGATCGAAACGGGATGTGCTTGATGTCCAGGCTGAACTGGATAAATATAAGAGTGAAATAAAGATCATTGCTAAGATCGAGAATCAGGAAGGTGTTGAGAATCTGACAGATATACTTGATGTTGTCTATGGAATAATGGTTGCCAGGGGCGATCTGGCAATTGAGATTCCCTATGAAAAGATCCCGCCGATTCAGAAGATGATAATTTCGAGATGCATATACTGCAGGAAACCCGTAATTGTTGCAACTCAGATGCTTCATAGTATGATAACCAATCCCCGCCCGACGAGAGCTGAGGTTAGCGATATAGCCAGCGCAATTTACTCACAGACCGACGCTATCATGCTGAGCGGTGAAACTGCAAATGGCAAATACCCGGTTGAAGCTGTCAAAACTATGACGAAGGTTGCCATAGAGGTGGAGAACAATAAGGAAAAATACCTCGAAACTCCTTATGTTAATGCAACAGGTGAAGTATCAGCGTACCTTGCAAAGGTAGCTGTAAAGACATCCCTGAGAATAGCTGCAAAAGCAATTATAGCGGATACTACAGGTGGGAGGACAATCAGGGATATGGCATCTTACCGTGGATATAATCAGATCCTGGCCCAATGTTATTCAATAAGGACAATGAGGGAGCTGGCATTGTCGTATGGTGTCTATGCAAGCTTCCAGGAAAAAAGAAAATCAATTGACGAGTTCATACATATTGCTTTGAAGAATCTTACAAAAGCTCATGATCTTAAAGGAAATGAGATCATTGTGGTGCTGGCCGGCAATTTCTCGGGAGGATCGGGATTCTCTTTTATAGAGGTCGGAACAGTGCAGTACCTGAAAGACCGCGTAAGTATAAAGGAAGATCATTGATTGGTCTGATTTTTGAGGCTTTATATTAGCCCTGAACTGAAGAATAATGATAAAGATCCTGGCCTTTTCGATATGGCTTGTTTTTCATCCTGTTCATGTCACTCTCACAAGCATTGATCATGTCAGAGGAACTGATTCTTTGAAGGTTTTTGTAAGAATGTATTATGATGATTTCTTGCTTGATTACAAATTGTTCGACAGCTTAAACGACTCAGCAAAAAATCTTTCACCGGATCAGCTTTTAAAGACCGGACTGATGAATAAATATATCAGTGAAAAAGTTAATATCATTGTAAACAATAAAGAGCTGAACGGGAAGTTATTAAAACTGGATATGACAGATAATGAAATCAGCATGGATCTGTTGTATAGTACTGCTAAAAAGCCAAAAACTATCACGGTCAGAAATCTGATAATGACAGATTTATACACTGATCAGGCAAATATGACAATTGTAAGGGTAAATAATTTTGAAGAAGGGGTAAAGCTAACCACAGGGAAACCAGAGCAGACCTTCAATTTAAAGAGAAAGCAGAAGAGGGAGATAGAGAAATGAAGAGATTATTATTGCCTGTACTGTTAATTCTGAATATTTTCACACTTAGTGCTACGCATAACAGGGCCGGCGAGATAACATATGTCCAGTTGTCTGACCTGACTTACGAAATAACCATTACAACTTTTACATATACGCTAAGTCTTGCCGACAGGGATAAGCTTGATGTGGAATGGGGCGACAATTCGATCTCCACTGCTCCAAGGATCAGCAAGGTGGTGCTCCCAAACTATTACCAGAGGAATATTTATAAAATCAGGCATACGTATCCCGGTCCTGGTGCATATAAAATAGTTGTTCAGGATCCTAACAGGAATTACGGGGTGAAGAATATTCCAAACTCTGTAAATGTTGTTTTTTCAATTTCCACCCTTTTAATAGTTAATCCGGCAATGGGATTCAATAGTACGCCAGTACTTCTCAATCCTCCTTATGACAAGGCTGCACTGGGGTATATCTTTATTCATAACCCGGCTGCTTATGATCCTGACGGCGATTCACTTTCATATAAGCTTACAGTTTGCACCCGGGAAGACGGGAAACCTATCGAAGGTTATACCCTTCCTCCTGCAACACATTATCTGCGGGTTGACTCAATAACCGGAGATCTTATCTGGAACACACCCGCAGATACCGGAAAATATAACGTTGCCATGGAGATACAGGAGTGGAGGAATGGCAAAAAAATTGGAACTGTTGTTCGTGATATGCAGATAGAGGTTTTCGTTACAAATAACAAACCACCAGTAAATGGTCCCCTTATAGATCTGTGCGTGGAGGTTGGCGAGAATATTAATTTTACTGTTTCTGCAACTGACGCTAATAATGATAAGATTTCCCTGAAGGCAACATCTGGTGTTTTCAGCCTTACCAAGTGTCCCGCCGATTTTATCGGCATTGATTCTGTCAGGGGCTCATCGTCCTCTAAATTTGTCTGGACTCCGTGCCATGCGGCCGTAAGAAATCAACCATATAACATAATTTTCAAGGCCGATGACGATAATAAAGAGCTTAAGCTTTCGGATATTGATAACATGACTATTAAAGTTCTCGGACCATCTCCGAAATTACAAAATGCTGTTGCAAGAGGAAAATTCATAGAGCTGTCATGGTCTGATTACGGAACAAATGAGATTGCAGGTTTTAGTATCTACAGAAGGGAGGATGTATCGACGTTTACTCCTGATCCCTGTACACCAGGAATACCTTCATCTTCCGGATTTGTTAAAGTAGGATATATAGCCGGTAGCTCGACTAAAACCTTTACCGATACCGACAATGGACAGGGACTGGAGCTTGGTAAGGAATATTTTTACAGGATATGCGCAGTTTATAAGAATGGAACTGAAAGCAAACCATCGAATGAGAGAAACTCTACACTGGTATCAGGGATTCCTGTTATCAGGAATATAAGTGTAACCAAAACAGACATAATAAACGGATCAATGTATCTGGCATGGCAAAAGCCGGATACTATCAGTCCGCCATATGAATATCGCATATACAGAGCCCAGGAAATTGCGGGTACGAACTTTAAATTTATATCATCACTTATTACCAACGATCCCAATGATACCGTTTTTGTTGATAGCCCTTTAAATACGCATGACGCAGGTTACATATATAATATTTCCTTAAGGAGTGGCGGCCAGGTGGTTGGTGATTCTTCATATGCATCCTCAGTCTTCATTGCAATAAGTCCGGGAGACAAAAAAACAAGGTTTGTTATTAACAGGAATGTACCATGGATAAATACTCACTACGACATATTCAGATATAATGAGCTGACAACAAATTTTGATTCGGTTGCCACCACTGACAAGATCATATATATTGATAATAACTTGCAGAATAACAAACAATATTGCTACTATGTCAGATCATCAGGAGGTTATTTTGATCCGGGATTGCCTAAAAACCTTGTCAATCTTTCTCAGGAAGCTTGTTCAACTCCCATCGATAATGAGCCTCCATGTGTTCCGGTTATTGATGTTGCGAGCCAGTGCGACAGCATGTACAACACTATAAAGTGGAGCCTTGAAGTCCCAGGATGTATTGACGATGTGGCCGGATATAAAATATTCTATAAGCTGACCTTTGATGAAGAGATGGACAGCATCTACACAATTATAGATAAAAATACCTTTTCGTACAGACATTATACAGGCGATGTAATTGCCGGGTGCTATGCAGTATCCGCATTCGACTCCTTAGGCAATGAGAGTGCAAAATCGGTTATGGTGTGCGTCGATTCCTGTAACTTCTACGAAATACCGAATGTATTTACTCCCAATAACGATACATTTAACGACCGGCTTGTTGCCAAAACATCGGGACTAGTAGAAAGAATTGATTTTAAGTTATTCAATCGCAGCGGATTGCTCATATTCAGCACTGACAGGCCAAAGATAGAGTGGGATGGAACTTACAAGGGCAGGGTTGTCTCCCCTGGAGTTTACTTTTATCAATGCGATGTCTACGAAAAACGTATTGGAGGAGGTGTCACAACGCATAAATCAGGATTTGTCCATGTTATAACCGAGGAAGGCATCAAGGTTGTAAAGGAGGAAACAAAATGACTATAAGGAAGATATTAGTAGTATTTTCAGCTTTTTTCCTGACAGGCATAGCTTGTGGTCAAACATCCTATGACCTCCTGCTTAAGGCTAATGCCCTTACCGGTGCCGGTAAGCCCGAACAGACTGTGGGGCTTCTTTCAGATTATCAGGGTATTAAGACCGATAGTAGGCTTTTGTCAATAAGAGCTGAGGCCAAACTTCTTTTGGGAGACTATACAGGTGCCATTGATGATTTCAATTCTGCAAACAAAATAACGCAGTACTCGGGTGAATACGGACTTGCAAGGATCTACGCCCTGAAAGGCGATGCTGTTACATCACTTAATCACCTGGAACTAAGCATGAGATCGCCGTTCAGGAAAAGAGAAAAAGAAATATTGCTGGATCCTGCATTCGCAAAGATCGAAGAAAGACCTGAGTGGCGTTCATTCTGGAAAAAGGAGTGGTACACAGTTCCCGAAGGAAAAATCTCTGAGATAGAATATTATGTTAAAGCCGGAAAGACGGAGGATGCCGGACTCATTTTCACGGAACTTGAAAGAGATTATCCGGGGAATAATGCTTCAGTGTATGCCGGTGCAATTATAAAAATGTCATCAGGCAAGAATGCAGATGCAACAAAATCTTTGTCGGATCTCCTGATCAGCGAGCCTTCAAATGAGAAATACCTCAAAGCGCTTGCCGCTTCACAGAGTGCTGCTTCAAACTTCGCAGGGGCATCAGCTTCCTATGCAAAACTGATCGGCTTGGAGGTACCGGATGCAGATCTCTTCCTGCTGCGTGCAGAATGCTACCGGAAAACAGGAGAGAAGGAAAAAGCAATGGCCGATATAACCAAATTCCTGACATTCTATCCTGAAAGCAAGAGAGCCTTGCATCTTGCCGGGAAGACTGAATCGGGCTCAGGTAATAACCTTAAAGCCCTAGAATATTTTTCCGAAAACCTGAGGCTTCATCCCAACGATCCTGAATGCTATATCGACCGGGGCAATTCGTATTTTCTCTCAAAATCGTGGCAGTGGGCTGTAAATGATTACAGCATGTCGCTCGATCTTGATCCTTATAACCAGGAGGCATGGCTAAGCAAGGGAATCTCACTTGTGAATTCAGGTAAAACAGAAGATGCTTGTCATGATTTCAGGATGTCGTTTGCACTCGGAAACAAGAAAGCGGTAGATTATCTGAGCAAGTACTGTATAAAGTAATCCATTGCACCATTGAATCGCTGCACCGC
>JAPLDY010000220.1 GCA_026391595.1 Bacteroidia bacterium
CATGGGTCAGGAGACCGGTACTGCTGCAGCAGATATTATTTTTGGAGATGTCAACCCTTCTGGCAAACTTACGATCACTGTTCCAAAATCAGCAGGACAGCTTCCGATGTACTATAATTTCAAGCCAAGCGCCCAGATAAATGATTATATATCAATGGACAACAAGCCATTGTACTACTTTGGCTATGGTCTGAGCTATACACAATTCAGGTTCGCAAAACTACGGCTTGAAAAAGCAAAGATCAAAACTAATGGTTCAGTGAAGGTTAAGATCGATGTTACCAATACCGGTAAGGTTGAAGGCGAAGAAATCGTTCAGATGTACATCCGCGACAAAGTCAGTTCTGTTACGCGTCCGGTGAAAGAGCTTAAAGGATTCAGACGTGTTTCACTTAAACCTAATGAGACAAAAACCGTCACTCTGGAAATAAAGCCGGAACACCTGGCATTTCATGATATCAATATGAAATACGTTGTGGAGCCCGGCGATTTCGAGGTTATGGTCGGAAACTCTTCAAGGGATGAGGATCTTATAAAAACCAGCCTTACTGTCTGCTGATCTGGCTTATTGTCCTTTCAGCTTCCCTGTCAGCCAGATCGTCAGCATTTCGGCCTGTTCAGGAAATGTCCAGTGACCTGTTTCCTGGAAAATATGCAGCTCTTTCGGAGCAGTAATAGTATTGTATGCTGAATACATTGATGTCGGAGGGCATGTAAGGTCGTTATATCCCCAGGTATAGTATCCGGGCACTGTAACTCTGCGCGCGAAATTTACTACATCGTAATAACCAAGTGTTTCAACTTCTCCGGATTTCGGCTCCATGCTCTTGAAGTAATGAGGCCAGCCGCCGGCTCTCTTATTCAGATATCCTGTATGATCGCATAGTGCCGGGTACATAGCAGCTGCAAATTTTATTCTCTTGTCGAGACCTGAGGTGACTATTGTAAGAGCTCCTCCCTGGCTTCCTCCGGTCACAGCGACGTTAGTCCCGTCGAATTCAGGAAGGGTGAAAATAAAGTCAACTGCCCTTACACAACCAATATAAACTCTCTTGTAATAGTGGGTATTTTTATCATTCATCCTTATGCTCCAATAGCCTGCCAGCGCTCCTCCGTTCAGATCCATATATACCTGGGGATCAAGGTTTACAGGTATGCCATGGATACCGATCTCAAGTGTAATAAACCCAAGTGATGCCAGTCTGGCATCGCCTGTATAAGGACGTATACCGGCTCCCGGTACTTTCAGAATCGCAGGATATTTTCCGGGCTTCTTTGGAACAGCCAATATGCCATATATCCTTGAAGAATAAGCCTCATTCTGGAAGCTGATCTGATATACATTTATATCGCTCGTACAGCGTTCAGGCATTAATGTGATCTTAGGATCGAGGTTAACCTTGCGGGCTTCGGCTATGGCATTGGTCCAGAAAGCTTCAAAGTCGGCAGGATCCTTTACTGTAGGTTGTATCTTCTCTGGTTCAAAACCGGCAGTGGCAAGGCCTTCATATCTTCTTCCGTCTACAACGGCCCACACTCTTACGCGGTAGAATCCCGGTACTTTCATTGTTCCGGAAAATTCGGTCTTCCCGTTTTTAAGGACAACACCTTCTTTTTTAACATCAGGAAGAGCTTCAGGCCCTGTCTCGTAATCGATTGTGACATTATCAATAAGGTTCCCATATTGCAGGACCTGTACTGAAAATTTAGCGGTTTCATTTACTTTATAGGTCCAGTCCTTATGGTCGGGAGAAACAATAACCTTTATAAGCGGCGTGCCAACCTGAGAGGCAGCATTAAGTGTCAGAGCGGCGAACAGCAAGAGCTGGATCAGCACTTTGGTAGTTTTATTTGTCATAGTGTTATTATTAGTATTGTAACTTTTGTTTTTTGTTGATCAGGGTAATTATTTATTTGACAGATAGCTTATTTCACGACAGAACAAGGGCCGGGGTATGTTCATTTTTTAATAAACCGGTATACCTTTACAGCATGTGGAGGGAGATCAACATAAATTGAGGTTTCCTTCAGGGGAAGATCCTTATTTTCCCACAGATCTCTGACCTTGTAATTCTCGAGGTTCATTGCCGGTCCTCCCCTTCTGCCCGCGTTTGACTTTGCCAGCAAAGCAAAATCGACCAGGACGGATTTTTTCTCATCACTCTTATTGAGGAGGCATACGGCTTTTTCGTTATTTGACAGTGCTTTGAACCATATCTGGTAATCAATATTATCCCTGTAACATACGGCCTGTCTTCCAAGTGTATCCTGGTTAAGGGCTATTATTTCCTTATTAAGAAGAATGCTTTTTGTCTCCGGAGTCATATTCTGAATATCATTCCCCGCCATCAGCGGCGATGCCAGCATGCACCAGAGCGAAAAATGGGTTTTATACTCTTCCGTTGTCATTCCTCCATTCCCTACTTCAAGCATGTCCGGGTCGTTCCATTTTCCGGGGCCGGCATACCTGGCAAGATCTTTTTGCTGATTAAAAATGTTGATCATACTGTTCCATGAGTCACTGATATCACCGGTAGTACGCCACAAATGACCTACATTGCCTGCCCATTCCCATGGTTTATGGCTTCCCCACTCACACAGACTGAACACAATGGGTCTGCCTGCGGTATAAAGTGCATCGCGCATTGTAGTATAGGAAGACGGGGCATCCTGGGTGGAAGTATTGCACCAGTCATATTTCAGATAATCGACACCCCACCTTGCATAAGTGCGGGCATCCTGATATTCATGACCAAGGCCCCCCGGACGTTTTTGGCAGGTCATTGTGCCGGCACAGGAATAAATCCCGAATTTCAGTCCTTTTGAATGTATATAATCGGAAAGGAATTTCATTCCGTGAGGGAAACGTTCCAGATCAACTACAATTTCACCATTCTCATCGCGGGCTACCTGCCAGCAATCGTCAATTACAACATACTCATAACCAGCATCTCTCATCCCACTGCTTACAATTGCATCTGCAATTCCCATTATCAGGTTTTCGCTTACATCACAGTGAAACTTATTCCAGCTGTTCCAACCCATGGGAGGAGTTCTGGCAAGCTGATCGAATTTTTGAGAATTCGAACTTAAGCAGAAGAGAACGACGGTAAGAAGGCATAAATATTTTTTCATAGTACACAGGATTAATAGAAGTTTTAAAATTAACATTTTAAATTATCAGAATTCATTTGATTAATTACTTTTGTTAGTATATGAAATAAATTCAAAATGCAGGAAGAAAACCATCTTCTCCAAAAGCGTGTTAATCTCTTTGATGGGATCTCAATTGTTGCCGGCGCCATGATAGGCTCCGGCATTTTTATTGTGAGCGCGGACATTGCAAGGAGCGTCGGGTCGCCGGGATGGCTTTTAGTTGTCTGGCTTATCACAGGGGTAATTACAGTTATAGGAGCAATAAGCTATGGTGAACTTGCTTCAATGATGCCTCATGTGGGAGGTCAGTATGTCTATCTTAAAGAGGCTTACCATCCTATACTGGGTTTCCTGTTCGGATGGACAACATTCCTTGTTATTCAGTGCGGTTCAATTGCTGCAGTAGCCGTGGCATTTGCAAAGTTCAGCGGTGTTCTCATTCCCTGGATCTCTGAAAAGAATATCCTTTTTAGTCTCGGGGCGCTTAAAATAAACAGCACGATGGTTGTTGCTATTGCCAGCATCATGTTCCTTACATGGCTGAATACCAGGGGTATAGTAACAGGCAAGACTGTACAGAACTTCTTCACTTCAACTAAAGTTATTGCGCTTTTTGGTGTAATACTTATAGGATTTTTTGCTACAAAAGCGCTCGGTTCATTCGAAATAAACAAGGAGGTATTCTGGAATGCAAGGCAGATTGCTCCTGATGGTCATATTATTCCGCTAAGCGGGTTTGTGCTCGTTGCTGCTGTGGGCACCGCACTTGTAGGATCGCTCTTTTCTGCTGATGCCTGGTATAATGTGACTTATATATCGGGAGAGGTTATAAATCCTAAGCGAAATGTACCACTCAGCCTTCTTTTCGGAACACTCATTGTATCCGTTCTTTATATGTTTATCAATTTCGTGTATATAAAGATTTTACCACTATCGGGTTCTCCTGATGGTGCTGATGTTTTAAGCAGGGGCATACAGTTTGCAACTGACGACCGTGTTGCGACTTCGGCAATGAGTGTGGTTTTTGGTGAGAGCGCTGCTGTAATAATGGCTGTATTCATTATGATCAGCACTTTCGGATGCAATCATGGGCTCATACTTGCCGGACCAAGGGTCTATTATGCTATGGCCAAAGATGGGCTTTTCTTCAGGAAGGTCGGCGAAATAAATAAACATGGAGTACCGGGATTTGCCATCACTATTCAAGGCGTATGGGCAATATTGCTTTGTTTGTCAGGGACATACAGCAATCTCCTGGATTATGTGATCTTCGCTGTTCTGATCTTCTTCACCCTTACTATCCTGGCAATATTTGTTTTGCGTAAGAAGCGTCCGGATATTCCAAGGCCATACAAGGCTTTCGGATACCCTGTAATACCGGCAATCTATATTCTGACAACCATAACAATAATGGTGATCCTTCTTATTTATAAGCCGGCATATACATTCCCCGGCCTTATTATTGTAATTCTGGGGATCCCTGTCTATTACCTTTGGAGGAGGCTCAACCGGAAGTCTGATAAAACTGAAGTCTAAAACTCTATAAGGAAAAAATATTTCAACATTTTTAAATAATCCTTGTACCTGAAGGACTTCATTTATCAGGTATCTGGACTTTCTTAATCCTTGATAATCATTCAAAATAAATTTTGTTGATGTTCTGCGTCTTCGTAAATTTATATA
>JAPLDY010000065.1 GCA_026391595.1 Bacteroidia bacterium
GCAGCTCTGTACCCCAGTCTCATGAAGATCACAGTATCATTCCTGTTGACATAAAATGCAAATTTCCCTTCACCGTCGCTGATTGAAGTGAAGGCTCTGTTAATGAAAATCTGAGAATGCGAAAGTGGTGATTCAGTGGCAGCATCCAGGACAAGTCCATGAAAGAGGACCATTCCTTCACCGGCTTTTTTAACCTGTGAGAAAATGGGCACTGAAAACGTAGCTATAACCAGAAGCAGGAAAATTTTCCTCTTCATTGCCTGTCTCTTAAAGTTTTAAAATTATTTCAGCAAGGGATCTCTTAGGAACATGATGATTCTTTTGGCTATCCCTCCAGTACTTAACGTCGCCATTCTTAATATCATCAATTATTACATTTTCCACCGGCTTGCCAAGGGCCAGAATAAGAAGGATCTCGAATTCTTCCGGGATCTTCAGCTCGCTCCGCAGCAGATCACGTCTGATCGATGCTATCATGCAGCCTCCGAGTCCTGCCTCGGTAGCTCCGAGCATTATGCTCTGTGCGGCAATTCCATGGTCGACTCCAAATCCTTCTGCAATAGTCTTATCTCCAAGGATAACAATATATCCTGAGGGTCTTTCTCCGGGTTCAGGTCCGTTCCACTCTTTAAGGTACGCAGCCCAGACAATTGAAGGGAAAACCCTGGTACAATCTTCTGGGGAGCAATAAATGAGATACCTGAGGGGTTGGCGGTTGGCGCCGGAGGCTGATAGCCTGGCAAGATCGACCAGTCCTTCAAGTGTCTTATAATCAATGCGATGCGATTCGTCGAACCGCCTGTACGAACGGGTTTTCAAAACAATATCGCTTAGTTTCATATATAGATTAATTCATCTTAATTTAAAATACCCTCTTTCTAATTTACCCCAAGGGGGAAAAGCTAAAACCCTCCTTCCCCCCTTCGTCTTCGCGTAGCCGCTTCGGCGGAGCAAGGCTAGGGGAAGGCTGAGAAGGGGGTCATTAAATTTATTTTTTATCTTCTTCAGCATATAATCCCTTCCGTGAAAGAAGGTGGTCGAGATTAGCAATGCCATAGACGACAATAGCTGTCGCAAGAGCTGTATGCTCCTGATATGCTGGTATACTCTTGTTAAACAGGTCATTTTCAGTGTGCCAGATCTCATTGTAACTGAAGTTATATCCTTTTGAATCTGGGGTCTCAAAAGAGAGTGTAGGAACACCCTTAACGGCAAAGGGGCCACTATCGGTGCTTCTTGCTACTGTCGGTTTAGGACGCGGTGGTTGTGTATTTTTAGTCAGCGTAAAAGGGAAATCAGGATTAATGCTATTCAGCGGTTTGCAAATCTTTTCAAAATCGTCGTACATCGCTTCGGGAACTGTTAATCCTGAAGCTACAGTCGGGCCGCCATCGCGGTTAAAATAGTTCGATATTCTCGGAAGCTTTTCCTTGTTGGCATCAACCCAATGTTTCGATCCCAGAAGTCCAAACTCCTCTGCAGCCCACAGACAAACCATAATGGTGCGTTTTGGCTTTCCACCTGCTGCCATAATTAAACGTGCTGCTTCCATGCCTGGAGTTATTCCTGAACCGTCGTCAATACCGCCGGTACCTGCATCAAAAGAATCCAGATGCCCTCCCATCATTACATATTCATCGGGATACTGGCTTCCTTTGATCACTCCAATCACATTATGATATGTCACCGGCCCTGGTTTGAAGTGATTTCGTATGTCAAACTCAAGCAGGAAATACCTGCGTTCCTTCACCATCTCTTCGATTACAGCATACTGGTTTTTATCGAGCTTGATATCACAAACCATGGGAAGCGTTTCAAAGGTCATTTTATCAATGTTCTTTCTATCGTAGAGAGCCGTAATAGGAACTTCAGATGATTGAATGACTCCAAGTATTCCTGCTTCACACATCTCACAGTAGAAAAGCGCAGGTTCTTCTTTTAGTTTTAAATCTGAAGGTGCTCCGAATCCTTGAGGCGGTCCTCCCGGACCTCCTCTTCTATTTCCACTTGATGCTTTAATAACCGAGTCATTATATGCAATAACACTTGCCCGAAGAGAGTCTCCTCTAACTGACCAGTCTATCGGCCATCCATTATTTGTACCGCTAATAAGCACCCATGCTCCCTTCAGAGCACCCTTCATCCTGTCAAATTCGGAGCGGGTCTTTGGTTCGATTAATACGGGTCCTCTCTGAACACCCCTGGTACCAGCTGTATATGAAGGAGTTGCAAAATGAAGAATCATGCCGTTGTCAGACAGCATACGGCCAAACCATGGTCCGCGATTAAAACCCACAGGCACTGTACCTGCCTCATCCATAATCACTTCCATCCCCCATTTTTTAAATTCAGATGCACACCATAAGGCAGCATTTTCATAAGCATCCGATCCAACTGGACGCCCTCCGAAACGGTTACAGAGTACATCGAGATGATGCATCGTTCGATTATCGGTTATACCAAGTTCGATGATCCTGTCAATAACCTTACCCTGCTGAGCCGAAGCGCTAATCAATATAATAAGAAAAGCACCTGAAGTAAGAATTCTTCTTGTCATTATGCAAAATATATTTAAGTGAGAAAAATCTGTCCGGGCATTTCAGGAACGGTACCTTTCTCTCCTGCTATCCTGAAGAGTTCCTTTATGGCCTGTTTACCATCTTTCCCCAGGTTGAGGGAGAACTTGTTAACAAACAATTTGATATGATTATTCATAACCGTACTATCCATTTCCTTTGCATTTGCCACCACAAAATCATAGGATGCAATTGAATTATGATATGCATATTCAAGACTTCTGCGGATGATGCGGTTCACCTTGAGCGCCGTCTCAGCGGGTATTCTGCGGTTGATCACAATGGTGCCTAGTGGTATCGGAAGTCCTGTAAGCTTCTCCCAATATTCACCCATATCAGCTACCTTATGAAGCCCCTTCTGATGATAGGTGAAGCGGGTTTCATGGATGATGAGGCCGGCATCGACCTCTTCATTCAGTAAAGCCCTCTCGATATCTGAGAAGAGGTATTCTATTTTATTCATTGCATCCGGCCAGGCAATGCTGAAGAGCATGTTTGCAGTGGTGTATTTACCTGGTATGGCAATTCTGGCATCAGATATTTTTGAATGATCCATCTTATGCTTGCTGATAAGAAGCGGGCCGTTCCTGTGACCCAGTGCACTTCCGGAATCGAGTATGAGGTAGTTCTGAGCTGCATAGGCATAGGCATAATAGCTCATTTTAGTTATATCGAGCTCACTTGTGAATGCACGCCTGTTAAGCTCCTCCACATCGGCAAGAAGATATTTGAATTCCAGTCCTTCTGTGTCGATCCTCCCATGCACCATTGCATCAAAAATAAAGGTGTCATTAGGACATGGAGAGAATCCCAGTGTCAGTTTCATCTTTTCAATCAAGCAATAAAAGAAAATCTTTCAGCTTCTCTGACAGATTATCAAGGGCAAAAGGGATGTTCCAGTTGTCTTTGTTGCGAGTTTCAACCCTGTTGGAGATGGACCTCAGTGCCAGAAAAGGAATTTTTTCCCCGCTGCAAATATAAAAAAAAGTAGCGCCCTCCATAGTTTCAATGTCGGGATTATATTTTTTTGACAGCCTGTCAATAGTTTTTCCCGAACCTGAAGCAGTATTTACAGTTATCGCATTTACAGGTTTCATTTTAATTGTTGCCAGTTTCACAAAATGATTGTCTGCATCAATTTTCCCATTCTTAAAAGGAAATTTATTGGGATCTGAAAGTCCGGCTTCAGCCAGTGTCATAAAGCTGTTTCCATCTTCAATACCGGCATCGGCAAAGCAATCTGAAACCGGGACGACAACATCCCCGATTTTTATCTCTTCCCTATAACTTCCTGCTATGCCTATATTTATGGCAAGATCCGGCTTCGGATTCGCCGACAGCCACTTGGCCATTGTCCATGAAGTTGCCACGGAACCTACGCCTGTTACGAGGAGACTTATATGACATTTGCCCAGAGAGAAACCATCCTGAGAAATCTCTAAACCCGTAATTCTTTTAAGAGCATCGGCTTCAACTTCGGTGGCGGAGACTAGCAAAATTCTGATAGCCATATTCTTAATCCTTTTTCTGTTCAAACGCCCCCCAACCCCCCTGAAGGGGGGCTATAAACCCATCCATAAACATTTTAAGGATTTCAACCCCCCTTCAAGGGGGCAGGGGGTTTTTCAAATATATTGCTTTATGATTTAAAAAGATGAACTTTATTGGTTAATATTGTAATTTAAATGCACTGTCATATGATCTATCTTACACGCAGAGAAATATTCAGAGCTGCACACAGGATGTTCAGGCAGGACTGGTCTGATGAAAAGAACAGTGAGGTTTACGGGAAGTGCTCGAATCCGAACTGGCATGGTCATAATTATATCCTTTGGGTGACCATAAAAGGAGAACCATCTGAAAATCATGGTTTTGTGATGAACATCAATATTCTGAAGGAAATAATTCTAAGAAAAGTTATTAATAAGCTCGACCACAGGAACATGAACCTGGATGTCGACTTCATGGCAGGAAAGATCGCTACTACCGAGAATCTTGCAATAGCGGTCTGGAATGAGCTGACCCCCGATATAGAAAAAGCAGGCGCTCATCTGCATTGTGTCAAAATTGAAGAAACGGAAAATAACTATATTGAATATTATGGCTAAGACGATTGAAAAGATAAATGACGGTTCCGGAATGACCGCGGATGGATACAATAAAATAGAGACATGGAATGCCGAGACCATCGAGGAGATGGCTAAGATGTACAAGAGGATACTTGAGCTCTTAGGCGAAGATCCCTCAAGAGAGGGTTTATTGCGTACTCCTCTCAGGTGTGCAAAGGCAATGAATTATCTTACAGTAGGTTATAACATGAATCCTGAGCAGATACTATCTTCTGCAATGTTCAAGGAAGAATACAGGCAGATGGTAATTGTCAAGGACATTGATCTCTATTCAATGTGCGAGCACCACATGCTTCCCTTCTTTGGGAAAGCCCATGTTGCTTATATTCCTGACGGATATATCACTGGTCTCAGCAAGCTGGCACGCGTAGTTGAAGCCTATTCAAGAAGGTTACAGGTGCAGGAGCGTCTGACGACACAGATCAGGAACTGTATTCAGGATACTCTTAAACCTCTGGGTGTGGCAGTAGTTATTGAGGCACAACATATGTGCATTCAGATCATGGGAGTTCAAAAACAGAATTCAGTTACTACATCTTCCGCTTTCACCGGGATTTTCCTTGAGCAACTTAATACACGCGAGGAATTTGTTCATCTCATTGGATCAAGGCTGCATTGATTTTTTCTCTATTTTTGCAGGCTGCTTAGCCGGCATCAGATTTAACTTTTATACTATGAAGGCATATGTTTTCCCCGGACAGGGTGCGCAGTTTGTTGGTATGGGCAAGGATCTTTACGATAAATTCCCTGTTGCAAAGGAGATGTTTGAGAAGGCAAATTCACTTCTCGGATTCAGGATCACCGACCTGTTGTTTTCAGGGACCGAAGAGGATCTGAAGCAGACAAAAGTTACCCAGCCGGCAATTTTCCTGCATTCTACTATACTTGCCGCAGTGCTTGGCGAAAACTTCAAACCCGAGATGGTAGCAGGTCACTCACTGGGAGAATTCTCTGCGCTGGTTGCCAATAAAACCCTTTCATTTGAAGACGGCCTGATGCTTGTATCAAAAAGAGCAATTGCCATGCAGAAAGCCTGCGAGAATAAACCATCGACTATGGCAGCTATTATAGGGGCAGAGGATAAAGTTGTTGAAGAAGCTTGTGCCTCAATAAGTGAAATTGTGGTGCCGGCAAACTACAACTGTCCGGGACAGATAGTTATTTCAGGATCAAATGAAGGTATAGACAAAGTCATCGATATACTTAAAAATAAAGGCGTAAGGAGAGCAATAAAGCTGGCTGTGGGCGGGGCATTTCATTCACCTTTAATGGAACCAGCACGCGTTGAGCTCAGAGAGGCTATACGATCCACAAATTTTGACAAGCCGGTATGTCCTGTTTATCAGAATGTTACAGCAAAACCTTCTTCTGATCCTGAAACCATAAAAACAAATCTTGTATCCCAACTTACATCTCCGGTGAGATGGACTCAAAGCGTCATCAATATGATTGCTGATGGTGCAACATCATTCACTGAAGTCGGTCCGGGCAGCGTACTGCAGGGACTAATTAAAAAAGTGAATCCGGAGATAATAACTACAGGAGTAACTCTATAAAAATCTTAGTGTTACGTTCTGAAAAAGCGATTCATTAAGCGACAGAGCCACCGGGCATGTCTTTACACAATATTCAAGAATCTTTTTCTGCTTATCGGTATACTCTCTGCCGGTGAAATCGAATTCGATTTTTATCTCTCCGATTTTTCTTGGCTTCTCAGTCATGATCTTGGTTATGGCGCATGCGGCCCCATCGATCAGGAAGTCATGTTCCCTGGCTGCTATTCCCATTATTGTAAATATGCAGCTCCCCAGGGCAGATGCAACAAGGTCGGTTGGTGAGAAAAACTCTCCCTTGCCTTTGTTATCCACCGGAGCATCCGTGGTTATAACGCTTCCCGACCTGACATGAGTTATCTCTGTCCTCAGGTCACCTTTATAAATAGTTCTTGCTGTTTCCATATAAAGATCTTAAATAATAGATATGATTTAAATTTTTTATCCAATGCATCCATGTACCTCTGCGCCGTTATGCCCCTGAGCCGTTATACCGGTTTCAGAATAGCACCTTTATGTCTTTTGCCGTCAATCATTATTTCGAGGGGTTTTTCGAATCTCACATGCCTGATAACATTGTCTTCATAAACCACATTGAGGCTATTCAGGTAGTCAACATCATAATAGCCTTCATTGATATAAGGATTAATGGTAAAATATCCTACACCGAATGAAGTGAGATTTTGAAAAAAATGTGTACCCTGGCTTGGGTCGATCCGGTAATTTTTCAATCCCGATTCTATTATTATTCTGGCCGCAGATATCTGAGGCCATTTTACCGGGATCCCCAGCCATGGATCCGTGGAACCCCATCTGCCCGGGCCTATAAGAACATATCCTGCTGCTTGCTTAATGAACTTTGAATTCAGGTTCTCGATAATGGTAACGGTATCTTTATTCTGAGCAGCATTAAAAGATTCAGGTTTTATATAAACCACATCATGAATCCCTTTGAAAATCCCATGACCAAGTGCAGATTCGGAAAAGATTATTGTCTGTTCACGTTTCAAATTCTCGAGATTGAAATTATAAGTGTCGTCCGAATGAACTATTGGCCTTATCTGCAGGAAATTAAAAATCTTTGGCGTGCCTGCGGGTGTCTCCAGGTTAGCGGCAAATTCAATCTCGATAGGATTATTCATCTCTCTTTGTCCGAGATCAAGGAGTGTTGTCAGAATATCCGCAAGCGGAAAGGATTTATGCTGGAGAATATTGGAGAAAGTGATCACCCGCTTGCCCTGTTGTGTTATTCCGTCACAAAGGGTATTGTTTACATGATCGTACGTTGAAGCCAGGAACTTCATCGCACCGTCATTATTGGCATCTTTAATATCTATCCTTGGAATGTTTATTCCGTCGTCAATTGATGGCACAAAACTTTCAATGTTAAGGTCAAGGGCCCGGAATTCCTTCTGGGTATCACGTAGAGCTGCTTCGGGTGAAGAGAGCTGAAGTATCTTCTTCGGGATCTTCGGACAAAACCGGAGCGACATCCCGCCCTCTACTATCAGCTTCCCAAGTCCCAGAGCAACATTTGCAATCCCGTCTTCAGCCTTTTCAGAGCCTATCGGATAATAGTTTATTGATCTTGCCACTCCGGAAAATGTTGGGTAAAAAATGGCGCCATGTCTGTTGCCGCATACCTCCTGCAGGATTATCCCCATCTTCTCCTCGTCGATCACATTGGCAGTTGCTGTCATGTATGCCTTGCTGGCTTTGTAATAGACTGATGCATAAACCTCCTTAATAGCATCCGACAAAGCCTTGACCATAAGCTTATTATCAGAAAGCCTTGGGATCATATACGTCGAGTATATTCCTGCAAATGGCTGATAATGTGAATCTTCCAGCTTACTTGAGGATCTGACGGCAATAGGGTGACTGCGGGATACAGCAAGGTAAGCATAGAAATCCTGATATACCCGTCCCGGGAGCTCGGCATTTATAAACCTGTTAAGGATCTCATCATCCGGAAGGTCTGAAAGTGCGACCGAGTAGAGGTTATTGTGATCCATGAACTCATCAAAGATATCGGTACTCAGGACGACTGTTCTTGGGATTGTGATCAATACATCAGGAAACTTGTTGAAGAGCTTGTTATTCTTGATTATCCTGTTGATGAATGCCAGTCCTCTTGCCTTTCCTCCAATCGATCCCTCTCCTATTCTGGAGAATATCTGGTACTCGTCGAAACTGGCTTTATCGAACTTGGCTATCACTCCTCTTCCCTTGCCAAGGCGGAACGATGATATGGCAACATAAAGGAAGCGCCTCATCTCGTCCATAGTTTCGAAATCCTCTTTCCGGATGTACTTGAACATCTGGGCTACAGGAAATAAAGCCCTTGCATTCAGCCACTTAGAGAAGTGGTTGCGGGTTGCATGATATTCGAGGGTGTTATCAGGAATGGTGAGCAGCTTTTGCTGAAGGCTCTGCAGGTCAGTGGCTATTGCAATCGGTTCAAGTGTATCAGGATTTTTGAAAACAAAGGGGCCGAATGCAAGGTTCTGTATTATGAAATTACGCAGTTCCAGCGACAGCGATTTTGAGTATTTATGTATAAACCCTGCTCCCAGCTCCTCTGCTTTGTGCTTATGATCAAGGTTTGATGATTGCAGGAGGAAAGGCACCTTGTCGTCGTCGGCCATTACTACCTTGCAAAGCTCAAAACCCGCATTCTCGTCGGCGACACCATCACGTTTGTAACTGATGTCAGAGATCACACCAAGGACATTATATTTATACTTATTATAAAGGCTGACTGCATCGTTGAAATTATTGGCGAGCAGAATTTTAGGACGGCCTCTCATTTTAAGCATCCGCTGGTGCTCATTAAGGGCTTCGCGCTGAAAATCTAGCGATTGTAAGAGTACTATCCTGTAAATATTAGGAAGGTAAGAAGAGATATAACGTATTGAATTCTCAATCAGGATGAT
The DNA here is from genome assembly GCA_026391595.1 of Bacteroidia bacterium. GTDB lineage: Bacteria > Bacteroidota > Bacteroidia > Bacteroidales > VadinHA17 > LD21. Next base: position 9,195 of record JAPLDY010000065.1, read on the forward strand.
TGCCTGAACCCCGATGTGCTCAATATCATGATCGGCATTCATCTTGTCCTCGATAAGCTTTATTATTGCCAGTATGAGCGAAGCATCCCCCAGCCAGCAAAATACATAATCAATTGCGCTGAGATCTTCACCCTCAAGCCTTAGTGAAACTTCGCGCGAGAAATATGTGAGGACCACAATTGGTATATTCTCATATTTTGCCTTGATCTTTTTTGCCATGGCGAAGACATCGGTCCCCTTAAGGCTGAGCATTGAAATGACCAGGTCCACATTTCCCTCGCTCAGTATCTTAAAGGCATCATCCGCATTGTCAGTCTGGACAAATATAGGAGGATATCTCAGGTTCAGGGATACATATTCATTAAAGATCTGCTCATCGATCCTGCCATCCTCCTCAAGCATGTAATTATCATAATTACTGCATATTACCAGTACACGATGGATTCTCTTCTGCATGAGAAGATCGAATGATGTATCGGTAAAATCATATTTTTGCAGATCCAGTATCCCATCTATTATTGTCATGTTCTATTGGTTTTACTGATTCATAGTGATGAATGCAATGCCTTTTTTCCCATCCATCCTTATAAGAAGCGGTTTTTCGAACCTGACATGCCGGAAAAAACTACCCTGTTCCACAATTTTTTGCTCAACTATTTTCCCCCAGTTTACCTTTCCGTTATGCGAAGTCTGGGTGATTGAAAAGTAACCGACATTCATTGAAGTGACATTATGAAAAAAATGGGAACCGAGAGAAGCATCAAGGTGAAATTCAGGAAGGTCAATTTCCACAATTACTTTTGCATTTGATATTTGTGGCCAGACAACAGGTATTCCAAGGAATCTATCCTTAGTGCCCCATCGGCCGGGACCTATAAGTACATATCTTTTGTTTTCCTTAAGCATTCTTTCATTTATACTGTCTATCTCATAGACCATCTCCATGGTATGCAGATTGTCGAATTTCTCAGGCTCGATATAAATGAGATCGTAAATATCATCAATTATCCCGTTGCCCATGGCTTTGGTTGATTCGAGGAGGATATCCTCCTGTTTAATCATTTCAGGATCGATATCATATCCTGCACCACTTCCCACCAGTGGTTTTATTTGCAGGAGGTAGAATGAGGCATTGCCGCCCTTGTCTTTTGTGAGGTCAACAGCGAATTCGATCTCCGAGGGATTGCCTGTAGCTTCAGTTACAACATCAAGGATAGTCCTGATCGTCGAAGCAAGAGGCACAAAATTATATTTCAGGATGTCAGCAAAGTTAATCACCCTGGGTCCGGGAGCATCAAGCCCGGGTACTATCGTATCATTATCGGTATTCAAAACTGATGCGGAGTGTTTCAGTGTGCCGTGTTCTTCGGCACGGCTTATATCAAGCGTCACAAGTCCGGCATTTTCGCCATCCAGCAGGTTAACATCCTTCTTGTTCATGTCGACAGCATAGAAATGAACCTGCGAATTCCTGTAAAGGTCCTGATGTGAGATTATATCGAGTGATGGATAAGCCGGAGAGAACCTGAAAGCTCTTTCTCCTTCAACCACATAATGTCCAAGACCGACAGCCATTACTGCGAAGCCATCCTGTGGGGTCATGTGTGCAACAGGGTAGAAATTGAATGACTGTGCCGTTCCGCTGATATGAGGATAGAAGGCATCATCGAACCTGTTGCCAACAACCTCCTGGATGACAATAGCCATTTTCTCAAGCTCAATTTTGTAATTTATAGCTTCAAAATATGTGCGGGCACTTCTTGAATATATGGATGAGAAGACCAGCTTAATAGCTTCAGAAAGCTGTCGCAGCCTGACCTCAAAATCGGGATGGTTGTTTGGAAGAAGGTATGTTCCGAAGATACCGGAGAATGGCTGGCTCAATGAATCCTCGAACAGGCTTGAGGACCTAACAGCCAGAGGCTTCTCGATATGTTTAAGGTAAACCCGAAGCTCCTTCTCCAGGGTGTAGCTGAGATTCCCTTCAAGAAAAAGTCTCTGCAGTACATCATAATCTTTCTCCTCCTTGACGCTTTCCCACAGATGGTTGCGTTCCATGAACATATCGAATTCATCTGTGCCGATTATGGCAGTTATCGGAGCTTTGATATTTATACCAGGTAAAAGTCTGCCCAGCTCAAAGCTGTAGATCAGAGTGTTGATAAATGCCAGGCCTCTTCCCTTCCCTCCAAGGGATCCACCGGCAAGGCTTACCACGTTGGTTTCGTCAATAACGGCAGACTCCTCAAAATTCACAACACGTCCCTTGTTAGCCTCCTTGCGTCGTTTGCGGATAATATCGATCAGGAACTCCCTCAGTTCCTTTAGCGAATTGAAATCTGAAACCTTTATCGGATTGATAATCTTGGCTATCTTTACTTCTCCCCTTGCCATAAGCCAAAGTGAAAAATGGTTCTTCATGGCATGATAGGCAAGGGAATCCTCAGGCACAGTTTCAAGATAAGCCTCAAACTCCTTCATCGATCTGGCTACCGCAATTTGCCTTCCCTTATTGTCTCTGTACACAAAATGACCGAACCCCAGGTAGTAGTTAATAAAGGATTTCAGGTCCTGTAAAAGGCTTTCAGAATTCTTGTTTATGAAGTTTGATTTTAATGTAAATGCATATTTTGCATTCTCCGGATCGGAAGACTGAAGGACTGTAGGAAGGTTTGGCATTTCATTTTTGATATGCTGAATAAGCTCGAAGCCTGCGGTATCCTTTGTGATACCAGACATCGGGAACCTCATATCCGAAATGACGCATAGCAGACTCTCCTTGTACTTATTATATAAAGTAATTGCATCTTCCCAGTTTGAAGCCAGCAGCACCTTTGGCCTTGCTCTGAGCTTCAGCACCTTATAGAGCTCGTCGGTCGAGACGTCCTCAATAAGGTTTTTTGTCTGCTCCATCACCAGAGTGTACAGCATCGGCAGATAACTCGAGTAGTACTCAGCAGAATCTTCAACGATAAGGATCACTCTTGTAAGTCCTTTCTTGGTGTCGTTTTCAACATTAACCTTATCCTCTAGAAGGCTAACCATTGCAAAGAACACTTTTGATTCTCCCGTCCAGACAAAATAATTGTCAAAAGGGATTCCGGATGCTTTTTGCGTTATAACATATGGCACATCGCCTGGATTATTAAGAAGCAGGAATGTAGGCAGATATGGGTACTTATCCTTAATCTTTCTGCAAAGAACCATCGGGCTCTCCTTATGAACGCCGATCATTATGATCACCATATCGTAATGTCTGGCTTTCAATTTGTTAAACGCTTCGTCTTCACTTGATACACCGGTAACCCTTGGCAGCGAGGTGAGGCTCATCTGGTGATATTCACCCAGCATAAGATCAGAAAATCTGCCCTCTCCTTCAATCGAATAGGCATCATATAGATTGGCAACAAGCAGAATTTCCTTTACCTTAAAAGGCTGGAGATCGTGGAATACATCGCGTTCGGCATTATGTCGCTCGAGGAATTTCTGCAGCAATTTTCTGCTTGAAATATTTTTGGGATCCTCTTCAACATCATTCGATACTTTTGACATGAGGATAATGTCGCGCGCCTTGTAACTATTGATATAACCGGTTATTAAGCTTGCGATATTACGAATCAGATCACGCTCCTCCTTTAAAAAGGGTCCTTCATTCTCGACACTGAATTCGTGTGTATAGAAGATCTCAATAGTCCCCTTTTCGTTATCGATGGTGTCGAATTCCTGGATCATTTTCCAGGTTGTTTCTTCAAATTCAGGAGTTTCAAATATTTTGTCGAGGAACCTGATTCTTGCTTCGGTATACTCCGGATATTGCCATGCAGACGGAAGGAGCAGGACGATCTGCTGAAGTGTCTCCTCAATTGGTTTGCCTTCCTTGAGAATATAAGTCGTCTGGTTAATACAGGAGAGCTCCTTTACTCTCTCCTGCTGGTCGTGAAGCAGCCTGTGGTATTCAGGTGGAATATGGTTGTTTTCATCCATTGGGCGGAAGGGAGTGAAGATCAGGTATTAAAATTAGTAAAAAATCTTCATCCTGTGATTTAAAATCACTCTACCTTCCAGACTGACCCGCTCATGAGAAGGTCATCCATACACTTTACTTTAGTATTTTTCTGAATCTCCATTATCTGCTCTTCAAGATCAGATTCATATGTATGGGCTTTTACAGAACGTATTACACCGAGGGCGACAGGATAATCGGGATATCCCATATGCGCAAGCATGTACTGAATGCCGGGATTTGATTCCTCTGCGTCGTGTACCAGAAGATTTTTTTCTGTAATACCGTTTTCACCAAGATTAACCACTTTAAGTTTCAAACCATCGAGCACCAGTCCTTTATCATTATTCTTTCCGAATGACATCGGTTTGCCATGCTTCAGAATGATGGTACGGTCATCTCTCACCTCCTTGCCTGTAACAACTTCGTGAACTCCATCGTTAAATATAACGCAGTTCTGCAATACCTCGACTACCGAAGTGCCTTTATGCTTTGCGGCTTCGACATATATCTGCGTCGAGAGAGAAACATTTGCATCGATGGTGCGTGCAAAAAATTTGCCTTTGGCTCCGATTACAAGGTCTCCAACCGAAAATGGTTCCTCGATCGATCCGAAAGGTGAGGTCTTGGTTACGATCCCTTTTTCGGAAGTGGGCGAGTATTGGCCTTTGGTGAGACCATAAATCTCGTTGTTGAACAATATTATATTGATGTCGATATTCCGTCGAATGGCATGGATGAAGTGATTACCACCTATTGCCAGGGCATCGCCGTCGCCTGTTATTTCCCATACTGAGAGCCCGGGATTAGCGATCTTCACTCCTGTGGCTATAGCTGCTGCACGGCCATGTATACCATGAAAGCCGTAAGTATCCATATAATATGGGAATCTCGATGAACATCCGATACCGGATATAAATGCAAATTTTTCTTTCGGGATACCGAGTTCCGTGAGCGCTTTCTGGATAGAATTTAGCACCGCATGATCGCCACAGCCGGGACACCATCTTACCTCCTGATCGCTCTTGAAATCTTTCGGAGTATACTGTATGTTTTGTTGTTCTGCCATCCTATTTTTCCTCCAGAAGTTTAATGCATTTTTCTTTAATCTCACTTATTGTAAAGGGATGTCCCTGCACCTTATTAAGCTGGGCATAGCTGAATTCCTGGTATTTCATCCTCAGATAACCGGCAAATTGACCCATGTTAAGCTCAGCGACCAATATCTTTTTGAATTTCCTGAATATCTCACCCACATTTTTAGGCATAGGATTAATATAGTTGAAATTGGCGAGGCTTACCTTGTATCCTTCAGCCTGCAATTCACGAACTGCAGTCATCAGGTATCCTCGTGTTCCGCCCCATCCCACCAGCAGCAGGTCGCCTGATTCCTCACCCCACACTTTCATATCCGGAATTCTGTCTGCAACCTTTGCAACCTTATCAGCTCTGAATTTCACCATCATTTCATGGTTCTCAGGAATATATGAAACTGTTCCCTTAAGAGTTTTCTCAAGTCCTCCGATCCTGTGTTCAAGCCCTGGTGTTCCGGGTATTGCCCATGATCTTGCAAGTGTCTCACAATCACGTTTATACGGAAGAAATGGGATCTCTTTCTTATCAGCAAACGGAGGTTTTATCTGTGGAAGGTCTTTCATTAAGGGTACTTTCCAGGGCTCCGTGCCGTTAGCCAGGTAGCCGTCAGTAAGAAGGAGCACTGGTGTCATGTGCTCAAGAGCTATTCTTGCAGCTTCATACGCATAATCGAAACAATCGGATGGTGTGCTGGCTGCGATCACTACAACCGGGCATTCACCGTTCCTGCCAAAAAGAGCCTGCATCAGGTCAGACTGTTCAGTCTTTGTAGGAAGGCCTGTAGATGGTCCGCCTCTCTGAACATTTATTATCACCAACGGTAGCTCAGTCATTACTGCAAGTCCGATGGCTTCAGATTTAAGAGCCAGACCGGGACCGGAAGTAGAGGTCACAGCCAGGTATCCGGCAAAGCTTGCACCAAGGGCGGTACATATACCTGCAATCTCATCCTCTGCCTGAAAACTTTTAACTCCCAGATCCTTGCGGGCTGCAAGTTCTTCGAGAACTCCGGTTGCCGGGGTTATAGGATATGATCCTATGAATAACTTCAGCCCGGCATTTTCAGCAGCAGCTGCCAGCCCCCATGCCGTTGCTGCATTACCACAGATATTCCTGTAGGTACCCTTAGCAATCTGGGCAGGTTCGATTAAAATTACAGGATTTAGCGCTTCTATTGTTTCTGCATAATAATAGCCTGCTCTGAGCGTAACTTTATTAGCTTCGATCATTTCCGGCTTTTTTGCAAATTTCTTTTCAAAATATTGTTCAGTATATTTCAGTTTCCTGTTAAAAAGCCAGTATACCATCCCCAGCGCAAACATGTTCTTGGTTCTGAGAACCGACTTGGGATCGAGTCCGAAATCTTTCAGTGCTTCCTTGACCATTGAGGAGACAGGAGCAGCGATTATGTTATATAGTTCAAGTTTTTCCTCAGCTATAGGATCGCTTTTGTAGCCGGCCTTTTCAATATTTTTTTCGGTGAAATTATCTTTATCATATATTATCGTTCCGCCTGGTTTTACCCATTTTGCGTTTGCTTTCACAGCGGCTGGATTCATTGCCACGAGTACATCTGCATAATCCCCGGGGGTGTTTATTTCCGAATGTCCCAAATGGACCTGAAAACCTGATACACCACCGACTGTTCCCTGAGGAGCGCGAATCTCTGCCGGATAATCAGGAAATGTTGAAAGGTCGTTTCCGAACAATGCTGCAGTATCGGAAAAAAGTATTCCTGTAAGCTGCATTCCATCGCCCGAGTCACCCGAAAAGCGGATCACTACTTCTTCCCTTTCTATAACCTGTGAGTTCTTAGCCATGATAGATCTTTAATATTTAATGATGAGGCTTTTTTATTCTCTTTCAATTGTTTAATAAATACAAAATTAGCTTTTTATAGTTCGAAAAAAACTATATCATACGACATTGTATATGATTTTGATCATGATATTCTCAAGCACTCACCCCCAACCCTTTCAGCCCTGCAAGCCGGCTCCTTCGCTAAACTAGCCCACCGGGCTAGTTCATTACGCTCGGCCCTTGAAGCAAAGAGGGGGCTCAAAATATCTTTAAATTAATGACTATTAGGCATATATACAAAATATTTTCCCCTCTTTCCTTTAGGAGAGAGGGGGATAAAAGGGGGTGAGTATATGCAGCTTTCAACTCCAGATATCTGCCTTCCTCAGGTTTATCTCTCCTTCGAAAAACATCCTTGCAATTTTTTCAAAATAAGCTGTATAGTCGGAGATGAAAAACTGATCTTTTCCTTTTCTGCCTCTGTTCAGAAGGTTGTTATTTTCAAGTGTATCCCTGAGTGTTTCTGCGACGATCCTTGATGAATCAACTATTTCGATATTGAAATTGAATATTTTACTTATCTGGTTCTTAATGATCGGATAATGGGTGCACCCGAGTATCAATGCCTGTATGCTTTTAAGTGTAGGATCGGAAAGATAGGCTCTGATTATCGCATTGCTGATGTCATCAAAGATAAATCCCTCCTCTATCATAGGTACCAGCAGAGGGGTTGCCAGTGAGACCACCTTGGCTTTGGGCATCCTTTTTTTAAGCTTGTTCTCGTAAGTCCCGGAGCTTATAGTCCTCTTGGTACCAATGACGCCAATCGTGTCGAAATCCCTGGTGCTCAGATAATCAACAACAGGATCGATCACATCAATAAGTATTGTACGGCCATCAAATTCCTTCTTCAGCGTATCAAAAGCTGATGCGGATGCTGAGTTACAGGCAACAAGAACTACTTTGGCATTATGTTCCAGGAGGAATTCGGTTATTTTCCGGGAATATTGCTTAATTGATTCAGCAGATTTATCGCCATAGGGCAGGTGGGCTGTATCACCGAAATAAATGATGCTTTCACCCGGCAATATCTGCTTTATGGCATGGGCCACTGTCAGTCCACCGACTCCGGAATCAAAAATCCCAATTGGCTCTTCTTTCAATTGATGTTCCTCATTAAAAAAATGACCATCCGCAAGCTGGCAGATGGTCACAGGTATTTGAATCAAGAATTATTTAATCCCAAGTTTTGCCTTGGCAAGAGGCATAATGTTTGTGCTTTTTGTCTCATCAAAATAAAGTAGCACTCCGGTGCCGACATCAAAAATATATATGAATCCATTCTCTTTGCCCACATCCTTAATAGCCTTGTCGACTTTTATCTGGATCGGCTGGAATAATTCAGTCTGTTTGCCCTGAAGCTGTTCCTGTGCATTGGTCTGAAAATCCTGCATCCTTTTATTAAGATCGATGATTTCCTGTTCCTTTGTTTGTCTTACAATATCGGTCCAGTTTTTATTGTCTTTTGTATAAGCATCATTCATGTTATTAAGCTGTACTGACATAATCTCAAGAGCGTTTACCAGTTCCTGGCGGAACTTTTCAAGTTTAACAGTTGCTGAATCAAATTCAGGCATTGACTGAATAAGCTCATTACCGTTAACATGTCCGAATTTCACGTTCTGTGAGTGACCGACAGATGCCGCAAACACAACAAGAACTGCAATAGCTAAAAATCTTTTCATTTCAATAGTTTTATTTTAATAATGCAAAAGTAATTATTTAATTATTAATACCTAATTTTTCAAGTACCTGATCACTAATGTCATACTTGGGATTGGCGAACAGGATATTTCCTCCTGAAGCTGTATCGAAAATAACAGCGTAACTGCCTTCCACAGCAATATCTTTTATTGCTTTTAGTATTTCGTCCTGTATCGGTTTGACAAGTTCTTCCCTCTTCTTGAAGAGTTCCCCTTCCATCCCGAAGTATTTATTCTGAAGATCTTTCATCTCCTTTTCCTTTGCGATGATAGCTTCTTCTCTTTTGGTTTTCATATCCTGTGAAAGAAGAGGAGCCTCGTTCTGATATGATTTGTACATCTGTTCTACAACAGCATATCCGTCAGAGACCTCTTTTTCCCATTGTGCTGAAAGCTTGTCGAGCTGCTCCTGTGCCGTTGTAAATGCAGGTATGTTTTTCCTGATATAGTCAGAATCTACAAAAGCATATTTCTGTGCCACGGCCATGGCTGATGTAAGAACTAAGAAACCTATAATAAAAATTGCTTTTTTCATGATCGATGATTTAATGTTCATTAAAATTGTTGACCTATTACAAAATGGAATTGTGATTTATTTGCACCTGATTCGCCAGTTGGTACATCGTCGAATCCATAACCCCAATCAATGCCAAGCAGTCCGAACATCGGAAGATTGGCTCTGAGCCCTACCCCTGCCGAGCGATTCATCTTAAAGGGATTAAATTCGCTGAGCTTGCTCCATGCTCTTCCTGTTTCAAGGAAGGCAAGTCCGTAGATTGTCGCCTGCTGATTGAGCGAAATAGGATACCTGAGTTCAAAAGTGATCTTCGAATATACATTACCTGACGGAGATCCTGTTTTGGAGTCTGTCGGGGTAAGCGAACCGTTGGAATAACCCCTCAGTGCTATAACCTCACGGCCATAGAAACTGTATCCTGTCATACCATCGCCACCAACATAAAAGTTCTCAAAGGGTGAAGGACCTATGTCGTTGTTGTAGTGTCCAAGATAGCCGAATGCAAAACGTGCATTCAGGACAAGCTTGTCATTCTTCGTCAGAGGGAAATAATAGTCTGATTTGAATATCCATTTGTGGAATTCAATCCATTTATACTTATCCTCATCCTCGAGGCCCGCCATATTCTTACCGCTAATAAAAGAATAAGGAGGAGTTGCCTGTACTGAAAAAGTGAATGATGATCCGCTTCTGGGATAGATAAGGTTAGGGCTTGTCGAGAACCTTGTAAGTTTAAGATTCAGGCTCAACAGGTTAGATTGCCCGTTTTCGAAAAGAAACTTGTAATAGCTGTAATTATTCAGGTTGTATTTCGAATAGCTTAACTCACCATATATTGAAAAAAAGTCGTCGGGCCATTCAAGTCTCTTACCCAAACCTAATGATGCTCCGTCGATTATCATCGACTGGCGATTTTGCTCGCCTTTCTTGCTGCCGTTTGTCATCACCGACCTGTACACGGATACCGAGAATGTATTGTTTTTCTTACCTCCAAGCCATGGTTCGACGAATGATACATTATATGACTGGTAAACGCGGCCATTCGACTGTGCCCTTATGCTTAGGGACTGGCCGTCGCCAGAAGGATATGGCCTCCACTCACTGAGCTTAAAGAAGTTCCGCATGGCAAAGTTATTGAACCTGACTCCAACAGAACCTACCAGCATGCCTGCACCCCATCCACCTGATATCTCAAACTGGTCATTAGCCTTCTCTTCCAGCTGATAAAGCATATCCACAGTACCATTGGTCTGATCCTGCATCGGTGTCGGATTGATCTTCTCCGGATCGAAATGACCGAGCACACCAAGCTGGCGTATCGACCTTATTATCTTTTCCTTACTGAAAAGATCACCCGGAAGAGTATAAAGCTCGCGCCTGGCAACATGTTCATTAGTCCTGGTATTACCGGTAATGAATATATCATTTATATAAGCCTGATCACCCTCATATATCCTGATTTCCAGATCTATAGAATCGCTTTCTACCTTTGCTTCAACCGGGTTAAGGTTTGAGAAAAGGTATCCATGATCCAGGTAAAGATTGCTGACTGCATCTTCTGCTCCGCTGCTTCCATTGAGCCTGTCGAGAATGAGCGACTGGTTATATACGGATCCCTTCTTCACGTTGAACACCCTGTCGAGATCCTCCTTCAGGTAAACACTGTTTCCCACCCAGTTGACATCCCGAAGGAAATACTGGTTTCCTTCATCTATCCTCAGCTGAATACCAATACGATCTTCGGAGATATTATACATGGAGTCAGAGATGATTGCGAAATCCCTGAATCCATTATCGTTATAGAAAGTGGTAAGCTTACCCTTATCCTCATCGTACTTATCGCTGATATATTTTGAAGCCTTAAAGAAATTAATGTTCTTCTCCTTCGTCCCTTTCATCTGGCGGCGAAGCTTCCCTTCCTTGAAGCTTTCATTACCAATGATAGCTAGCTTACCGATCTTAACCTTTTCTTTCTTATCGATATTTACATACAAGATTACGTTGTTAGGCTGATTGGGATCATCTTTCTGAACAAATTCCACTGTAGTATTAAGAAAACCTTTTTCAATGAAGTGGTCACGTATTATCTTCTGCGTGTTATTCAGTATATATGATGTAATCTGAGATCCTATGGGAAGCTTGATTTTATCAGTAAGATCCTGAGTTTCTGAATTTTTGATGCCGTTAAGCTTAACTGAAGAGATCCTGGGTCTTTCCTGAAGGAATATATCAAGAAAGACAGTATCGGACCGGAGAGAGATTATTGACATCCTGACATCAGAAAACAATCCTTGCTGCCACAGCCTCTGTACGGCTTTCGTTACGTCATCGCCCGGGATTGTTATCTCCTCCCCTACCCTTAATCCGGAAATTCCAATGAGGGCATTTACATCAAGATATCTTACTCCTGATATTGAAACACCTCCGACAATAAAATCACCTTCATTCTGGAAATCAAATATCTTCTGAGGCTCCTGCCCCAAAAGTGAGATGCTTCCCATTACCAAAAACAATACAGCAACAATCCGATTTAGTTTTTTGCTCCTCATTAACTCTTATTTTTCCAAAACCTGTTCACTTGTTTTTCCAAACCTTCTTTCTCTGTTCTGGAAGTCAATTATTGCATTATACAAATCTTCCTTACCAAAATCAGGCCAAAGTTTTTCTGTAAAATATAATTCCGAATAGGCAAGCTGCCACAAGAGGAAATTGCTTATCCTGAATTCCCCGCTGGTTCTGATCATCAGATCAGGATCAGGTGTACCATATGTAGAGAGATGTTTTTCAAATTCAACCTCATCGATTGATTCGATGTCAAGGATTCCATGCCGGATTTCTGAGGCAATTTTCTTTGCTGCACTTGCAATTTCCCAACGCGAACTATAGCTTAGTGCAACCACAAGGTTCAAACCTGTTGATCCGGAAGTGAGCTTGATCGTTTCGAACAACCTCTCCCTTACATCCCCGGTAAGCCTGTCAAAGTCACCAACGGATGTAAGCTTTATATTATTCTTTAATAATGTATCAGTCTCGTTATTAAGCGACTGTACCATTATCCCCATTAATGCAGAAACTTCATTATCAGGCCTTCCCCAGTTCTCTGTTGAAAAGGCATAAAGTGTGAGATATTTTATTCCAAGCTCAGCAGAAGCCTCAATAATTGTTCTTACAGCTTCCACACCCTGCTGATGTCCAAAAATCCTGTCCTTACCGTGCTTGATAGCCCATCTCCCATTGCCGTCCATAATAACAGCAATATGAACCGGAAGTCTTTCAGTATCTATTTTTTCGCGCAGTGACATAATCTATCGCCTCTTTTTTCCATCTACATCCTCAAAAGCAGGACAACCCTCCAGTTTATTATATATCTTCCAGGTAAGGCCTATACCTGCAAATGTGTACCAGTCATTATTATGAAGCCATCCGTAATCGGCAGGAGCAACGTTATCTTTAAGGCCGTCAAAGTTATCATAAAAAGTCTTACGAAAACCATATTCTGCTTCGAGACCCATGTTTTTATAGATATTGACTTTGATGCCGCCCGAAAAAGGAATTACAGGCTGGATTGAGAATTCTGTTGAATTGATGACCGCCACTCCTGCTCCCGCTGCGAAATATGGTGACCAGTCCCATAGTTTCCCGGCTGTTGTATAAGGAAGAAAATTGAATTCAAACTGAACGGCAAGTTCTCCTGCAATTCCGGAAAAAGAAGCAGCCCTGGTTGTCTGGAAACTATTCCTGAAATCGAGGTCATTGGCTTTCAGCCCTCCCAGAATAATATTGGCACGCAATGCTTGCCTGGGGTGGAAATTATAACGATAGAATATACCTCCAGCAGGAAGCGGCGAATACATCAGCCTCGAAGGATTTATATCGCCAAGGTAGGAAGAAACACCTCCAAATATTCCATAATCAGCATTACGCTGACCTGTAACAGTAACAGAAAGACTTATAGCCAGGAAAATCCAAGGTAATCTTTTCATTAAAACTGATCCCGCTCATTATCATCTGAATCTGGGCAATCCATTAGGCCCTGTTTTCAGCTTATAAGTGATTGTAAGATTTAAAAAATAATAAACGTCTTTTGCCTTGGAATATTGTGAAGTATAACCGTCAAGATAATCAGTGAAAGTATACCTTCCTCCCACCTCGAGGCCAAAATTCAGGTTAGGTGAATATATAAGCGTGGCACCCAGTCCTGCAGGTGTTACAGCGGTAAATCCACTGGTGGGTAAGTTGTGACTGATAAGCAAATCATTCCCTTTAACCGAGTATGCTGCCCCGCCAACTCCTCCAAAAGCGTAAAAGTCGAGTGAATGAAGAAGATTAAAGATAAATGATTCCTTGCGTCTGATAAAAAGATAACTATTTTCCGAATAGTTCTTTATGAAATAGTATTCGGCCATAACTGCAGGTTCAAAAATTGATGTCGTCGCTTCCATTAACCTTCCTTCATTTGATCCTCTTTCATCGGTTGCATGGAAAAGGGCATAAGTCATGCTTACCCTTGCATTTAATTTCCGTGTGATCCTGTATTTCACGTTTCCGTTAATGTCGAACCTGGTCTGCATATAGGACATGTCTTTGATCCCGAGTATGTTCTTGGTTTGTGAAAAACCTCCGACATCACCAAAGAAAAATGATGGGCCAACACCAGCTGTGGCTTCCCACCTTCTCATTTTCCACAGCTGTGAATGTGAAAGGGGAACTGCAAGACAAATTATCAAAAGAACTAATATGGACCGCTTCATGATAAATCTTGTTTGATTGCTGATACAAATATATATAATTATACGATAATCCGTTTTGCAGTAAGAAGATACAAAATTAACTAAAAAATCTCATTTCCCCATATTGCCAGATAAACATATGAGTTAAAGTTCTCATAAACTTTTAGTTTCTCCTGTCGACACCCCACATCAGCCTGTTTCTGAGAGTGCTGTAGAAATCCCTGCCGGCAAGCATTACCGTTTTAAGTTTTGTGGCTGACCTTCTGATATGAATTTCTTCACCTATCGGTAACCTCCTGAACCTGAAGTCGCATGTCGCCAGGTACTCATCCGTTCGGGCCTCCATTATCATCTTCATTTTGCTGCTTCCTGAAACAAGTATTGGCCTTATGGTCAGATTATGTGGCGAAATGGGTGAAATAATAATGCTTTCATCTCCGGGCGACAGAATTGGTCCGCCAACACTCAGGTTGTAGGCAGTGGATCCTGTGGCCGTTGATATTATAAGACCATCAGCCCAGTATGTATTCAGGAAAACATCATCAACGTATACATGGATAGTTATCATGCTCAGGTTGGCTTTCTGGATTGTAATTTCATTGAGCGCCACTCCGGGATCACCATCAAACAGTTGTGCCGGGCGGGCGATCTCAAGCATTGATCGTTCCACTATTTCAAAATCTTCATTGCAGAGCTGATCAACTGATTTGCCTATCTCCTCCCCTGGTATATTGGCCAGAAATCCCATTCTCCCGGTATTGACTCCTGCAACAGGTATCCCAAAATCTTTAACCCTGAGGACTGTTTCAAGGAATGTACCGTCACCACCAACACTGAGCACAATATCCGGTAAGTCAGATAAATCGGAAAGATCCTTGAACTTTTCTATCTTTTTCCCTCCGGATGGAGTTTTAGGGTCTTCTGCATTTTGAAAGAGCAGAACATGTATGCCATGACTGCAAAGCTCATTCAACAGTTTCTGGACACCATCCCTGGTTTTTGGATTATTATCCTTGCTGAATATGGCAACTCTTTGCAGCATAGCTTTTTACATATTTAAATATTTCATCAGGAGGTCAAACCTCTCTGAATAGAACCGGTCAATGGAATCATTGGTAGTCACCCATGTTTTTACTTCATAGTTGTACCTCTCGAACGTTTTGATAAGTGCAAGAAGGTCGGTTGTGCTGACCTTCAATGTGACTTCCAGCCTCGTTGAATCTTTCGGTGAGGTAATGTACATGCTCAGTACCCTTATATTATTGCTTTCAACAATCTGGGCAATCTGTGTAAGTGAATAATCCCTTTCAACCATTTCAAGGACGATAATGCCACCAGGCTGATCCATTGAGGATATTCCCGCAATATGTTTTATGAGATCGTTTGTTGTTATTACACCTTTATAATGATTGTGATTGTCAAGTACCGGAACAACCGAAAGCTTAAGTCGTGCTGCAAGTCCAATAACCTCAAAGAGGTGCTGCTCATCGGTGACGAAAGGCTTAAACAATGTAAGTTCATGATTGCCAATCGGTTCCTCAGGTTGATTCATGTCATAGATATCTGTGTCAGAGATAAGGCCCAGAAAATCCTGGTTATTTACTATGGGCAGATGTGAAATCCTGAAAATTTCCATCCAGTTCAGAGCTGTCTGCCCTGTATCAGAAGTTTTCAGCGATGGAATTATCTCGGATATCAAGTCGTTGGCGACCATTTATATTAATTTTCAACTAAAATAATAAAAAAAATGCCAGTTCTGCTAATTTTGCAATACTATTACAATACGAATATACCTCGCATTTATTTTATGACAAAGCTTAGCGTTAACATAAACAAGATCGCTACCCTGAGGAACGCAAGGGGCGGCAATATCCCCAACGTTCTAAATGCCGCGATCAACTGCCAGAATTTCGGCGCTGACGGCATTACGGTTCACCCGCGCCCTGATGAGCGTCATATCAGGTATAAGGATGTATTCGAAATCAGGACGGTTATTAAGACCGAACTAAACATTGAAGGCAATCCTTCAGACAGTTTTATCGATCTTGTACTTTCGGTAATTCCCGATCAGGTGACTCTTGTTCCTGACAGGCACGATGCAATAACATCAAATGCAGGTTGGGATACACTAAAGCACAGGGCTTTCCTTACTGATGTCGTTTCTGCCTTTAAAAAAGAAGGAATAAGAACATCTCTCTTTGTAGATACGAACCCGGTTAATATAGAGAATGCAGCGGTTACAGGCACAGACAGGATAGAACTTTACACCGAGCCTTATGCTTCAGGGTTCAGTGCTAATGCAGCAGAGGCTATAGCCCCATTTATAAGGGCAGCCGAGCTTGCCAGGGAAGCAGGGCTTGGGCTTAATGCCGGTCATGACCTGAATCTTGACAATCTTGCATATTTTCACAGGAATATCCCATGGCTGCTTGAAGTGTCGATAGGGCATGCGCTTATCTCCGATGCAATTTATCTGGGTCTTGAGAATACAATCCAGATGTATAAGCGGCAGTTAGTAGTTTAATGAGAAATGAAACTGTTCTACAGGAGATATGGTGATGGTCCTCCTCTTATAATCCTCCACGGGTTATACGGATCATCAGATAACTGGGTAACAATTGCAAAAACCATTGGAAAGCATTTCACCGTTTACCTTCCCGACCAGAGGAACCATGGTCAGTCGCCACATTCTGATGTGCATGACTATGAATCGATGAGTGACGACCTGTATGAATTTTCCATGGAAAATATTCCTGGGAAATTCTTTCTGGCCGGTCACAGCATGGGAGGCAAAACAGCAGCCCTGTTCGCATTGAGATGGCCTGAGTTACTTAATGGACTGATCATAGCAGATATCTCTCCGTTCGAAACAAAGGCCAGCAATTCTGAAGAGTACAATCAGCACCTTTCAATTCTAAAAATCGTTGAGGAAATTGATATCTCAAAAGCCAGTTCAAGAGCTGAAATAAAAAAATTGCTTGCCGACAGGATCAGTTCCGGGAAAATTAGCGCATTGATGCTGAAAAATCTCCGGAGAAATTATGACGGGGGTTTTTCATGGAAAATAAACAATGCTTCCCTTTTCAAAAACGTAAGCAAAATTCTTGACAGTGTCATCAGTCAAGAAAGATCTTTTGAACCCGTAACAGGATTCCCGGTTATTTTTCTTAAAGGAGAGAATTCCCGTTATCTTCCATCTGGTGATATCACGAAAATCCTTAATTTGTTTCCAGCTGCAGAATTCAGGGTTATCAAAAATGCAGGACACTGGCTTCATGTTGATAATCCTGAGGAAGTAATTGAAGCGTTTTTAAGTTTGCTGAGTATCTGACCCCCCTTCATGGGAGTTGGGTGGTCAAAATATTGTCACCGATTCGATCCTGTCATCAGGTATCCCCGGAAGATTCATGAACCGAAGAAGTATCCTGGCAATAGCGAGCACATCTTTCTCACAGTATTTTATTATCCTGTGCAGGTCTTTTTCCTCATAGTAGACCTTTGCCACCATGCTGCCATCGATATCATCCTTTGGCGAGGGAATTCCCAGGATTGAAGTAAGCAGGTCGAGGGATGTATAGTTCTTGTAATCTCCGAATTTCCATAGATCCATTGTATCCAGAAGCTTTACTTCCCACGGTTTTTTGCCGGCATTGTCGATGATCTCAGGTATAACAAGGCTGTTAATGATCATACGTCTGGCGATATATGGGAAGTCAAATTCCTTGCCGTTATGTGCACAGAGTAATGCTTCCTTTCTGGTGGTGCAAAACTTTGAAAGCATACCAGTAAATTCTGCGAGCAATGCTTTCTCATCCTCATTGTAGAATGATTTCAACCTGAAGCTGAAAGGATTTTTTTCCTTTATATAACCTACTGATATACAGATTATTCTTCCGAACTCAGCATAGATCCCTGCCCGTTCGTAGGCCTCACCTGCACTCTGTTCAGGAGAACGGAATAATTTAGACTTTTTATCCCATAGGACCTGTATTGGTTCATCAAGTAAGTCTGCTGATGCAGCTTGAGGAACAGTCTCGATATCGAGAAATAGTACATCTTCAATTTTTATGGTTCC